>CAYSTX010000082.1:0-13557 GCA_964434035.1 uncultured Acetobacteraceae bacterium
GCTTTGCCGAGCGCGCGTCGTTCGTCTCCGTCCTCGCGCTGCCGATCCTCCTGCTACACGCGACGAGCGTCGCCGAGGTGGCGATCGGGATCGTCGACGTCGTGTTCATCGCCCGGCTCGTGACCGAGCCCGCCGCGCGGCGAGCGGTGCGGGCGCCGTGGATAGTGGTCACTTCGCTCTGGTGGATGTGGCTGATCGTCTGCTCGCTGCCCGGCATCGGCACGGGCGGCTGGCCGTCCCTGCTGCAGGCGATCATTTCCGCGCGCTATCTCGTCCTGGTCGCGGCGCTCGAGTTCTGGCTGCTCGCGGACGCGAGCGCCCGGCGCTGGCTCGGCCGTATCGTCACCCTCTCCTGGCTCTACTACGCCGCCCATATCGCCGCGCAGTTCATGACGGGACGAAACCTGTTCGGCATTGTCGCCAATGCCGACGGCGTGCTGACGGACCCGATCGGCCGTGCCCGCGTCGCCGCCCCACTGTCGCGGATGCTGGCGCCCGTGCTGGTGCCGGTCGTCGCCCCCTGGCCTGCCCAGCGACGGCCAGTGCTCTGGCTCGGGGCGCTGGTGCTGACGGTCGGCGCGCTCGCGATCCTGCTCGTCGTCGGGCAGCGGATGCCGTTCATCCTCGGCGTCTTCGCGCTGGTTATAGCGGCCCTGCTGCTGCCGCGCCTCCGCCCGGTCGTATTGATTGCCGTTGTCGCGGCCGGGCTCATCATCGCAGGCTCCGCCGTCTTCGCGCCCGTCGTCTTCGGCCGCCTCGTCACGCAATTTTCGACCCAGATGGAGCATTTCCGGACGAGCGATTACGGGCTGATTTACGACCGGGCGATGGCGATGGCCGAGCAGCATCCGTGGCTAGGCCGCGGCTTCGACGGGTTCCGCACTGGCTGCGCCGACCCGCGTTACTTCACCGCCGTTGCTCGCGCTGCCCCGCCGCCGCTCGGTGGTGGTGTCGCCGGCTGCAACATCCATCCGCACAACCACTATCTCCAGGTGCTGACCGATTCCGGCATCCCCGGGCTATTGCTGTTCACCGGCCTGATCGTGACTTGGCTCGCCGCCCTATGCCGAGGCCTACTCCGGCGGCCCGATCCATTGCGCGTCGGCCTGTTTGCGGCGGCGGTGATCGACCAATGGCCGATCGCGTCCACCAGCAGCCTTTATGCGGTCGAGATCGAGGGGTTCTTCTTCCTGCTGCTCGGGTGGGGACTGGCGGAGGCGAGGGCGGCGCGGATACGCTTGCCGGCAAGGGACGCAGAAGGATCCGGAGCCGCATGATCTTTCCGGTCGCGGCCAAAGCTGACAGGTCCAGGGCATGATCCCGGGCGCGGATGACGCGTTGGCGGCGACGCGGGACGCCCCATCATGAGGGGTCTCTCCTGGTCCCGCGACGGACGGCGCTGGCCAAATCGCCGCGCCAGCCGCTTTGTCGATGCGGGCGGCCTCCGTTGGCATGTGCAGGTGATGGGGCACGGACCGGCGCTGCTGCTCGTGCACGGCATTGGCGCGACCACCCATTCGTTCCGCGCCCTGATGCCGCTCCTCGCGACGCGGTTCACCGTGATCGCGCCCGACCTGCCCGGTCATGGCTTCACGCAATCGGCGACCGGCCGGCGCATGTCGCTCCCCGGGATGGCGGCTGGCCTCGCCGGACTGCTGAGCGCGCTCGGTGCCAGACCGACAGTGGCGGTGGGGCATTCAGCGGGCGCCGCCATCGTTGTGCGGATGTGCCTCGATGGACAGATCGCGCCGGCCAGGGTCATCAGCCTGAACGGCGCCTTGCTGCCGCTCGACGGACTGCCGGCGAGCGTGTTCGCGCCGTTCGCGGGGTTCCTCGCGAGCCTGTCGCCGGTGCATCCGCTACTGGCCTGGCGCGCCGATCGGGTCTTAGTCGACCGGCTCCTGGCCGGCACCGGCTCTATGCTTAATGCCAAGGGGACGGCGCTCTATGCCCGGCTCGCCCGCTGCCCGGCGCATGTCGGCGGCGCGCTCACGATGATGGCGAACTGGGATCTCGAGCCGATCGAGCGTGACCTGCCGCGTCTCTCCGTTCCGATGACGCTGATCGTCGGCGCCCACGACCGCACGATTCGCCCGAGCGAGGCCGAACGCGCCCGCCACCTCTTGCCGTCGACCGAGATCGTCACGCTCCCGGGCCTCGGCCACCTCGCGCACGAGGAACGGCCCCGCCTCGTCGCCGAACAGATCCTCGCCCGCGCCGCCGGAGCGCCCGCCGCGACGCCGTTCGCTCGCTCCCTGCTGGCGCACCTCGCCGACCTCCGCACGCGCCGGCCGCGTCACACCTGAGGGCCGCCATGACCGCCGAAACGATTCCCGTACCCGGTGTTGCGCCGGGCACCACGCACACCCTGACCGTACATCGTTTCGGCAGGCCCGGCGCGCGGCCGAAAGCGTATGTGCAGGGCGGGCTACATGCGAACGAGGCGCCCGGCATTCTGACCGCGCTGCATGTCGCGCGAGCATTGGCGGAGGCGCGAGTCCTCGGTGAGGTCGTCATCGTGCCGTCGGCTAATCCGCTCGGCCTCGCGCAGCGGCTGCTCGGCACGCCGATCGGGCGGTTCTCGCTTGGCGATGGGCGGAATTTCAATCGCGGCTATCCGCTGCTTGTCCCGGACGATGCGTCGGACGACGTGGACGAGACGAGGGCGGCGCTTGCGCGGGCCGCTTTATCCCTGACCGCGACGACACCCGAAGATCACTTACGCCGCGCGCTCCTATCGCTCGCAATCGACGCCGACATCGTCCTCGACCTGCACTGCGACGGGGAGGCGGTGCCGCATCTCTACGCGCTGACGCAGCAGGCGGACGCGGCCTTGCCACTCGCCGCAAGGCTGGGCGCAGGCGCGTTATTACTGGCCGAGGTTAGCGGCGACGATCCGTTCGACGAGGCGTGCAGCCGCCCGTGGCTCAGCCTTCGCGAGCGGTTTCCCCGCCTGCCGCTCGGCTGCCTCGCGATGACGGTCGAACTGCGCGGTCAGGCGGACGTGTCGCGCGTGCTCGCGGAAGCGGATGCCGCCGCAATCGTCGATTTCCTCCGCGAAGCCGAAATCGTCGCCGGCGATCCGGCCGCGCCAGTCTATCCCGCGCCGGCGGCGACGCCGCTGGCCGGTATGGAGGCCGCCCCGTCACCCGCCCCCGGCATTCTCGTGCACGCCGCACCACTCGGCGCGACGGTTGAGGCCGGAACGCTGCTGGCGGAAGTGTTCGATCCGGCGAGCGGCATCGCGCACCCGATCCGCGCGACGATCGGCGGCCGACTTTTTGCGCGAACGCAGGCCCGCGTGGTCGCAGCCGGGCAGCGGGTGGCAAAGGTTGCGGGCACAACGGCGCGACGGACCGGGTTTCTTCTGACGCCCTGAACCAGCCGGTGACGGATCAGAAGCGTGCCGGCGTCACCTGATCCGGCGGTCGCGCATATCCGAACCGCGCTCCCCGTCCTCCATGTCGTCGTCATCGAGCGTCGCGTCACCGACCGAGTGGTCGCCGTTCCGCTCGATCACCGCGCGCTCACGCGGGCCGGCGGTGCGGTCGACGACGTAAACCTCCGCAATCCCCGCCCGCTCGGCTACTGCCTTGCCGACGAGGATCGCGTCGTCGAGTTCCGCCGCCCGTCCGTCCGGCATGACCGCCGGCGCGCTATGCGACCGTCCGAGACCGCGGGTCGTCGTCACCTCCGTGTAGATCACGTGCGGATCGTCTTCACCGAACCGGCGCATCACGAGCACATGCGGTGCCGATTGATCGGGTAGCGGGTCGTGCGGCGCCAAATTGATGATCCGAGGCATGCGGGGCTCCTGCGTATGGCGTGCGGCCACCCGCCGACGAAAACCCCGCCGGGATCAAGGCGACAGCCGCGCAGCCCCAACAATACGCCCATCCGCGGTTTGTAACAGTACAGCTGTATTCTGGCCGGGCGGCGGTGACGCCGAGAGTTGCTGCGATTCTCCCCGCCAAACGCCGACATTCACAATGCCACGGACCAGATCCGCCTCGGTCTGCCGCAGCCCGGCATTTTCGCCGCGCCCGATTGCGGTCGTCGCGGACGAATCGAAGCCGACCAGGATGACCGAGGCTGGCTTTGCCCCCGCCGACTGGCCGATCGCGACATCAACCGCGCCACCCTGTCCGCGCGTGAGCCTGAGGTCGGGCGCGTCCACCGTCGCCGCCTTCGCCGACGCGATCGCGTCAAGCGCGCTGGCCCGGTCCGAGCCGACGAACTGCCAGCGTCCGTCGACCACCATTTGCGGCGTGTAGGACGCATCGACGCCGAGGGCGCCGACATACGCCGCCTGTCGCGCGGTGGCCTGCGGCAGCGAATACGGGTCGCGCCAGCCGAGACGGTCCCAGTAATCGACATGAAACCCCAGAGCGAGCACGTCGGATCGCGTCGCCGACAGGTCGCGCAGCAGGGCGTCGGCCGGCGGACAGGACGAGCAGCCCTGCGAGGTGAACAGCTCGACCACGACCGGCCGCCGCGCATCCGCGGCCAAGGCGGCCCCGGCCGGGGTCAGCACGCCGGCGCCGAGCATGAATAACGCGAGTCTCGACACGATCTCTTTCATAATGGAGGCTTCGATCCGGCCCGGACCTGGTTACGCGGGGCGTCGTGTCTCACGCATGCGTGAAGAGGCAGTTGTGCACGACGGGGTGGACGAGGCGTGGCGGGCGGCGATGGTTGCGGCGCAGGCTGGCGACGGGGCGGCCTATGCCGGGCTGTTGCGGGATATCCTCCCATTTCTCCGCTCGATCGCGCGCCAGCAGCGCACGCCACCGTCCGCCGTCGAGGACGTCGTGCAGGACGTGCTGCTGACGATCCACCGCGTCCGCCACACCTACGACCCGTCGCGCCCCTTCGTGCCGTGGCTGGTGTCAATCGCTCGAAGACGGGGCATTGACGCGAGCCGAAGGCGCGGGCGAACGGACAAGCATGAACAGGCGGATCCCGACGCGCTATTGCTCGTGCCCGACCCTGCAACCAATGACCACCTGGAGCGAAGTGAGGATCAGGCTTGGTTGGCCAGCGCGATGCGGTCGCTGCCGCCGAAGCAGCGAGAGGCGCTTCACCTGGTGAAGATGCGCGAGTTTTCCGTTGCCGAGGCGGCGAAGGCGAGCGGACAGACGCCAGGCGCCGTCAAGGTGAATGTCCACCGCGCGCTACGCGCCCTTCAGGCGATGTGGGCGGCGGGAAGGAGAGAGCGATGACCGCGATCGACGAGCGGGACACGCTGCGAATGATCGAGGAGCTGTCGCGGGATGCGAAGCCGGTACGGCGTCTCGCGCCGCCTGGGCAGCGGGCACTGGGCTGGCTTGTCGGCATCGCCGTCGGCTTCACCGCCGCCGCCATGCTGCTGGGCGACCCGGACGACGTCGCGACGCGGGCGCGCGACCCGATGATGCTGGCATCGATCGTCGGCGCTGCGCTCACGGGGATTCTCTCGGTTATCGCCGCGTTCCATCTCTCGCTGCCGGATCGCCCGCTCTCCTGGGCGCTGTTGCCCATACCGGCGCTCGCTGTCTGGATAGCGGCCAGCGGGATGGGGTGCCTTGAGCATTGGGGCGAACTCCCCCCGGATATGGGCGGGCACTGGTGGTCGATCGGCGAAAGCGCCGCTTGCTTCCGCTTCATCCTGCTGGTCGGCATCCCGCTCGGCGCCGCGCTGTTGTTCGCCCTCCGGCAGGCGCGGCCCATTCGCCCCTTGCCGGTCACACTGGTCGGCGGGCTGGCCGCAGCCTCTCTCGCGGCCAGCCTGCTTTTCTTCTTTCACCCGTTCGACGTGGCGCTGCTCGATCTCGGCGTACACGCGGTGGCGATCATGGTCGTTATCGTGGCGCTCACCGCAAGCCGCGGACTGCTTGGCCGCTAGCTTCGTCGCGCCGCCAGTTCGGCCCGGATTTCCGCCGCGAGTTCCGGGTTCGCGCGGCGGATCTGCATAATACGGAGCGCATGGGCCGGGCCGGGCGCCGGCATTTCCTCCCACGCTTCCAGATACCGTAGGTCGGCTGCGACAGCGGCGTCGCGTACTCCGCTCAATGTCCGCCGCAGCGCTTCAGTACGCGGCGCGGCGAGATCAGCGATCAGCATCAGATTGGTCCCCATTTATTGGTCTTCTCGGTTCGTCAGCATCGTCGCTAGAACGATGGATGCCACGGTTTGGTGGCAGATACCACTTAGTCTTTTGTAAAATTCATGGGGTCGGTCATCTGCCGCGCCACCGTAACGAGACGGCGCGGCAACTGTTCGTTCCTAACGACCGATAGCTGACGGATCGTTGCCTAATGAACGATCGACGCGAGTCAGGGGAGGGGACGCGCCCCTGACTCGCCGGTAGCCGGTCGGATCAGGCGACCTGGCGCTCGAGGTGACGGAACATGAACTTCCGCGCCTCCTCGTCCAGCTCGCCCTTAAAGTTATGCTTGTCCTTGAGCGCGAGCGCCCGCGCGGCGGCGGGGCGGGCGGCGATCTCGTCGTGGTGGCGCTTGAGGTTCGGGAACCGCCCAAACGCGTCGTCACCCAGGATGAACGGGATCATGCGCGACCAGGCCCAGAGACCCATATCGAGGAAGGTATATTCCTCCCCGAGCAGATAGTGCCGCTCCTGCAGCCGCTGCTCCAGGATCGTGTAGTGCCGATCAACCTCGAACGCATAGCGGTTCGTTGCGTACGGAATCTTCTCCGGAGCGAAGTGACGGAAATGCACGGCCTGACCCGAGAAGGGCCCGACACCGGTCGCGATGAACATCAGCCATGACAGCATCTCGCCACGGCCGCGCGGCGATTGGTCGGACGGCATGAACTTGCCCGTCTTCTCCGCCAGATAAAGCAGGATCGCGTTGCTGTCGAAAACCACCGCGTCGCCATCGACGATCGCCGGGACCTTGCCGTTCGGATTGATCGCCAGATACGCGGGATCAAACTGCTGCCCACGGCGAGGATCGACAGGAACGGCTTCGTAAGGAATTCCGCTCTCTTCGAGATAGAGGGCAACCTTGTTCGGGTTCGGCGAAAGGTTGAAGTAGAATTTCAGCATTGTCGTCTCCTAGCTCTGTTGCCGTCAGGCGCAGGCGAGCGCCACCGCCCTATTCGACTGGGCGGACGCGACGGTTGCAAAGAAAACGCCGTGCGGGGGCAGACGTGCAAGTGGGCCATCGATAACGGCCGCGAACCCGCTCTCCTCCAGCGGCTCGACGCCAGTGAAGCCACTAAGATCGGCCGTCGCGGGCGTGTCGGACAGGTTGAAAAAAGCGAGCACCCGATCGTCGCCATATCGCCGCTCGAACGCGATGAGCGGTGACGACGTCGGGAGCGGGTGCATGGTGCCGTAGCGTAACGCCGGCCGCTCCGCCCGCCAGGCGAGAAAGCGGCGGAAGCTGTGTATCAGCGCGTCCGGATCGTCCTCCTGCGCCGAGACGGCGTACTCGTGGTGCTCGTCGGGTACGGGCAGCCACGGGTTCTGCGCGGTGGTGAAACCGCCATGTGGAACGCTCTGTTCCCACGGGATCGGCGTGCGGCTGCCGTCTCGGCCGCGGAACTCGGGCCAGTAGGCGATGCCGAACGGGTCGCGGAGCTGCTCGGGTTGCAGCTCGGCTTCCGTCAGGCCCAACTCCTCGCCCTGATACAGGCTGACGCTGCCACGAAGGCTCAGAAGCAGCGCCATCAATTGCCGCGCGAAAGCCGGGTCTGGCGGTTCATCGCCGCGGCGCGGATTCCAGCGACTGACTGCGCGTTCGACGTCATGATTGCTGAACGACCAGCAGACCCAGCCATCGTCGCCGGCGGCCTGCATGTCCAGCAGCATTTGCCGCACCGTCGGCCAATCATACCCGCCACGCAACGGGCGCAGCGTGTAGGCCATGTGCAGATGCTCGGAGCCCAACGTGTAGCCCACCACCCGATCCAGCGCGCCCGGCTGGCTTGACACCTCGCCCAGCGTCACCGAGCCCGGATGCTGATCCATCAACCCGCGAATGCGCCGCATCAGCGCGCGGCTGTCCTCGTGCAGCATGTCGTGGACGTGTCGTTGCATCGCGAACAACTTCGCCGGAACCCCGTCGGCCGGGATCGGCGCCGGGGGATTGTCGCGTAGCCCCGGGTCGTGTGCCATGAAATCAATAGCGTCGAGCCGGAACCCGTCGACGCCACGCTCAAGCCAAAAGCGCCCGCCTTCCAGCACCGCGTCCATCACCGCCGGTGTACGCAGGTTCAGGCAGGGTTGATCGGACAGAAAGTGATGCAGGTAGTACTGCCGCCGCCGCGGCTCCCACGACCACGCCGATCCGCCGAAAACCGACAGCCAATTGTTGGGCGGTGTTCCGTCCGGTGACGGATCGGCCCAGACGTACCAGTCGGCTTTCGCGTTCGCGCGCGAGGCGCGGCTTTCGATGAACCAGGGGTGGCGGTTGCTTGTGTGGCTCCAGACCTGATCGATCAGGACACGCAGGCCGAGCGCGTGCGCGCGGTCGACCAGCGCGTCGAAATCTTCGAGCGTCCCGAAAATAGGATCGACATCGAGATGGTCGGAAACGTCATATCCGAAATCCTTCATCGGCGAGACGAAGAACGGACACAGCCAGATCGCGTCGACGCCAAGCCGCGCCACGTAATCGAGCCGCGCGGTGATGCCGGGCAGATCGCCGACCCCATCGCCGTTGCTGTCGAAGAAGCTGCGCGGATAGATCTGATAGATCACTGCGCCGCGCCACCAGGCCGAATCGCCGTCGAACGTGGGTCTTACGTCCATCACCGATGCTCTCAGTTTAACCGTATGTAGTGTTTGCCGGCCGCGTAGCGCAACCGACAAGGGATTAAGCTCCCGACATATGGCTATCCTGAGGCAGCGGCACGCATACCGGCGCCGGCCGCGAGCGGGCAAAGTGGCAACGACGCGGCCAAAATTGCGCCCAGCAGAAGCAGATGCGGACGTGGGCTCTCGCCGCCGGTCGCGGCATCGACAGCGGCCACACCGAAAATCAGAACCGGTACGCAAAGTGGTAACACCAGCAACGGGAGCAATACGCCGCCGCGCCGTGCGCCGAGCACGAGCGATGCGCCGGCCGTGCCAAGCAGCGACAGTGCGCCGGTGCCCAGCGCGAGGCCAGCGAGAAGCGGGAGTACCCCATCCGGCGGCAGGTGCAGCATGATGCCGAGCGGCGCCGCGACGAGGAGAAGCGGCACGGCCGTCACCAGCCAATGCGACAGCGCCTTGATGCCGCCGATCAGCGCCGGATGCGGCCCGAGCGTTAGAAGCTGATCAAGCGACCCGTCTTCATAATCGGCGCCGATGAGCCGATCGAGCGGCAGCAGTGCCGCGAGCAACGCGGCCACCCAGATGATGCCCGGCGCCATGCGCGCCAACGTTTCCGGCGCCGGCCCGATCGCGAGCGGGAACAGCGCGACAACAACCGCGAAGAAGACGAGTGCCGCGGCCGTATCGGCACCGTGACGAAGCGAGAGCGTTAGCTCGCGCCGCAGCAGGGCGGTCATCATGGGGCGAGATCGCCCGTCGCGGCCTGTACCGTCATCACGAGCGTCACCGCATCCGGCAGCGGCAGCGGCAAGTGCGTCGCCGCGATGATCTTGCCGCCGGCGGCACGATGGGCGGCGAGCGCCGTGCCGAGCAGGGCGACGGACGACGCATCAAGGCCGAGCGTCGGTTCGTCGAGCAGCCAGAGCGACACGGGCGCCAGCATCAACCGCGCGAGCGCGAGCCGCCGTCGCTGCCCGGCCGACAGAACGCGACCGGGCAAATCGGCAAGCGGTCCGAGCGCCATGCGGTCGAGCGCCTCGGCAATTGCCGCCCTCGCTGGGCCGCGTCCGCGCGATGCGGCAAGGCGCAAATTTTCGGCGGCGGTCAGTCCGGGTTTGATCGCGTCCTGGTGGCCGAGATAGGCGCAGCGGGCGCACCGCTCGGCAGGGTCGCGTGCGAGATCCACGCCATCCCACAGCAGCCGCCCGGCCTCGATCCGGCCGAGACCCGCGACCACGCGCAACAGCGTCGATTTCCCCGCGCCGTTCGGTCCCGTCAGCAGGAGCGCGCCGCCGGGTTCGACCGCGAAACTGAGGCCCGCCAGCACCAGCCGCTCGCCCCGGAACGCCGCCAGATCCTCGGCCACCAGCACGCGCGCAACCCCCGCTTTGCGACATTGCGGTGCTTACCCCCTGGCGCGGCCGCTCCGCCAGGGGCACACAGCGCGAGAGAACCGAGTGTACGGAGACGAAGAATGGATCAGATCAATCTTGAAATTGCACAGGCGATCGTCGCGGTGGCGCTGGCGGAAGCCCGCGGCCGGTCACTGAAGCCACTCGCTGTGGCGGTGCTCGACGCGCGCGGAGCGCTGCGGGCCTTCGCGGCCGAGGATGGCGCGAGCCTACGCCGTGGGGAAATTGCGCTCGGCAAGGCGAACGGCGCGCTGGCGCTCGGCCTCGGCTCGCGCGCGCTGATGCGCCGTGCAGAGGAGCAGCCGTCGTTTATCGCCGCCGTGACGCATGTCGTCGGGGGCAGCCTCATCCCGGTGCCCGGCGGCGTGCTCATCCGCGCCGTCGCCGGCAGCCCGGTCATTGGCGCGGTCGGCATTTCGGGTGACACGTCCGACAACGACGAGATCGCCTGCGTCGCGGGGATCAAGGCCGTCGGGCTGCTCGCCGATCCCGGCTAAGCCGCGCTCAATTCGTCCGGCGACGCATCTCGAACCGATAGGGGCCCGCGCTTGTGGTCGCCGGATCGAGCGCGAGCCGGTGCTCGAGCGGCGGGAAAGCTCGGCTGCGGCAGTTCTCCCGTTCGCATAGACGGCAGGAGAGACCAATCCCGACCCGCGCCGCGTCGAGGTCGATCCCGTCGCCATAGACGACCTCCTTCGCGTGTGCGACCGCGCAGCCCATGGCGATCACGTGTACCGGCGCCGGGTCGCCCCAGCGCGCGGCGGGTCGAGTGATTGTGCGCGCGAAGCAAAGGAAGGCCGCCCCGTCCGGCAGCTCGGCGACCTGCACCCGCACCACGCCCGGTGTCGCGAACGCGGAGTGGACGACCCACCGCGGGCAGGAGCCGCCGAAGCGGGCGAAGGGGAAGCCTGCCGCCGAAAACCGCTTGCCGACATTGCCGGCCGGATCGACCCGCAGGAAGAAGAACGGCACGCCCCGCGCGGAGGGACGCTGCAACGAGGACAGCCGCTGACACGCCTGCTCGAAACTGACGCCGAACCGCGCTGCGACCGCCTCCATGTCGTGGCGCAGAGTCTGCGCGGCGGCCATAAACGACGCGTACGGCATCAGCACCGCGGCCGCCGCGTAGTTCAATAGCCCGATGCGGATAAGGCTTCCCGCCTCCGGCGAGGACGGGCGGGCATCGCGCAGCACCGCGTCCACCGCCTCCCGCGCCTCCAGCAGCACGAGCTGAAACGCCATCTGAAACCCGCGGCTCTCACGGCCGAGGCTCTCGGACAGCAGCAGCGCCCGGGCAGCCGGATTATAGCGCCGATGGGCGTCTTCCAGCGGCTGCACCGTCACTGTTAGCCCGTGCCGATGTCGAAGCCGTTCGGCGATCGCATGGTTCATCTCGGCCGGGCTCGCCGCGAGCTCTACACCGATCGCCTCGGCCGCCTGCTCCAGTTCGTCGAAATAGTTGGAGCGTTCGGCGAACAGATCCCGGCTCTCTTCGTTCGGCAGGAGAACGCGCCGTCCGGACGGCAATGCGATGCCGCCGGCGTCCTCCCGCGCGACCCGCCAGGTCCGATAGAGCGTCAGAATTGCCCGCGCCGCATTCGGCGCCTCGCCGACAATGGCGGCGAGCTCCGTCTCCGGCACGGGATCGGCGCCGAGCATCGGATCGGCCAGCGCCTCGCGCAGCCCGGCTTCCAGTTGGCGCTCCTCGTGGCCCGACAGAGACGTGAGATCGACGCGGAGCGTTTCGGCCAGCTTGATCAGCAGCGACGCCGTCACGCTCCGCTGATCATGCTCGATCAGATTCAGGTAGCTCGGCGAGATACCCAGGCTGACCGCGAGCGCCTGTTGGGTCAGGCCCTTTTCGGTCCGAAGGCGCTTGACGGTTCGACCCAGTAGGGCGCGCGTCATGGTTTACAGCCTTTACATTCCCGCGGCCACGACTCGCAAAAGCCTGACACATTTGCCGGTGGCCGCACGGAATCCCAGTCAACTTCGCAGGTGCAAGGTGAATTATTGACTAGTTCACGACCTAAGCCAATGGAGCGTTCCGATGCCGATACCGACCCCGCCCAATTTCACGCCTGACGGCCACGCCACGGGCATGCCAAGCGACCCAGAGCGGTTCGCCGGGATCCGCCGCGACTACACCGAGGCCGACGTCGAGCGGCTCGCCGGCTCGTTCCGCGTCAAGCACACGCTGGCGGAAATGGGCGCCCGGCGCCTGTGGCAGCTGCTGAGGACGGAGCCCTACGTCCACACCCTCGGCGCACTGACGGGCAATCAGGCGGTCCAGCAGGTCAAGGCCGGCCTCAAAGCGATCTATCTATCCGGCTGGCAGGTCGCGGCCGACGCCAACACGGCCGGCACAATGTATCCGGATCAGTCGCTCTATCCGGTCGACTCCGTGCCGAACGTGGTCCGGCGGATCAACAACGCACTCCGCCGCGCCGATCAGATCGCGCGGAGCGAGGGCGGCACCGACAAGACCTACTGGATGGCGCCAATCGTCGCCGATGCCGAGGCCGGTTTCGGCGGAGCGCTCAACGCTTACGAGCTGATGAAGGCGATGATCGCGGCAGGCGCCGCCGGCGTTCATTTCGAGGATCAGCTCGCGTCGGAAAAGAAGTGTGGCCATCTCGGCGGCAAGGTTCTGGTGCCGATCAGCCAGCACATCCGCACGCTGAACGCCGCCCGCCTCGCGGCCGATGTCGAGGGCGTGCCAACCATTGTTCTGTGTCGCACTGACGCGCAATCGGCGCAGCTGCTGACGTCGGACGTCGATGAGCGCGACCGCCCGTTCCTCTCGGGCGAGCGCACGGCCGAAGGCTTCTTCCGCATCACGCCCGGCAAGGGCGTCGATTTCTGCATCGCGCGCGGCCTCGCCTACGCGCCGTATTCGGATCTGCTGTGGTGGGAGACGTCAGAGCCGAACCTGGAAGACGCGGAGCGGTTCGCGAACGCGATCCACGCGCACTTCCCGGGCAAGATGCTCGCGTATAACTGCTCGCCGAGCTTCAATTGGCAAAAGAAACTAAGCCCCGAAAAAATCGCGACGTTCCAGCAAGACATCGCGCGCATGGGCTACCGGTTCCAGTTCGTGACTTTGGCCGGCTTCCATAGCCTCAACCACTCGATGTTCTCGCTGGCCAAAGGCTACGCCGCGCGCGGCATGGCGGCCTACTCGGAACTGCAGCAGGCGGAGTTTGCGAGCGAGCGGGACGGCTACACGGCGACCCGGCATCAGCGCGAAGTCGGTGTGGGCTATTTCGACGCGGTCGCGTTGGCAATCTCGGGTGGCCGCAGCTCGACGACCGCCATGGCGCACAGCACCGAGACGGACCAGTTCCACGAGAACAAGGCGCGGGCGCACGCGGCCGCCTA
>CAYSTX010000083.1:0-5049 GCA_964434035.1 uncultured Acetobacteraceae bacterium
AGCGCACCGCCGTCGCCTCCACCGCGGGTGGACGATCGACGCAGCGCACCACCGAGGTCGCGCCAGGGTTGGAGGCGAGCACCATGCCCTCGTCCTCCGGATGCACCAGCACCGCGCGCCCCACTGCATGCGCGGCACGCAGCGCGTCCGCGAGCAATCGCGAGGGCGCGGCGTTGCGCCCGTCGTCACTGAAAGCCACTGCCCCGGCCGCGGCGCATCCGGGAATGTCGACCAGGCGCTCACCGCGCAACCCGAGGGTCAACGCGGCGACCGGGTGCACCCGCACTCGCGCCGACGCCGCCCGGGCACGCGCCTCGCCAACCCACGCGGGCGTGTCGATGGCCGGCTGGGTATTGGCCATGGCGACGACCTGCGTGTATCCGCCGGCAGCCGCCGCGTTGGCGCCGCTGGCAACCGTCTCCTTGGCCTCCTCGCCCGGCTCGCGGAAGTGCACGTGCAGGTCGATGAAACCCGGCGACAGCACGCGCGCGGCGCGCCCTGGCCGCGGCGTCAGGTCGATCACCCGCACACCGGGCGCCGCGATGCGCCGGTCGATGGCGGCGATGCGACCGTCGCAGAGCCAGACGTCGAGACCCTCGCGGTCGACGCCACTCAGGGGATCGATGACCCGCACGCCGCGCAGGATGACGTTCACGGCGCCGCCACTAGGAATGCGCCGTCGATGCCGTCGACCTCGCGCAGCCGCACCGCCACGCGCTCGTCGCTGGCGGTGGGCACGTTCTTGCCCACGTACGTCGCCCGCAGCGGCAGTTCGCGGTGGCCGCGGTCGACCAGCACCAGCGACTCCACGCAGGCCGGCCGCCCGACGTCCGCCAGTGCATCCAATGCAGCGCGCAGGGTGCGCCCGGTGTAGAACACGTCGTCGACGACGATCACCGCGGCGCCGTCGATCGACGGCACGGCACCCCCGTCGATCAGCTGCAGCGCCCCAGGGCGCGGCACGGCGGGACGGGGACGGTCGTCGCGGTAGTCATCGATGTCGAGCTGCGCAACGGGCACCACGACACCACCGGACAACCCGCTCAGGGCAACCGCAAGTCGCAACGCCAGCGGCACACCCCGCGTGCGCACACCGGCGAGCAACACGTCGGACAGCCCAGGATGCTTCTCCAGAACTTCGTGGGCCAGCCGCAGCAGCACGCGCGACAAGGACGCCTCGTCGAGCAGGCAGCGATCGCGCGCCTCGACGCCGGACATGCGCGGCAATCCGCTCACCTGTGTGCGCGCTCCAACGAGTGCGGTGGGGGGAGCGTTCCCCCCGCCAGCAGCATCTCCAGCAGCGCCATGCGGATGACCACGCCGTTGCGCGCCTGGCGGAAGTACGCCGCGCGCGGGTCGCTGTCCACCGCGGGGTCGATCTCGTCGACGCGCGGCAGTGGATGCATGACGATGGCGTGGGCGGGCAGCGCCGCCATCACCGCCGCGTCGATGCGCGTCTCACCGCGCGCCCGCTCGAACTCCGACGGGTCCTCGAAGCGCTCCTTCTGGATACGCGTCTGGTAGAGCACGTCGACGTCGTGCACCGTGTCGAGCAGCGACTCGGTCACCGTGTAGGTCACTCCGCGGCTCGACATCAGGCCGAGGATGTCGGGGCGCATCTGCACCACGTCGGGCGCCACGAAGGTGAGGCGCACATCGGGATACAGCGAGAGCAGCAGCGCCAGCGAACGCGCCGTGCGGCCGTAGCGCAGGTCGCCGCACAGGGCGACGTGCAGGCCCTCGATGCGTCCCAGCTCCGCGGCGATGGTGTACAGGTCGAGCAGCGCCTGGGTGGGGTGCTCGCCGGGCCCGTCGCCCGCGTTGACGATGGGCACGTCCGACACCGCTGCCGCGCGCGACGCCGCGCCGGCTTCGTCGTGGCGCAGCACGATGACGTCGGCGTAGGCGGCCACCATGCGAATCGTGTCCTCCAGGGTCTCGCCCTTGATGACGCTGGAGAACTCGCGCGCCGCCTCGGTGCCGATCACCGAGCCGCCCAGGCGCAGCATCGCCGACTCGAAGCTGAGCCGGGTGCGCGTGCTGGGCTCGTAGAAGAGGGTGGCCATGATCCGGCCGTCGAGCCGCCGGTCGCGCACCCCGGTCAGGGCTCGGGCGCGGCTGAACACGGCGTCGAGCAGGGGGCGGTCGAACTGGTGGCTGCTGAGGACGTGGTCGAGCAGGCGTGTGCCGGTCGCGATCGCCACGGTGCAGCCCTCCGGGATTGGCCGGGCGCTTCCGCCAGCCGGGGGCAGATGCGCCGCGCGGCGCCGCCGTCGCGCTCAGGGGCGCGCGGGAGGGCCGAGCTGCGATCCCCTTGCTGGCCTCGCTGGACCGGCTTGAAGTGGATCCGTCGGACGCGAAGTGTAGCAGGAGGGGGGCCCGGAGGCCCCCCTTCCGATCAGTCGCCGAGGATGGTGGCCAGCAGGTTGCGCTGCGCCAGCAGCTGCTGCTGGGTGGAGAGCGGGTTGAGCCGGACGCGCTCGGCGGTGGCCATCACCGCGTTGAACGGGGTGTCCGGGATGCCGTCGCCGTTGGTGTCGACCAGGGTGTTCCAGTCGATGGCGCCGCTGGCGTAGTCGAGCCAGGCCACCAGCAGCTCGCGGTTGAGCAGCATGTGGGGATCGCTGGAGGACGGCTGCAGGATGGTGAAGGCGTCGCCGGCGTTGTTGAGCTGGGTCACGCTGCCGAAGACGCTGCTCATGTAGCGGACGATCTGCAGGTAGCAGGGCAGCTTGGCGATGGGCAGCGTGCCCTTGCCCTGCACGTTCTGCTTCCACTGGCCGGCGCTGGTCAGCGCGGCGGCGTTGTCCTGGATGACCACGAAGTTGCTGTCCGACGAGGACGCCGCCTCGTCGTCCGTCGCGGAGACGCCGACCTTGTAGACGCAGGCCCGCAGCCAGGAGTGCGACTGGTTGTCGGTGATGTCACGCGGATTGACCTGCGGGCTCAGCGCGGGATCCGCGTTCGGCGGCGCATTCAGGTAGGTGGTGCTGGTCGTGTTGCCGTCGGCCCAGTTCCACTGCACGGTGATGTCGTCGCTGCCGGGCGTGTACGAGTGCAGGCTGAAGGGCAGCGCGTGGTTGGCGTGGCCGAGGAAGGTCGGCGTGCCCTGCACCGTTGTCGTCGTGCCGCGATTGATCGTCGCCGTCGGGGTGATGTTGTTGACTGTGACCGTGCCGGTCGCCGTGGTCGAGGCGCCGTCGTCGTCGCTGACGGTGACGGTGATGGTGTAGGTGCCCACGTCGCCGTACTGCCTGCTGGCGCTGAAGCTGAGGATTCCCTGGGCCAGCGGGATGGTGGTGACACGGTCGGCGGGACCCCAGCCGTTGCCCCAGTCGACCGTCACGGTGTGGGTGTCGGCGCCGCTGGCGTCACCGAAGGTGCCGGCCACGGTCACCGTGCCCAGCTCGTTGATGGTCACCGCCGGCGCGACGTACTTGGTCGGGTCCGTGGGGATCGTCGACTGGTTCTCCGAGATGCGGAGGTCGTGGGGCGCCACGTTGGTGACCTGCTCGGTGTAGGTCTTGGTGCCCACGCCGCCGTCCTTGTCGGTGATGGTCACCGCCACCGGGTACTTGCCGTCGGGGTGCGCCGCGGTGTCGGCCTCGCTCCACTGGTGGGAGAGCACGACCGCGTGGTTGGTGCCGAGGTTCAGCGAGGTCTTCGTGGTGCCGTCGCCCCAGTCGACCAGCACCGACTCGGTGTCGAGGACGCCGGGATCGGTGAAGCTGATGTTGAAGGTGACGTTCTGCTGCTCCGGTGTGCTCGCCGTCGAGGGCGTGATCACGATGTTGCCGGGTGCCACGTTGGCGACGTTGATGGTGGTCGAGTTGCTCACGCTGGCGAGGTCGTCGTCGGCCACGGTCACGTTCACCGGGTAGCCGGCCAGGGTGCCGTTGTTGTCGACGTAGGTGTGCGACGGGCTGGTGAATGTGGTCACGCCTGCGGCCAGGCTCAGTGTGTCGCTGCCGCCGTCGCCCCAGGTGATGGTCACGTTGTGGGTGTCGAGCGGGGCGGGATCAGTGAAGGAGCCGCCCAGGGTGACGCTGTCGCCCTCGTTGATCGAGGACTTGCTCGGGGTCAGCACCAGGTTGCTCGGCGTCACGTTGCGCACCGTGACCATGGTGCCGGCGGACGGTCCACCGCTGACGGCGGCGTGGATGGCGAACTGTCCTTCGTGCGACCCGCCCGAGGCGCCGTAGGTGTGGCTGGCGTTGAAGGTGCCGGGCGTGCCCACGGTGGTTGTCGAGGATGTGCCGTCACCCCAGGTGATGGTCACCGTCTCGTTCGAGGACGGCGCCGGCGATACGGTGCCGTTGACGGTGGCCGCGCTGCCCTCGTCGACCGGCGAGGCGGCCGGGCTGAGCGACATCGTCGGCGTCACCGGCGGCGCCGGGACGTTGCTGTTGTTCTGCGGTGCCGTGCCCACCGCATCGGGGAACTCGTTGTTGCTGTTCCAGTCGCTGGGCAGCGCGCAGGTCGCCCCCGTGTTGGGATGGATGATCGAGTTGATGATGTCGGTGATCGCCTGCACCACGTTGCCCGACGACACCGAGAAGTTCCATGTTCATACCACGGCGAACGTGCCCGCTTTCGAGGGGCAATGCACGGTCAAGCTGCCGGTGCCGTGCAGCTTCGATTTCAATGTTGCGGCGACAAAGTACTTCCATGCACTTGAGGGCGGCGAGGTTCCCCTGAATTTTCTGTTCAGCGGCGCCGTGTTTTACCGTGACGCCGATGGCGCGCTGCAGATCGACCATATTTCCTGGAACAAGGAGGCGGCGTTCCGTCTGCCGGTATCGGTGTGGCAGGAGATGATGGCTCTGCACTACCCCGACGGCGCGTGGCTGCGCGTGCCGATCGCGGTCTTTGACCGCCTGCATGCGTTCAAGCGCGCGCGGGGTCTGACAGGCTGGGAACAGGCGTTGACGCTTCTGCTCGATGAGCAGCGCACGGAGGCGGCGCCATGAACCTCAGCAAGGTGCAGGCGATCGCGAGGGCGGTGCTGTACGAGGGCTTCATTCTGTACCCGTACCGCGCGACGTCGGT
>CAYSTX010000083.1:5149-13549 GCA_964434035.1 uncultured Acetobacteraceae bacterium
CCGCCCGTCGAATTCGCGGTGGAAGCTGCTTCGTGCAGCAATCGCGGCTGCTTCCCGGTTCTGGTCGGCGAACCGGGCGAGCGCGATACGTTGCTGTCCTCGCCGATTATCCTGTACGACTACCCGCAGATCGCGGCCGAGAGCCCCGGCGACCTGTTCGACGGGACAGAGATCGACGAGATGTTGAGCCTGCGAATCCTCGCCATGACCGATGCGGAAAAGCGCGAGATGGCGGAATTGGATCCGACGGCGCGCGCCCTGCTGGAACGGACCGAGGCGCTGACAGAAGCCGACATGCAGCGCATGCACGGCGCGCTGCGCAACCTGCGGGCCCTCGATAGTTCCGGCAATCCGAACCTGGCGAAGCTGCCCCGGCTGGCGGCGGTGAATCTGGCCGGCCAGAGCCTTCAGGTTGGCGATCGCGTGCGTCTCAAGCCGCGACCGGGCGGCGATGTCATGGACCTCGCGCTGAACGGCAAGACCGCAATCGTCGAGGCAATCGAGCGCGATTTCGAGGACCGGGTGCACATCGCAGTCGCTGTGGACGATGATCCGGGGCGGGATCTCGGCCTGGCCCGAATGCCGGGCCACCGCTTCTTCTTTTCGCCTCAGGAGGTCGAGCTTCTCGGTGCCGACACAGCCGAGGAGCGCCGCCCATGAAACGTTTGCTGATCGCCGGTGTCGGCAACGTGTTTCGGGGCGATGACGCGTTCGGCGTCGAGGTCGTCAAGCACCTCGCAGGGCACACGTGGTCGGATGAGGTGGACGTTGTGGATTTCGGTATCCGCGGCATCGATCTCACCTACGCGCTGCTCGACCGCTACGATGCCGCGCTGCTGATCGACACATACCAGCAAGGGGGTAAACCGGGCACGTTGTATGTCGTCAAACCCGAGCCGCCTGGGCCGGATGTAGTGCGCGATCCAGGCGATCTGATGCTCACGCCGCACGATCTCGATCCAGCGAAGGTGTTGCGCATGGTCCGCGCCATGGAAGGGCGCTGCCGGCAAATCGTGCTGGTCGGGTGCGAGCCCGCCGATTTGGGCCACGACTGGGACGGCAAGATGGGCTTGAGCGACGCTGTGGCGGAAGCAACGCGCGCGGCGGTCGGCGTGGTCGACAGGCTCGTGCGGGAATGGCTTGCGGCGCAGGCCGAACCGTCCGCCGAGCCACCAACGGAGCGACCCCTGCAAACTATGGGAGGTGCGAGATGAGGGGCTTTGCAATCTTCGGGATAATTGTCGCCGTGCTGGCCGGGTCGGCGCTGGCATTCTTGAGCGTGACTTCCGCGCCTAGCGTCGCACGGTACATCCGCATCCGGAATATGTGAGCCGGAAGGTTACAGGTGATAGCGTGTTGCCACACGAAGGCCGTGCCATCCGTGTCCGAGGCCTCGTCCAGGGGGTCGGGTATCGGCCGACTGTCTGTCGACTAGCACGCGATGACGGGGTCGTGGGCGAGATCTGGAATGACGCCGAAGGCGTCATGATCAGAGCATGGGCCGACGTCGATACGCTGGACCGATTTCTCCGGCGCCTGCGCGACGACGCGCCACCACTGGCCCATGTCGATGCGATCGAGGCGGCTTGCCTTGATGAAAGCGCGCCGTACGGCGAGTTTCGGATTCTCGCGAGCGAGACCGCGGGACGGGTTCGCACCGGCATCGTCCCGGACGCCGCCACATGTCGCGCCTGCCTCGCCGACACGCGCGATCCAGCGGGCCGAAGATATCGCTATCCGTTTACCAATTGCACCCATTGCGGCCCGCGGCTCTCAATCGTGCGGGGCATCCCCTACGATCGCGCCAACACCACCATGGCGGCGTTCTCGATGTGCGCAGACTGCCGCGCGGAGTACGAGAACCCGGCGGACCGTCGGTTTCACGCGCAGCCGAACGCCTGCCCCTTGTGCGGCCCACAGGTGACGCTCGAACCAAGTTTGCGCGAGGACGCGGAACCGATCGTTACCGCGCGCCGGCGCCTGGCCGAAGGCGCGATCGTCGCCATCAAGGGTCTTGGAGGCTACCATTTGGCCGTCGACGCCTGTAACGCCGAAGCCGTCGAACGCCTGCGCGCCCGCAAGCGACGAGACCACAAGCCGTTCGCCCTGATGGCGAGGGACCTCGAGATGATTTGGCGCTACTGCGTTGTAAGCGCCGCTGAACAGGCGCTTCTGAGCAGTCCCGCGACACCGATCGTGATCCTGGCTGTTTCGGGGCCGGACCGCGTCGCCGAAGCTGTCGCGCCGGGGCAGCGTTGTCTGGGCTTCATGCTGCCCTACTCGCCCCTGCACCATTTGTTGCTGACGGAACTTGATCGACCCATCGTACTGACAAGCGGCAATCGCTCCGACGAACCTCAGTGTATCGGCGACGATGAGGCGCGGGATCGGTTGGGCGGCATCGCCGATTGGTTCCTCGGTCATAACCGCGAGATCGCCAATCGCGTCGACGATTCCGTTGCGCGCGTGATGGACGACGCGCCCCGCCTGCTGCGGCGCGCCCGCGGCTATTGCCCGAGGCCGCTGAGCCTGCCGCCCGGCTTCGAACGCGCGCCACCGCTGGTGGCGCTCGGTGGAGAACTGAAAAACACGTTCTGCCTTGTCAAAGACGGTCAGGCCATCCTCTCGCAGCATATCGGCGATCTGGAGCACGCGGCTGCCTTCTCCGACTACCGTCGGACTCTCGCCCTCTATCTCGATCTCTATCAGCACGCGCCTTCCGTGATCGCGGTCGATCTGCACCCGGAATACCTGTCCAGCAAACTGGGCCACGACTGGGCCTCACGGGAGAGCTTGCGCGTCGAGGGCGTGCAGCACCACCACGCCCATGTCGCTTCGTGCATGGCGGAAAACGGCGTTCCATTGCATACGGCACCGATTTTGGGCGTGGCACTCGACGGGTTGGGCTGGGGTGAGGACGACACCATCTGGGGCGGGGAGTTCCTGCTCGCCACGTACCGGACTTACACGCGGGTCGGCCGCTTCAACCCGGTCGCCATGATCGGCGGCGCCAAAGCGGTGCATGAGCCCTGGCGCAATACCTACGCGCACATTCGCGCCGCTATGGGCTGGCCAGCGTTCCAGCTTGCGTATCCTCGGATCGCCATTACGCGCTTTCTCGCCACCCAACCGCTAACGACTCTCGATGCCATGATCGAGCACGGGATCAACAGTCCGCCAGCCAGCTCGTGCGGACGCTTGTTCGACGCCGTTGCCGCCGCCGTCGGCCTCTGCCGCGAAGAAGCGGGCTACGAAGGTCACGCCGCCGTCAGACTTGAAGCGTCCGTCGACGAGCGCGCTCTTGATGATGAGCGAGGCTACGAGTTCCCGGTCGATGAGGTCGGTGGTCTCGCAACCCTGCAATCCGCGCCGATGTGGCGGGCATTGGCCGACGATCTGGAGCGCGACGCGCCAGTTTGGCGCACGGCTGCGCGGTTCCACCGTGGCCTTGCGGACGCGCTGATTGGGGCGGCAGCAGACCTTGCCCAAGCGCACGCCGTCGACACCGTTGCCCTCTCCGGTGGCGTCTTTCAAAACCGTACGCTGTTCGAACGTGTGGCGGCCGGACTGCGCGGCGCCGGCCTCACCGTGCTGTGTCATTCCGCGGTGCCGGCGAATGACGGCGGGCTCGCCTTGGGGCAAGCCGCCGTCGCGGCCGCCCGCGCGCTGGCGCCGCCGGGCGGGGTGGAGTAAAAGGTAAGTAAAGGATCGCCTGATGTGCGTAGGTATACCGGGTCAGATCGTGCAGATCACAGATGCCGAGAACCTGCTCGGCATCGTCGCCGTCGCCGGTGTCAAACGCGAGGTCAATCTCGTGTGCGTGGTGGACGACAACCATCCGATCGATGCCTGCGTCGGCGACTGGGTGTTGGTGCATGTCGGGTTCGCGATGAGCCGCATCGACGAGGCGGAGGCAGCGACGACACTGCGGCTGCTGGCGGAACTCGGTGAGATGCAATCCGAGGTGGCGGCAATCGCCGAATCCGACCGATCGATGAGGACGCAAGCTGATGTCCGACAAATCAGAAACTGAGAACCCCGCACTCGCGTCGCTCTATCCTTTCCTGCATGGCGGCCGGAAGGATCCCGGCAAGGACAACGCGGGGCTGCTCGAATCGGTGCGCCAGAAAGCCGCGCATAGCCTGGAGGCCAAGCGCGCTTTCTTCGAAGCGAATGGACAGGCGATCGTGGACACCGCGGGCGCCATCGCCGACGTCTATCGCAGAGGCGGTCGT
Organism: uncultured Acetobacteraceae bacterium; assembly: GCA_964434035.1. Taxonomy (GTDB): domain Bacteria; phylum Pseudomonadota; class Alphaproteobacteria; order Acetobacterales; family Acetobacteraceae; genus CAYSTX01. Next base: position 9,385 of record CAYSTX010000083.1, read on the forward strand.
ATGTTTGCGATGGGCAACGGCGGTTCGAGCTGTGATGCCGCCCACTTCGCGGTTGAATTCCTCCATCCGATCACCGCCGGCCGGCCGGCGCTGAGTGCGATGAACCTAACCGCCGACGTGGCAATGATGACGGCAGTCGGCAACGACGTTGGGTTCGAGCATATTTTCGTTCGACAACTGATCGCGCTCGCCAAACCGGGCGACGGGCTGGTCGGCTTCTCCACAAGCGGCAACTCGGGGAACCTGCTGGCGGCCTTCGCCCGCGCCAGGCAGATGGGCCTGACCACGATCGGTCTCGCCGGCGGCAGCGGTGGCCAGATGGCCACCAGTCCGCATGTCGACCACTGCCTGACGGTTGCGACTGATAGCATCCATCGGGTCCAGGAGACGCATGTCGCGACCTATCACATTCTTTGGGATCTCGTTCACACGCTGCTGGCCGACGATCGTGGTGCGCCCGAGCCGGGAGCCGCGCCATGAAGTATCTCGACGAATTCCGTGATCGCGAGAAGGCCAAGGTACTGGTGCGCGAAATCCGCACACTGGTTGCAAATAATCCGGTTTGTAGCTCGCGCCCGCTGCAGTTGATGGAAGTGTGTGGCGGTCACACGCACGCTATCTTCAAATATGGCATCCACACCATCCTCCCGGACGCTGTCGAATTCGTCCATGGGCCTGGATGTCCGGTGTGCGTGCTGCCAATGGGCCGCGTGGACGACTGCGTCGCGCTGGCCGAGCATCCGAGCGTGATCTTCACCACGTTCGGCGATGCGATGCGCGTACCGGGATCGCGCAAGAGCCTGCTGCAGGCTAAGGCGGATGGGGCTGACATCCGCATGGTCTACTCGCCAATGGACTGCCTGAAGATCGCGCGGAGCAATCCGGACAAGGAGGTGATCTTCTTCGGGCTCGGCTTCGAGACGACGATGCCGAGCACGGCATTCACCATCCTGGCTGCCGAGCGGCAAGACCTAGGCAATTTCTCGGTATTCTGTAATCACATCACGATCATTCCCACCATCAAGGCGATCCTGGATTCGCCTGAGCTAACCTTGGACGGGTTTCTCGGTCCGGGCCACGTCAGCATGGTGATCGGCACCTCGCCCTACGAGTTCATTGCGAAGCGGTATCGCCGGCCGGTGGTGATTGCCGGCTTCGAGCCCCTGGATATCCTGCAATCGGTCTGGATGCTGCTGAAGCAACTCGCCGAGGGTCGGTGCGAGGTGGAGAACCAGTATCAGCGCGTCGTACCGGCGCACGGCAACCGGCCCGCGCTCGAGGCCGTCGCCCGGGTGTTCGAGTTGCGCGAGTTCTTCGAGTGGCGCGGGCTTGGTTCCATCGACCATTCCGGCGTGCGAATCCGGAACGAATACGCGCGTTACGATGCCGAGCGGAAATTCTTGGTGCAGAACCTGAAAATCGCCGACCCCAAATCCTGCCAGTGCGGCGAGGTCCTGAAAGGCGTGATCAAACCCTGGGAATGCAAGGTGTTCGGCGGTGCCTGCACGCCGGAGACGCCGTTGGGCGCGCTGATGGTGTCCTCGGAAGGTGCGTGCGCCGCGTACTATAGCTGCGGCGACGTCCGGCTCTTGGAGCGCGCACGCCGGCGCACCAGCAAGGCCGAGGCGGTCCCATGATGATGGCCGGCGAATGAGCGTGGTTGGCGAACACGCGTACCGGCCCGAACCGACGCTGCGTCGTCGCAGCGGCATGGTGCGTGACAGCCGCGTCACCCTGTCGCACGGCAGCGGTGGCAAGGCGATGCGCGACCTGATCGACGATTTGTTTGTTAGCCGCTTCGACAACAGCATGTTGGCGCCGCTGGAGGATCAGGCGCGCGTCCCGCTCGCGGATCTTTCGCGGCTGGGCGACCGGCTGGCGTTCACCTCGGACTCCTATGTGGTCGATCCGCTGTTCTTCCCCGGCAGCGACATCGGAGCGTTGGCGGTCAACGGCACCGTCAACGACCTGGCCGTCAGCGGTGCCAACCCGCTGTTCCTGAGCTGCGCGGTGATCCTGGAACAGGGTTTGGAGATCGCCACGCTGCGGCAGGTAGCTGAGTCAATGCGCGCGGCGGCGAATACGGCCGGCGTTTTGCTGGTTACGGGTGACACCAAGGTGGTTGAGCGCGGTGCGGCGGACAAACTGTTCATCAACACCGCCGGCATCGGCGTTATTCCTACCGGGATCGAGCTGGGCGCCCACCTTGCCGAACCCGGCGACGCGGTGCTCGTCAGCGGATGCATCGGCGATCACGGCGCGGCGATTATCAAAGCCCGCAAGGATCTGGCGCTCGAGGCCGACATAAGGAGCGATTGCCGTGCCCTGAATGGACTTGTCCAGGCGTTGCTCGCAGCGTGCCCGCGCGTGCACTGCCTGCGGGATGCCACGCGGGGTGGAATCGCGACCGTTTGCAACGAGTTCGCCGAAGCGGCCGGCGCGTGTCTTCGGCTTGATGAGGAGGCGATCCGGATCCGCGATCCTGTGCGTGGCGTGTGCGAGATTCTCGGCCTCGATCCGCTCTACTTGGCTAACGAGGGCGTTTTGGTGGCCGTGGTTCCCGGAGCGGACGCTGATACAGCACTCGCCGCCATGCGCGCGCATGCATTTGGACGTGAGGCCGCCATCATCGGCGAGGTAACCCCGGCACCCGAGGGCATGGTCGTGCTGTCGACCGTGTTCGGCGGCGAGCGGATCGTCGACATGCTGGTCGGCGAACAACTGCCTCGGATCTGCTGATGGCGAGCGCGCACGATGCATGAGCTCGGCATTACGCAAAGCATCGTCGAGGCGTGCAGCGTGCGCGCCGGCGGCGCGCGGGTGAACCGTGTCACGGTCGAGGTCGGGCGCCTTTCAGCGGTGGTGCCGGACGCGTTGCGTTTCTGCTTCGACGTTTGTCGGGAAGGAACGCCGCTTGAAAGCGCGGAATTGGAGATCATCGAGACCCCGGGGCGCGGACGCTGTCGGCGGTGCGGTGCGGAGACCGAGATGGACGACTTCCTGACCCGCTGTCGTTGCGGCGCTGTTGGCTTGGAGTGCATCCGTGGCGAAGAACTGAAAATCAGATCGATGGAGATGGCCTGATGTGCACGACCTGCGGCTGTTCAGACGGCGCCACGGCGACGGTCACGACGCTCGGTCGGCCCAATGAGGATCGTGAGCATCACACGCACAGCCACGACCACAGCCATACGCACCACCATACCCACGACGACCATCACCATGGCCACCACCATCACCACGATCACGAGCATGAGCATGAGCATGAGCACGTGCGCGGAACGGTGGTGAGCTTGGAACAGGACGTGCTCGCCAAGAACAACCGGCTGGCGGAGCGCAATCGCGGATGGTTCGAGGGACGCGATATTCTGGCCTTGAACCTCGTCAGTGCCCCGGGCGCTGGGAAGACGACGCTGCTGGAGCGCAGCATCCGCGACTTCGGCGGCGAGCTCCCGATCAGCGTTATCGAGGGCGACCAGGCGACCTTACTGGATTCGGAGCGCATTCGTTCGCTGGGCTGCCGGACGGTGCAGATCAATACCGGAACCGGCTGTCACCTGGATGCCGAGATGGTCGGCCGCGCACTCAAGCGCCTCGATCCGCCGGTCGGATCATTGGTCATGATCGAGAATGTCGGCAATCTCGTCTGCCCGGCGCTGTTCGATCTGGGGGAGGATGCGAAAGTGGCGATCCTCTCCGTGACCGAGGGCGAGGACAAGCCGTTGAAGTATCCACATATGTTCCGGGCATGCAGCCTTCTGATCCTAAACAAGGTCGATTTGCTGCCGCATCTGAACTTCGACGTAGACCGCTGCGTCGCTTACGTCCGTATGGTGAACCCGAGCATCGAGATCCTTCAGGTATCCGCGGTCTCCGGTGCCGGTTTCAGCGAATGGCGCCAGTGGCTTTCGCAGCGCGTAGAGGCCGCGAAACGTAAGGCAGCCGGCACGATGTGAACGGTGCCGACCATCAGCCCGTCTTATAGATCGCGATTCCCAATAGGCCTTTTGGGCAGTTGAAGTTTGCACGGACGGGAATGTAACGTTCCATCGGGACCGGCGAGTAGCCGCCCATCGACGAAATCCCGGAGGCAAGCCATGGCCGACGCCCCAATCGTTCCGGTAATCCTGTCCGGTGGGTCGGGCACGCGGCTCTGGCCCGTGTC
>CAYSTX010000084.1:0-7706 GCA_964434035.1 uncultured Acetobacteraceae bacterium
AGCGCCGCGACGACGGCCGGCGGCACGTTCGGGTTGGTGACGAGCTCGCCGAACGGATCGCCCGGCGCCAGCGCCAGGATCGTGTAGATCACGACGCTGATGCCGAGCAGGCTCGGGACGGACATCATCAGGCGCCGCAGGACATAGGCCCGCGACATCACACACCCCGACGGACGAAGCCGCACCTCATCGCATCACGCTCCAGCCCAGCGCTCTCCGTCGAGACGCGGGCTACGCCTTCGCCTCCTTGTACCAATCGGCCAGCGCCGACGTGTCGTTGTCCCAGCCGCTCTGCGGCGCCTGCAACCCGTTCACCGCCGCCGAGACGCTGCTGCGGAAAATCAACGGGATCACCGCGATGTCCTTGATGACGAGATCGTTCAGCTGAATGAACTGCGCGGCCCGGCTGACGGGGTCGAGGTTGTTCTTCGTGTCCTCGTAGATCCGGTCGTACTCTTCGTTGCGCCAACGCGTGATGTTGCGGCCTTGCCACTTGTTCGCCTTGCTCGAGGCCTCGGTAGACAGAAAATTCCGCATGAAAAAGCTGGGATCGGGCTGCGTCAGAGTGGACGTATACATCTGCAGGTCGGTGTAGAACTTCGGAAAAATGTCGTCGCTGCCGGTGTCGGAGGAGAAGAAGACGGACGCGGTGACCGCCTTCAGCTCGATCTCGATGCCCGCCTTTTTGCAGGCCTGCTTGATGATCTGCTGCGTCGACTGGCGCGGCTGGTTGATCGACGTCTGGAAGACGTATTTGAGCTTCTTCCCGTCCTTCTCGCGGATGCCGTCGGCGCCCGGCTTCCAGCCGCCCTTTTCGAGCAGGTCGATCGCTTTCTGGACATTGAACTCATACGAGGTGTTTTTCGAAACGAAACGCGGCGGACCGTTTAGGATGTTCGCTGTCGCCGTGCCCGTCCGGCCGTAGATGTATTGCTGAACGTCGCCCCGGTTGACGAGCAGGCTCAGCGCCTCGCGCACCACCTTGTCACTCAGCGTTGGGTGTTGGGTCTTGACGCTCGACCGCTCGCCGTCGACTTCCTTCCACGGGTCGGTGAAGTTGACCTGGAGGTGTTCGATATTCCCGCCCTTGACGAAGGTCGCGTGGCCTTTGCCGGACGCTTCGAGCTTCTTCAGGATCTCGTCCTCGACCTGAAGGTTCCAGGCGAAATCATATTCGGCGGTCTGCAGAACGGCGCGCGCGGCCGAGGTCGCGTCGCCGCCCCCCTTCATCTCGACCGCGTCGAAAAATGGGCGGTTCGGCTCGTGGTAGTTCGGGTTGATAACGCCTTGGACGAGGTCGCCCGGGTTGAAGCTTTTGAACATGTACGGCCCGGTGCCGACGGGCTTCAAATTGTTCGGTGCCTGACGCGACTTCGAGCCCGCGTACGCCTCGAACAAATGCTTCGGGATGATGCAGCCGTGGGAGCCGGCGTAGGCGTCGGCCCAGAACGGCTCGGGTTTGTCGAACAACACCTTAACCGTGTACTGGTCGACCTTCTCGACATGCACCTTGGAGTAGGAGCCGGAGCTCGTCGCGGCCGTCGCGGGGTCCTTCGCGTATTCCCAGGTGAAGACGACGTCGTCGGCGGTGAACGGTTCGCCGTCGTGCCACTTCACGCCCTGCTTCAGCTTCCAGATCACCGACTTGCCGTCCGCGGCCAGGCCGCCATTGTCGTGGCTCGGGATCTCGGCGGCGAGGACCGGCGCGAGGTTGCCGTCGTTGTCCCATCGCGCGAGCGGCTCGTAGAACAGGCGGGATCCGTCCTCGTCCTTCGTCCCGACGGCGAAGTGCGGGTTGAGCAAGGTCGGCCCCTGCCACCACAGCAGCCGAAGCGTGCCGCCGCCGCCGCGCTTGGTCGGCTCGTAGGTGGGGGCGGTCGCCGCCATCGCGACGCCGCCGGTCGCCAGGATCTGCGTGGCCATTGGCGCGGTCAGGCCAAACGCGGCCATCCGCTTGATAAAGCCGCGGCGCGAGAGGCGCCCGGCCTTCACCCGGTCGATCATGCCCTGAAGCGTCACAGCATCCATTCCGGCCCCCTGTGGCAAGGCTCGACCCGTCACCTGCCCGGCACAGTGATGCGGGGAGCCGTGTTCTGAGGGCGTTACGATACGCCGTTATGCGGTGTGGTCAATGCACACATGCGCCAGCCGGGATGCTTTTCCGGCGACCAGCCAGTTGGCATTTCACCCGGCGCTGGACAGGTGCGGCGTCCTTGGACGACCCTGGGAATCCGGATGAGCGGGTTCAACAGGGGACGGTGATCAAAGATGGATTTCATTGAGCAATGGTTCGACGTGTCGCCCGACCACGGTGACGGCACACTCGAGCTTCTTTGGGTCGTTGCGGCCGTCGCGGTGATTCTAGCGATCGGCAATCGGCGTCGCATTGTCGCGTTTCTGTCGAAGCGGCGCGCGTAGCCATCGCCGGCGCCGCTTGACGCGCGGCGGCGCCGCTTTCCCAACGCTACCAGACGAAACGTCCAGCGCTCGTGCATAGCAATGGCAGGGCCGGGCTTACATCGAGCGCCAACTCGCGGCGTTCGCGCAGGGTATGCGGATGAACGACATCAACGAGCAGATGCGCACCTTCGCGCAGCTTCTCACGCCGGATGAGATGCACGCGGTCGCCGCCTACTACGGCGTCGACGGTGCCGTCCGCACGTTCGGGAGGTGACCGTCCGCGCTGAGATCCGTGGCCGCGTGTAACGTACGCGCCTCGCGGTCTTCGACCGCTCGCTGTTATCCGCTAGGCTGATCGCCCGACCAAGCGACTAGGCGTTTGGTCACGGTGGAAGCTTCTCGCATGGATTGCCGAGCCGGGCTCGCGACGCAAACTGGTTGATCGAGCCGCCCCATGAACGACCCGTCTAAGCAAGCGGGCGCCAGGGACGGCGGCCGGCTTCCAGTCGTGTCCCCGCGCGCCTCGGCGCGATCACTTTTGACGACGCTCGTCCCGAGCAAGTTCGACGTCGGCACCGCCAACGTGATCGAAGGGTTGCGGGCCGCCTTCGCTTGCGCGGTTCCGGTCTTCGCCAGCGAAGCATTCAATTACCCCGATTTATCATGGGCGGCGATCGCTGCCTTCTGGCTTTGCTTGGCCGACCCTGGCGGCTCCTTCCGCAACCGCTTCATCGCCTTGTCAACGTTCGCCGTCCTCGGCGCGCTGAGCTGCGCGACCGCGATCTGGGCGACCAACGTCAGCCTCTGGGTCGCGATCTTCCTCGGCTTCGTCTGGAGCTTCGCCGGTAGCTTCGCGCGGATTTACGGCGATGCGGCCGCCAAAGTCGGGCAGTTGGTCCTCGTCACCTTCCTGGTCTCGATCGGTAATTTCAACGGCCGCGCCGCCGATCCGGTAAATGCCGCAGTCATCTACTTCGCGGGCGCGTCCTGGGCGCTGTTCCTGACGCTGATCGTCTGGCGGATCCATCCGCATGGTCCGTCGCGCCGGGCGCTGTCGCTGGTATACGGCGAACTCGCGGCGCTCGCGGCGGCGCTTGTGGAGGTCCGCCGCGCGACGACGATCAAAGGCGATCCGTTTGGGACGATCCTGCGTGACGATCGCCGTCGGATTCGCGAGGCGCTCGACAACGCACGCGCGACCATTGCCGATATCCGCCGGACGCGTGTCGGACCGAGCCGCCGCGCCGACCAGCAGTTGACGCTCTTGCACCGCGCCGACCAGATCTTCGCGGCAATGACGGCGATCGGCGATCTTCTCGACGCAGGCCACGGCCGGCCGGCGGCGTACGCCTGGTCGTCAGACGACAGGTTTGACCGCGTGCCGGCATTGCTGGAGACGCTGTCCGAGGCGGTCCTCGCGGGGGACCGGCTCGCCCCTCAGCTCGCCAAGAAGCTCGGCGATCTTCGCCAGCTCGCATCCGAGTTGAACCCGGCGGGAGACGAACTCCCGGCCGGGAGCGCGCCGTCCGGCGCTCTCTATGGTTCCCTCGTCAACACCGTTCTGCTCACCATATCCGACGCCGGAGACACGGCCGCCGATGTCACGCCGCGGGAGCGCCTGGTCGCGCTCGCCCTGCCGCTGCCGCCACAGCGCAGCCTGCGCGAGAGGCTTATCACGCCGCTCGTCGTCAACCTGAGCACCGCGTCGGTCCCTCTTCAGCACGCGCTGCGCCTCGCGGTCGCCGCGTCGGTTGCCTTGCTCATCACCTTCTGGTTCGAGCTCGGGCACGGCTACTGGCTCACCATGACAACCGTCGTGATCCTGCAGCCCTATGCCGCGTCGACGTGGCAGGTTTCGATGAAGCGGATCGTCTTCAGCGTCCTCGGCGGCATTCTCGCGGCGGCGCTCGGACTTGTCTTCCACACGCCGTGGTCGATCGTCCTCGTCGTCTTCCCGATCTCCGTCGCGACGATGCTCTTTCGCACCGTCGACTACGGATTGTTCGTGCTGTTCCTGACGCCGCTATTCGTCCTGATCAGCGCGCTCGCCGAGCCCGGAAACGGCGATCTCGGGCTGTCGCTGCTGCGCGGGGTCAACAGTGTGCTCGGTGGCGTGCTAGCGCTCGCGGCCGGAACGCTGTTGTGGCCAGGGCGGGAGCTGCAGCGCCTCCCGGTCGAGCTTGCCAAGGCGATCGGCGCAGACCGTGACTTCTTCCTGCGGGTCCTGGACGCGCGGCTCGAGGCACAGCGAGCGGACACGGTTGACGTTGCGCGACGATTGGCGGGCCTTGCGAGCAACAACGCCGAGGCCTCGGTCCAGCGCCTCCTGTCCGAGCCCGGCAACGACCCGGTCGTGCTCGAGGCGGCGATGACGGTTGTCACCGCCGTTCGGCGACTTGCCGGCGCCACTACCGTGCTGTGGCTGCTGTTCAAGGAACCGACCACGCCGCGCACAATACCCGAACTCGAACCGATCAGCGCTTGGATCACCGATGCGCTGCGCCTCATGGCGGATGCGGCGGTGAACGGCGCCGCGCCCCCGAAGCTTCCCGAGCGGCCCGTGTTTTCACCGCCCGAAGCGGCGGACCCGGACCACCCGGCGCCGACGATCCTGGCCGAAGTGACCGCGCGCATCTGCGGTTTGATCGAGGTCATCCATGCGGCCCTCGCGCGTCTCGCGGTGGAGCGACCGGGAGACGTGGCGATGCAGACGGAAACGCTGTCCAGACCCGCCTGAGCTTGCGTCAGGAGCCGACTTTTTCCGGCGCGGACCGGCGATACTGATTGATCAGGTAGCGAACGCCGCCGATTTGCTGGGCCAGGAATCCCCCCGTCGCCAAAACCTCCGGCGCCTCGGGATCTCCGGTTTCGGGATATTCCGCCGCAAAATTGGCGGTGCCGAAGATCATGTCCCAATACGGGAAGACCGCCCCGAAATTACAGGAGCGTTGGCCCGCCGCGAGCACCCCGTGATGCATCCGATGAAACCGGGGAGAGATGATCAGACGCTCCCCGAGCCAGCCGAACGACAGGCGGGTGTTGGCGTGGCTGAGACTTTCGATGAACTGCAGCATGAGGACGAGCATCGGGAATTGCAGCGGCGGGATCCCGATGAGAAGCCCGACCACGCCGAACCAGACGCCGCCGATCAGGTTGTCGAGGAGATGGTTGCGGTCATCGGACCAGAAACTCATCTGCCGCTGCGCATGATGCAGCGCGTGCAAAGCGTACCAACCACGAAACATGTGTGACAGGCGGTGACGCCAATAGTCCGAGCAGTCCAGGATGAGGGCGTATGCGAAAAACGTGAGGACCGGATGCCCGAGAAGCGCCGGGACCCAGTTTTCCAGCATTGGCGGGATATAGCCGTGCGCGACCAGCAGGCCGTTCACTTCGACCTGAACCTGATAGAAGACGAGGAAGCTGACGACGGGGAGAACGCCGACACGAGAGACGAAGGTGTATCCGACGTCCGTCAGTACGGAGTCGTGCGAGTCCCAGCGTTCTATGGGAAAGAATTTTTCCAGCGGCCAGCAGATCGCGTAGGTCAGGATGATGGCGAACATGCCGTAGACGCAGACAAGCATCCAATCGAACGAAAGTTCCTCCCATTCCATCCAGCCGAAATGGTAGAGGATCGGCAGGACGACCGTCTGATCGAGCCAGCCCGCGATGATGCTGAAGAATTGGTCCAGTGCGACGAGCATGATTTCGTGATCTTATAAAGTCTCGGCTGTAACCAGACCGCTGCGCCGCATCGCGGTGTTCAGGAAGATGCCGTGCGGCGAGCGGCCGACATTGATCGTCTCATAGTTCCCGCTGATCGGATCGAGAACCGCGACCTGTTCACGAAAACGAAGCGTGATCCACAGTTTTCCGTCGGGCGCGACACCGATATCATCAGGTCCGCCCGCATGGAATGGGTAGGTGCGACGCAGTTTCAGCGTCTCCGGATCGAGTGCCACCAGCGATCCGCCAATCCGATTGCTGACGTAGATCGTGGCCGCGTCCGGCGTCAGAAAGATGTTATGCGGACCGACACCGGTCTCGATACGGCGTTCGACCGCTCCAGTCATGGGATCGAGCTGCGCAACGTGATTTTCGCCCATGATACAGACAAAGACCTTGCCCTTGTGCCAAAGCACGCCGGCGGGCGTTCGGCCGACCTTTGACTTCCAGCGGATCGTCATGTCGTTCATGTCGAACGAAACGAGCGTGTTCGATCCCTGCATGGAGTTGAAGCTCCACCGCGAGTCGGGCGAGAAGTCCAGGTGGCTGGGCATCGAACCCGGCGAGAAGCGCTTCACGAGACCGAGATCGCTCGCACGATAAACGTCGACGTAGTCGAGCCGGAGCGCGTTGATGACGAGGTAACGCTGATCCGGCGTGTAGCCGAGCTGATAGGGATCGGCGATCGTCTTGTGACCTATCGCCGCGCCGGTGACGGGGTCGACGATGAACAGAGCGTTCCCGCTGGCATCGGCGATGTAGAGCTTCGAGCGATCCGGTGACAGCGCCCAATGGCTCGGCTCGCGGAGCGTCGGCAGGTCATGCACGACTTTCCGCGTCGTCATGTCGATGACGGAGACGCTGGCCTCGCCCGAATTCATGATCATGGCGAGCGCTGGGGCCAACGACGGGCCGGCGGCGCGTGCCGTTTGCGGTCGGGCTGCGAGGACAGGTATTGCCGTGACGGAGGCGCCGAGAGCTCGCGTGAGAAGCGAGCGGCGGTTTAGCGGCATGGGCAGGACGATCCGATGCTGATGTTAGGTCCAGAACAGCGCCAGCAGCGGCACGAGAATTGCGGTCAATAATCCGTTCAGTCCGATGCCGAGCGCCGCGAACGCTGCACCCATCTGGTCTCGCGCCGCAACCTGTGCGGCCGCGACGCCGCTGCCGGCAACGCCTGCTGCCAGACCATGCGCCCGCCAGTCAAGGATCTGCATGCGGTGAAGCAGCCGCTGACCCGTGATCGCGGCGACGATACCGCCGAGAATGGCAAGCGCCGCCGTCAGCGCGGGGACGCCACCGATTTCCTGCGAAACGGCCATGGCGATCGGTGTCGTCACCGCCTTCGGCGCCATCGACAACGCGACGCTGCGCGAACCACCCAGCATCCAGACGATCGCGACGCCGCTCACGATCGACGTTACCGAGCCGGCCAGCAGCGCGAGACCGATCCCATGTAGATTCGTGCGGACATAGGTGAAGTTTTTGGCAAGCGGAATGGCCAGGGCGATGGTCGCCGGACCAAGCAAAAAGTTGATGAACTGTGCGCCGGCGAAATACGTCCCGTACGGCGTGCG
>CAYSTX010000084.1:7806-13468 GCA_964434035.1 uncultured Acetobacteraceae bacterium
GGTATCGGCAGTGACAGGGCCTCGCGGATTAGTTCGCCAAGCAGCTGGCAGCCAATCAGGATGAGGATGGCGGTCGGCATTGTCCTCTCCGTCAGGCGTCGGGCGCGGTCGCGCTTGGCTTGGTCTTCGTCGCAAGCCCCGCATCCGCCGCGGCGAGCAGGCCGAGGGCCGACCAGTCGAGCTCGCTCCAGCCGCGCGCGGTCAGCGCGACGAGACGGTCGTGCACGAGGCTCGCCGACGGCATGGGCACCGCACTCTGCTCGGCTTCCGCCAAAGCGAGGCGCAAATCCTTCACGGCGAGCGGGACGGCCATGCCGGCGGGGCTGTAGCGCTCGTCCACGATCTTGCCGCCGTAGGTCCGGTGGACCTTGGAGTCGAACAGCGAGTTGGTCAGCAGGTCGAACGCCACGTGCTCGTCGATCCCGCCCTTGCGCAACAACGCCAGGACCTCGCCCATGCTTTCAAGCGTCGTCGCGGTGAGCACGTTGCCGCCAAGCTTGACGAGATTGGCCATCGCCGCGTCCTCGCCGATGACAAACAGGCGCTGCCCAAGCGGCTCGAGCACGGGACGCGCGGCCTGCAGCGCATCCGGCCGGCCGGCGGCGAGCACGAACAGCTTGCGGGCGCGCGCGAGGTCGGGGTTGCCCAGCACCGGGGCGGCGACATAGCCCTGACCGCGCGCCGCGTGCGCCTCGGTGAGACGGCGCGACAGAGCCGGGGAAACCGTGCTCATCGAGACATGCACGGCGCCCGGCCGCATGACGGTGAGGAGCCCGTCGCGACTAAGAGCGACCGCGGCGAGCGCGTCGTCGTCCGGCAGGGACGTCACGACCACGTCGCACGCGGCGAAACCCGCAAGGTCTCTCGCGCCGTGCGCGCCTTCCGCCTGCAACGCTGCCACGCGGCTCGACGCGCGGTCGTACGCCACGACCTGATGACCGTCAGCGAGCAGGTTCAGCGCGAAGGCTTCGCCCATTTGGCCGAGGCCAACCACGCCGACGGTGCGCGGCGCTGTCGCTGTCGGCACGGCCCCATTCGGCAAAGATGCAGGCGTCCCCGATACCGGTGGTCGCTCCCGCACGACGATTGAAACAGGCGATTTCATGGTGATTTATCCCATCCGAACGATGAACATCGCCAGAATTGGGCCTCGCCCCTTGTCGGCGGAATGGCTTTGGGGGCAAATCATTGTTGCCGAAAAGAGCAAGGTTCGCCGTCGATGGACTACCTGGCCGCCATGAGCGCCTTTGTCCGATCGGTCGATCTTGGAAGCTTCTCCAAGGCCGCGTCCGAGGCCGACATCAAGGTGTCGACCGTTTCCCGCTACGTTAGCGGCCTCGAGGCGGACCTCGGTGTGGCACTTCTCAACCGCTCGACGCGCAGCCTGCATCTGACCGAGGCCGGCCGCGTGTTCTACGATCGCGCGACGCAAATCCTCGCCGACGTCAGCGACGCGCGCAGCACGACGGCATCGTTGAACGCGCGCCCACAAGGTCTGCTGCGGATCAACATCCCAAGCGCGTTCGGCCGCCGGCACGTCATGCCGCACATGAAGGATTTTCTCGCGGCACATCCGGCCATCCGGCTGGACGCGACGCTTACGGATGCAACCGTCGACCTGATCGGCACGGGAACCGACGTTGCTGTGCGGATCGGCGCGCTCGTCGACTCGACGCTGATCGCGAAGCGGCTAGCGCCGCAGCGGCGGATGCTCGTCGCGAGTCCCGCCTACCTCAAGGCGCGGTCGGTGCCGCGAACGCCTGGTGATCTCACATCGCACGAATGCCTGCTGTTCGCGCTGCAGCCGACCGGCGCGTGGTACTTTCGCCGCTCCGATCAGCCCGATGCCGACCCGGGTGAGGTTGCGATTGACGGGCACCTGCGCGCGAACGACTCCGAAGCGCTGCGTGATGCAGCGCTCGCGGGTCTCGGGATCGCCCTGCTGCCGACGTGGCTGGTCGGCGACGATGTGCGCCACGCGGCGCTCGTTCCCCTGCTGCCGGACTGGGAATGGCTCATCGCGCCCGGACCCGACCGGTCGATCTGGGGCGTCTATCCGCCGAAGAAGATCGTCTCGCCCAAGGTGAAGGCGTTTCTTGCGTTCCTATCCGAGCGGTTCGGGCAGCCGGCGTACTGGGACCGGCCATCGCAACCGGCCGACGCTGGAACCAGTGAGCGGACGCGCTAGGGTGTCCGGACCTGCACACCGAGGGTGACGGGCTGCGGCAGATCGGCGGGCGGAAGCTGGCCGAGCGCGAGACCGCCGAGGACGCGCCCAGCTTCGTTGCTCGGCTTCGGCGGCAGGACCGTTCAACACTCGCTTCGTCTCGCGCGAGGCGAGGATCGCACCGTTTCCATACGGTCGGGATCTCGTTGAATCTGTTACCGGAGTCCACACGCACCAGCACCAGTGTTGCGCTCGAATGACGGTTGCGAAATAGTCAAAAGTTGCTGTTGACGAGGAAGCTGCGATGTCTCGGGCGAGACGTTTGGCACTGTCAATCACGATCCGCGCGATATGCTTTCTGCTGGTCGCGATCGTGACCGGCACTCTTACTGCCGTACCAGTGTCAGCCGAGCGGCCCGGCGCGAACCCGCTGAGCGTTCCCGACACGTCGAGTCCACGGGCGACGCTCCAGGGCTTTCTTGCGGTAACGGACGATATCTATACGCGATGGGCCAAGCTACTGTCTGACTACGGCGCGACCCGCCATCTTTATCCGACGCCGGAAGAGCGCGCCGAACAGAAGGACATCCTTCGGACCGCGAGAACCGCGCTCCGGGCGCTGGATCTGTCCGGCATATCGCCGGTTCTTCGTGACACCGTGTCGGCCGAGCGCTTTCTCCAGTTGCGGGAGATACTGGACCGGATCGACATCCCACCGTTTGCCGATATTCCCGACGATGCCGCGATGGCCGGGCGGCTCCGCAAGCGATGGCGGTTGCCGAACACGGAAATCGACTTCGTCCTGATCGATCAAGGCCCGCGGGCCGGCGAGTATCTGGTATCGGCTGAAACGGTCGATCGGTTGCCGGAGTTTTATCGCCGGGTCGAGAATCTCCCATACAAACCCGGTCCAGGAAAGCTACTGAACGAGACGTTCCAATCGCTGAGTCCCGCTCGGTCCAAGTCCAACTTGGACTATTTCCTAAGCTCGCCCGTTGGGTTGAGTTACGTCATTCCGTTGAGCTGGATGCTACGCTGGCCCGATTGGATGAGGACGCCTATCGGCGGTGAGGCAACGTGGCAGTGGCTGGGACTAGCTATTGCGGCCGTGACTGCCGCCGGCATTGTTCTGACCTGCCATCGATTGGCGAAGCGCGCCCGCCGCCGTCAGGATGACGAGTCGCGCCCCGGCTGGCATTCGTTGTTGCTGCCGTTGGGGGTTATTTTTGTTACGGCTGTCCTACTGCCCGCTGCCGCCACGGTCCTACGCATCGGGGGCTTGCCGCGGGTCGTCATCGCTTACTCGGAAACCGCCGCCTTCTATCTCGCGGCCGCGTGGCTTGTGATGGCCGCGACCGGCCGTTTCGGGGACCTGATCGTGGGCGCGGAGCATTTGTCGATCCGCAGCCTCGATAGCCAGCTAATCCGGCTCGGCACACGCTTTGCGGGGATTTCGATCGCGATCGGTCTCCTGATTTCCGGCGCGGACGACCTGGGCTTTCCCGCCTATTCGGTCATCGCCGGGCTCGGCGTCGGCGGCCTCGCGGTCGCACTTGCGGCGCGGGACAGCATCGCAAATCTCATCGGCTCGATGCTGATCATGTTCGAGAAACCCTTCCGCGTCGGGCATTATATCCGGCTCAGCGGCACGGAAGGGACTGTGGAG
The DNA here is from genome assembly GCA_964434035.1 of uncultured Acetobacteraceae bacterium. Classification (GTDB taxonomy): domain Bacteria; phylum Pseudomonadota; class Alphaproteobacteria; order Acetobacterales; family Acetobacteraceae; genus CAYSTX01. Next base: position 11,640 of record CAYSTX010000084.1, read on the forward strand.
GACGTCGGCTTCCGCAGCACGCGAATTAGGACTCTGGATACGTCGGTGGTTTCAATTCCGAACAACTCGATCGTCAACGCGACAGTCGAAAACCGGACGCTGCGGCCGAAGCGGCGCGAGCGCTTCTTCGTCGGGGTGAGGTACGATACGCCGCGTCACAAATTGGAGGAGTTCATTGAGACCATAAAGACCATCATCGTCGAGCATGAGTCGACGGACAAGGATGACTTCCAGGTCTATCTCTACAATCTCGCGGAGAGCAGCCTGGAGGTCATGGTTATATTCAATCTCTTCGTGGCCGATTATTCGGCGGAGTTGCGGGCGCGGCAGGAGATTTTGATGGCGATCATTGGTGCGGCGGAAGATCTCGAGATTGCCTTCGCGTTCCCGACACGGACCCTGCATGTCGAGGGCGGGCCTACGCAGCCGCCCTCCCTGAAGGCGTCCGCGCTCTTGCGGTCCTCCTCCTAATGCCGCTTCGGCGGCGAGAGGCGCTCTGCCGATGCAGCCGATGACATCGACGACGCTGACACAGGACACATGCGCAATGATCTTCAAGCAGAAGGGGCTTATGGCTGAGCTCGGCCTCCATGGGTCGAAGATCACGAGCAAGACCTTCGCCGCCGCGATTGGTCGATGCCGAATTAGCATTGTGTCGGTCCGGCCGATATGCTCGCGTATCGGCAGCATAACGGTCAGCAGCGGTAAGGCTATACCGCGTGAAGCGAGCGCGCGATGATCCCTTCGGCGGGACGAGCAGATGTCGCGACCGCGGGCGTCCGCCGCCGGCGAAGGCTGCCGTTGGTATGGCTGGTGCCGATCGTCTCGGCGCTGATCGGCGCCTGGTTGGCCTGGGACACGTTGTCAAAGCGCGGCCCGACCATCACCGTTTCGTTCGAAACGGCCGAGGGGCTGCGTGTCGGACAGTCCCATCTCAAGTTCAAGGACATCGAGATGGGCACGGTTTCGGCGATCACGGTCGCGCCGGATCTATCGAAGGTGCTCGTGACGATCGAAACGACACGCGATGCTGAAAAGGTCCTAAGCCACAACGCAATCTTCTGGGTGGTCAAGCCCGAGCTGTTTGCCGGTCGGATCACCGGCTTGGGCACGCTTCTGTCGGGCTCGTACGTCGAGATGCTGCCGGCCGTCCCGCCGGGAAAGCCGCAACGCGACTTCGTCGGGCTCGAAGATCCTCCGGTTCAGGATCTGACCAAGCCCGGCCATGTCTTCACGCTGACCGCGAGTGAGATCGGGTCGATCAATCTCGGCTCGCCCGTGTTCTTCCGCGGTGTAGAGGTCGGATCCGTCCTCAGCATGGACCTGCACGACCTGGATAAGGGCGTCAGCATGCGCCTTTTCGTGCAGGCGCCCTACGACCGCTACGTTCATGACAGCTCGCATTTCTGGCGCGCGTCAGGCGTTTCCGTAAACCTCAAAGGCGGCGGCGTCGCGGTGAAAGTCGCGTCGCTGAAGGCACTGCTGTTCGGCGGCGTCGCGTTTGCCTCCGCGCCGAACAGCGACGAACAGCCGATCAGTTCGGACGGCCACCATTTCCCTCTCTACGCCGACCAGGATGAAGCCCGGGTTGCCGGCTTTGGTCACTTGCTCCACTTCCGCGCCGAGTTCCCGGGGTCGGTGACCGGTCTGTCCGAAGGGAGTGACGTGACCCTGCATGGTCTGAAGATCGGCGAAGTCACCGACGTCGGCCTCTACTACGACAAGGTAAAGGAGCAGGTCCTGGCGCCGGTTTCGTTCCGAATTGAACCGAGCCGCGTTGCCGGTGTCGGCGCGGCCGAAGATCTGCCGGAAGGAACGATTGCCACCCG
>CAYSTX010000085.1:0-4729 GCA_964434035.1 uncultured Acetobacteraceae bacterium
GATGCAGACGATCGGCGACGTCACCGCCGCGACGGCGCGGTTGATGTCGCCGCCGCGCGTGCCCGTCGCCGCCTCAATCACGCGCATCCCGCCCGCGCGCGCCGTTACAACCGTCGCGTCGGTGCTACCGCCATCCACCCCGATCACCGCATCCGGCGGCGGATGGAGCAACGCGAGCGAGCGAAGCAGGCGCGGCAGAACCAACGCCTCATTCAGCATCGGCACGACGACTGCCACGCCGTCGTCGGTCATGGGGGCGCTCAGTCGGCCGTCTGGCCGTAATCGCGCCGCGCCGCCTCGGGGGAAACAAGCCCGTCCCGCACGTCCCGCGCGAGCAGCGCCGGATCACGGTCACGCGGGTCGCCCATGCCGCCGCCGCCCGGCATCTCCAGCAGCAACCGCTCGCCGTCCGGTATCACCTGAAAACCCTTCGTCCGCAGCGTCTCGCCCGAGCGGGCAAGCGTCACTCGGCCGCGCGCCCCGTCCCGCCCGCCGTCGCGCCCGCGCGGCGCGTTGCCGATCCGGTCGAAGACGGCGTTGCAGGCGAACGCGAGGTCGCCGAGCGTCGCAATCTCCATCACCTGTCCCATGCCGCCCCGCGTTTCTCCGGCGCCGCCACTGTCGGGCCGCAACTCCTTCTTCCAAATCACGACCGGCGCCACCGCCTCAGTCGCCTCCACCGGCATAGTCCGCACACCCGAGGGAAACGCGGTCGCGTCCAGCCCGTCCTGCGTCCGCCGCGCGCCGGTGCCGCCCGAGTTGAACGTGATGACCTCGAAATCCTCGATCACCTTCCGGTTTCCCCGCGCCTGCCCCGACACGGCGCCGCCACCACGAAGCGGCGGGTTCCACAGCGTCGACGACCCCTCCGCCGCCACCCGATCCGGCACCGCTTGATGCAAACAGCCCATCATCAGGTCCGGCAGCAACTGCCCGATAACATGGCGCACCGACACCGGATAAGGGCGCGGAGCGTTCAGGATGCAGCCGTCCGGAATGGTCATGCGGAACGGCGCGAGGCTCGCCCAGTTGTTCGGGACGTCGGGCGCGACCACGACCTTGATACCGAAGCACGAGTACGCGCGGCAATACGCGGCCGGCACGTTGATGCCGCGCGTCGACACGCCAGACGTGCCGGCATAATCGACCTCGATCGTCCGCGCGCCAACCGTCATCCGCGCGCGCAAGGTGACCGGCTCGTCATAGCCGTCGGAGTTGATCGTCGCCGAATAGCTGCCCGACGGCAGCGCGGCGATCGCCGCCTCGGTCGCGCGGAGGCTGCTGTCGAAGATGAACTCGGCGAGTGGCTCGAGCGTGTCCAGCCGGTATTCGTCCATCATCGCGACCAGCCTTCGCGCCGCCGCGTCATTGCAGGCGCAGAGTGAGTAGACGTCACCCTCCAGCTCGACTGGCAGGCGCGACCCGGCACGCAGCATGTCGAACAGCGTCTCATTCGGCCGTCCCTGGTCGAAGCATTTGACGATCGGGATATAGATCCCTTCCTCGAACACCGACCGCCCTTCCGGTCCCATGCCGAGGCCGCCGACGTCGATCACATGCGCCGTGTTCGCGAGCAACGCGACGATCGAGCCCGCGCGAAACACGGGTGTGACCACCGTCAGATCATGCAGATGGCCCGTGCCGAGCCACGGATCGTTGGTAATGTAATGGTCACCCGGCCGCATCGTCGCCGCCGGGAACTTCTTCAGAAAATGGCCGACGCTTTCCGCCATCGAGTTGACGTGACCGGGCGTGCCGGTGACGGCCTGTGCCATCATCCGGCCGCGCAGATCAAACACGCCGGCCGAGAGATCGCCCGCCTCGCGCACCGTGGTCGAAAACGCGGTGCGGATCATGATCTGCGCCTGCTCCTCGACAACGGCGATGAGGCGGTTCCACATCACCTGCCGCCGGATCGTATCGAGCGCATCGCTCATCACACCGTCTCCTTCGTGAGCCAGATAAAGCCGCGCGGATCCGCCTCGGCGGTCCAGCCGGCGCCAACCAGGGTTGAGGTTTCGTCCTCCGCGATAATCGCGGGGCCGGCAACACGCTCGCCCGCCGAGAGCGACGCGCGGTCGATAATCCGCCACGGCCCGACGTCGCCCGTCACTGTGTCGCGCACGTCCCGCGTCGCGACGGCCGCGTCGGCTTGGCGCGGCGTCGGCGGGAGCGGCGCCACATCCTCCGCGCGCGGCGGCGTCGCGACGCGCACAGCCCAGCTCATCACCTCGACATCGGACCCCGGCACCGGCCGATCATAGAAACGCGCATAGGCCTCGTCGTACGCCGCCCGGATCACCGCCGCGTCCCCGGCGCCGAGCCGCCCGTCCGGCAGAGCGACCGGGATCTCATGCCCCTGCCCCACGTAGCGCATGAACGCGGTCCGCTGGACCGCCGCCGCCTCCCCCGGCGCGCCGGAAGCGACGATCGCCCGCGCCTCTTCCGCCATGTCGTCCAACAGCGCGTTGGTCGCGTCGATGTCGAGCTGCGATAGCCGCGCGTATTGGCTCCGCACCACCTCATAGCCGACCGGCGCGCGGAGGAAGCCAATGGCGCTGCCGACGCCCGCGCCAGCAGGCACGAGCACGCGGCTAATGCCGACCTTATCGGCGACGCGGCAGGCATGGACCGGCCCGCCACCGCCGAATGCGATCATCACCCGGTCCTCATACGTGGCGCCGCTTTCGATCGCATGGACCCGCGCTGCGTTGGCCATCGTCTCGTCAACCATCTCGATGACTGCGAGCGCGGCGAGCCCCGGCGCGAGACCGAGCGGGCGGCCCACGTCGCGGTCGAGCGCCGCCGTGGCCGCCGCCGGATCGAGCCGCAAGGAGCCGCCGGCGAAACGTACCGGGTCATAGCGGCCGAGCCCCAGATTAGCGTCCGTCACTGTCGGCCGGTGGCCGCCGCGGCCATAGCAAGCGGGTCCGGGATCGGCGCCCGCGCTCTCCGGCCCGACCGTGACCCGGCCGAGCGCGTCGAGATGCGCGATCGACCCGCCGCCCGCCCCAATCTCCACCATCTCGATCACGGGGATCCGGAGCGGCAGGCCTGAGCCGCGGCGGAAGCGACCAACGCGCGCCACCTCAAACTGACGCGCTGTCTGCGGCGCGTGGTCGTCGATCAGGCAGATTTTGGCCGTCGTGCCGCCCATGTCGAACGAAACGACCCGGCCGAGCCCGGCGCGCCGCGCAAGATCGGCTGCGAACAGGGCGCCCCCGGCCGGGCCGCTTTCGACCAGCCGGATCGGGAAACGGCACGCCGTCTCGATCGTGGTGAGCCCGCCACCGGACAGCATCAGTAGCACCGGGCAATCGACGCCGAGCGCCTGCAGCCCGCTCTCCAGCCGCCGCAGATAACCCTCCATCAGCGGCTGAACGTAGGCGTTGGCGGACGCCGTGCCGAAGCGTTCCCACTCCCTCATCTCGGGCGAAACGTCGGACGACAGCGTAATCGGCACGCCTGGTAGCGTGTCCCGGAGGATCGCCGCCGCCGCCTGTTCGTGCGCCGGGTTCGCATATGAGTGCAGGAAGCCGACCGCGACGCTCTGAACGCCCGCGTCGCGCATCACCTGGGCCTGCGCCCGCACCGAGGCGGCGTCGAGCGGCAGCAGCACGCGCCCCGACCGGTCCATCCGCTCCGGCACCGGCAGCCGCAAATAGCGCGGCACCAGCGGCTCCGGCAGCGTGATGTTGAGGTCGTACTGGTCGTAGCGGCTCTCGTTGCCCATCGCTAGCACGTCGCGGAAGCCCTCGGTCGTCAGCAGCGCAGTGCGGGCACCCTTGCGCTCGATGATCGCGTTGGTGGCGAGCGTGGTCCCGTGCAGCAGCAGACGGAGCGCCCCGGCCGGGACGCCCGCGTGCGCCAGGATGGTCCGCACACCGTTGAGCACGCCCTGCTCCGGCGCCGCGGGGGTTGTCAGCACCTTCACGGTCTCCCGCCGTCCGGCGTGTTCGAGCGCGAGGTCGGTAAACGTGCCGCCGATATCGACGGCGAGCCGGGGGAAGGCAGTGACTGTCACGGAAGGGCGGGTCCTGCTGATTGCTCGGGGGCGAGACATCAGCACGCCCGTTCGTCCCCGCAAAGACCCGGCCGGATCGCTTACACGCCGGCCAGTTTTCGTGCCACCAGACGACGCGAAACGATCCGGTGGCGTCACTACGTCCTATTAGCTGCCTGTGTCCACCGCGCCTCCGACTTCGGAACGGCAGCGACGCATGCGACCTAGATTTTACTCGCAACGACCGCAACCACCGTCGCGCGCGTCGGCTGAATTCAGGCGCGGCTGACCGGGTAAGCGTCACATCGCCAACAGCGCGTCGTAGCAGCACGTTCTGCGGATTGGCTGAACGCGGCCGCCGTCAGGTCGACGCCGCGACAGCCCAGGCGCTCAGCACGCGGCACGCCGCGGCGAAATCCTCAGCGCGCATCGCCTCGCGCGCGTTGTGGCTGCCGTTCTGATTGCGCACGAACAGCATGCCCGCCGGCACGCCTGCCTGCGCGAACGCCGCCGCGTCGTGGCCGCCGCCGGACGCCATGCGCCGCGCCGGAACGCCGGCCGCGTCGGCCGCGCGCGCGAGCGCGTCCTGCACGCCGGGATCCATCCGGCTCGGCGCGCTGCCGGTCATCGGCCCGAGATCGATACGCACGCCACGCCGCGCCTCGACCCCCGGGATGATGTCCGCGATCGCGGCAAAGAGCGCCTCGACATTCGCCATGTCGACCG
>CAYSTX010000085.1:4829-13375 GCA_964434035.1 uncultured Acetobacteraceae bacterium
CCGACCGGGATCTTGGCGGCGTCCAGAACCGGCCCCTGCTCGATATGCACCTCGACATAGGCGGCAACGCTGGCGGGATCGAGCGAGCGCGTCCCGGCCCGCACAGCGTCGGGGTCGAAGCCTGCGTCCGCCATGTGGTCGGCGAGCGTGCGGCCGGTGTCGAGCCGCCGCACGGACAACGCGTCGGCCGGCAGCGTGCCGAGCGCCGCACGACTGCCCGGATAGCTGGTCGGAAACCAGGCCCCAGCCTCTTCCGCCCGCAGCGCCAGCACGGTGATGTCGCAGGCGGGCGTGTACCCGGCGCGGCGCAAACCGGCGACGACTGACAATCCGGCCAGCACCCCGGCGGCGCCGTCGAAATTGCCGCCCCGCGCCACGCTGTCGAGATGGCTGCCGATCAGTAGCCGCTTGCGGGCCGGATCGGCGCCCGGCAGCGTCATGTGCAGGTTACCGGCATGGTCGGCGTGGCATTCGAGGCCGATCGCCGCCGCTTCTTCGCGCACCAGCGCGTGGGCGTGCGCTTCGCCGGGACCGTACGCGTCCCGCGTGACGCCCTCGTCCGACGGATCGGCGGTCTCGGCGCGGAGCCTGTTGAAGAGACGGTCGGCGACCGTGAGATCGGGTACGATGTTGGGCCGCATGGTTGTCCAGACTGCCGACGATCGCCCCCTTTCGCAACCGAGGGCGGGCTGTCATCGTCCGGCCGCCCGAGACGGCACGACATGACACGACACTGAGGAGGAACGGATGGGGCCCGCAAAACCGAAGGTAATCATCGCCTGCGTGCTGCCGCCGGCGGTGGTCGCGCGCGCCCGCCACGATTTCGACGCACTCATCGCCGAGGGTGACGACATGTCGGCCGACGCAATTATCGATGCGGCGGCCGCGCACGGCGCGGAGGGCATCGTCGTGACCTCGGTGCAGAAGATGACCCAAGCAGTCGTCGAGCGCCTGCCGGCGTCGGTGCGGATTGTCGCGACCGTCAGCGTCGGTTTCGACAACCTCGACGTCGCCGCCGGCAAGGCGCGCGGCCTCGTGATGACCAACACGCCGGGCGTGCTGACAGAGGCGACGGCGGATTTTGCGTTCCTGCTGCTGCTCGCGGCCTGCCGGCGCGCGCATGAGTACGACGCGCTGATGCGCGCCGGCTGGCGCCGACGGCTCGGGCAGGCGGACATGCTCGGGGTCGAGGTACACGGCAAGACGCTCGGCATCCTCGGCATGGGCCGGATCGGTCAAGCGATGGCGCAGCGGGCGCGCGGGTTCGGGATGCGCGTGCTCTACTGCAACCGGTCGCGCCTTCCCGCCGAGCAGGAACACGGCGCCGAGTATGTCGCCGATCTGCGAGCGATGCTGCCGCGATGCGACATGCTGTCGCTGCACGCGCCGGCCAACGACGCCACCGACCGCATCATCAACGCCGAGACGCTGGCGCTGCTGCCGCGCGGCGCCGTGCTGGTCAATGCGTCGCGCGGACGGCTGGTTGAGGAGGACGCGCTGATTGACGCGCTGAAATCGGGGCATTTGTTCGCCGCCGGCCTCGACGTGTTCCGCAGTGAGCCTGATTACGATTTACGCTTCGCCGCTTTGCCGAACGTGTTCCTAGCACCGCACATGGGCAGCGCGACGATTGAGACACGCGACGCGATGGGCTTCTGCGCGCTCGATAATGTCGCCGCCGTGCTCTCCGGCCGGCCCGCATCGAACCCGCTTTGGACCTGATCCGTCGCCAAGGAATTCCCAGCCATGACCAAACCCGCCCTGCTCATCACCCGCCGCCTGCCACCCGCGATCGAGGCGCGCGCCGCGCGCGACTATGACGCGCGTCTCAACGCCGACGATCACGCGGTCGTTGGCGCCGAGATCCCGAAGCTCGCCGCCGGGTGCGCGGCCATTCTGTGCTGTCCGGCCGAGCGGCTCGACGCCGACGTGATCGCGGCGTTGCCGGACAGCGTGCGCGTCATCGGTACGTTCAGCGTCGGGTTCGACCACGTTGCAGTGGCCGCGGCGCACGCGCGCGGCATCCCGGTCGTCAACACGCCCGACGTGCTGTCGGTCGCAACCGCCGAGACCGCGTTGCTGCTGATGCTCGCGGCGGCGCGGCGCGCGGGCGAAGGCGAGCGGATGATTCGCGCCGGCAAATGGACCGGCTGGGCGCCGACACAGTTGCTCGGCGTCGGTGTTGCGGGACGCAGACTAGGCATTTTCGGGATGGGACGAATCGGCCGCGAACTGGCGAAGCTCGCGCAGGGCATCGGCATGACCGTGCACTACCGCGACGTCACGCGGCTGCCAGCAGAGTTGGAGCAGGGCGCGATCTATCACGACAACGATGCTAGCTTTCTGTCGGTGTGCGACGTCCTGTCACTAAACGCGCCGGGGGGCGATGCGACACGGCAATGGCTGAATGCGGAACGCATCGCGCAGCTACCTCGTGGCGCGGTCGTTGTGAACGCCGCGCGCGGTACGCTGATCGACGATGCCGCCCTGATCGCGGCGTTGCGATCGGGACAGGTCGGGTTCGCCGGGTTGGACGTGTACGCGCAGGAGCCGCGCATCGATCCGGGCTACCTCGCGCTTGAAAACGTCGTGCTGCTGCCGCATCTCGGTAGCGCGACGCGCGAGACGCGCGACGCAATGGGGCATTTGGTTCTCGACGGAATTGACGCCGTGCTCGCCGGCCGCACCCCGACGAACATCGTAGTTCCGCCGCAATAGGGGGAGCAGGCCTACATGGCTATCAATCGCGCGGTGCCGGTGACGCTCGCTGCGCTTCTGGCGCTCGGCGCCTGCGCCGCGGTCCCGCCGACGGGGCCGAGCGTGATGGCACTGCCGCCCGCGGGCAAAGACCTCGCCACGTTTCATGCCGATGACGCTAGCTGCCGCCAGTATGCGGCTGCGCAGACGCCGGGCTCCAACGTGTCGGCCGCAAGCACCGCCGCGCTGCAACAGAACTACGACATTGCCTACTCGCAGTGCATGGCGTCAAAGGGCAACTCGGTCCGAAACCAACCCGGTCCGCCGATTGTCGTGGCCTATCCGCCGTACCCCTATCCCTACTGGTTCGGCGGCCCCGTCTTCGTCGGATCGGCCTTCGCGTTTCGCCATTTCCACCACCACCACGACGACGGCCACCGAGAGTTCCGTCGCGGGTAGCCGCGCGCGACCTGCGGAAGATTTCTGACGAACGAGACGGCGCCTCCATCTTGGTCGTTTAAGTGTGGGTTCTGAAGTCGCAATGAGGGGGGAGTAGGCCGACATGGCCATCAGTTACACCGCACCGGTCGCACTCGCCGGGCTTCTAGCGCTCGGCGCCTGCGCCGCGGTCCCGCCGACGGGGCCGAGCGTCATGGCACTGCCGCCCCAGGGAAAAGACCTCGCGACGTTTCAGTCGGACGACGCGAGCTGCCGGCAATTCGCGTTCGCGCAGACGCCGGGCGCGCCGGGCGCCGCGACGGCGGCATCACAAAACGCCGTCGGCAGCGCCGCCCTCGGCACGGCACTCGGCGCCGCGGCCGGCGCCGGGCTCGGCTCGCTAGGCGGCGCGGTCGGTACGGGCGCGGCTGTTGGCGCGGGAGCCGGGCTCCTGGTCGGGTCCGCCGCCGGCTCCAATGCATCGGCCGCGACCACCGCCGGCCTGCAACAGCAGTACGACGTCGCCTATACGCAGTGCATGGCGTCGAAGGGCAACACGGTCGAAAGCCCGCCGGGTCCGCCGGTCGTGGCCGGATATCCGTATCCCTATCCGTACGGGTACGGCGGCCCTGTCATCGTCCCGAGCTTCGCGTTCGGCTTTGGAAATTATTATGGGCACCGGTACTACCGTCACTGGTAGCTCGAGCGACGGGCGGAAAGTCGCCGCATCTCGGTCTGACTTTGCATCGGTCCTAAACCGAGGTAATTCCGGTCGCTTGCGTCGGCTCGGCCCGGCTAAACACGCGCCATCGAAAAGGCGCACGGTTTGGCGAGCGGCCATGGTATGCCGTGCCACGATGCTGTTCGCTGACAAAGCCGGATTGAGCGATGCACGGATCAATGTGTGACGGTGACGGCCTCACGTGAACGTTTGTCCATCTCTCGCCGAGTTGCGGTGCGGAGCGGGCCGGTGTTCTGCCACTCATCTTCGATCCGGGCGATTTGTCCGGGCCGAATTTTTGAGGAGCGCTTTTCCGTGAACAAACTGACCGGGGTCGAGGCCGGACGCGGGGTCGCGGCCCTTCTCGTTGTCGCAGTCCACGCGGGCAGCCATCTCGAAAAAGCCTTCGGTCCGTCGCTTCTGAGCACGGCGACGTCGTTCGGGCATATCGGCGTCGACTTCTTCTTCGTGCTCAGCGGCTTCATCATCATGCACGTCCATGCCGCCGACATTGGGCGACCGGCAAGGCTCGGGCATTACATGCAGCGCCGCTTCACCCGCATTTACCCGTTTTACTGGGTCATAACCGCGCTCGCGCTGCTATCGATCATCATCTTTCATCCCTTGCCGCCGCCGATGACGCTGCTGACGTCGGTCTTCTTGCTGCCGCTGCCGATCGAACCGGTGGTCAACGTCGCCTGGTCGCTACAGCGCGAAATCGTATTCTACGCGGTGTTCGCGGTGTTGATCATCAATCGCCGCGCCGGCCTGACGCTGATGGCCGCATGGCTCGCGCTCATCGTGATCGACCTAATCACGTCGACCTCCGACACGAACGTCATCTGGAGCGTGCATTCGTTCTTCGACTGCGAGTTTTTCCTCGGCATGTTCGCCGCCCGGCTTCTGCGCCGGTACACGGTTCCGTATCCGTGGGTGTTTCTCGTGCTCGGCGCTCTCGTGTTCTTCGGAATCGGCATCGCCGAGGATACGCGGGTCGTCGTCGGTGTCGCCAATTCGACGCATCTCGGCTACGGCATCGCGTCCATGTTCATGGTGATCGGGGTGGTGGAGACGGAGCGGCAGGCGAAGCTGCGCCCGCCCGCGTGGCTCGTCACGATCGGTGGCGCGTCCTATTCGCTCTACCTTACGCACCTTCTAGCGATCGGTGCCGTGTGGCAGGTGCTGGTCCGCACCCGTCTCGCCGACACGCTGCCAATCTGGCTCGACTTCGTCATGTTCGTGATCGGCGCCGTCATTGTCGGCGTCCTCGCCTCGTGGGTCGTCGAAAAGCCGGTTACCCGCATCGCCCGGCAGCTGCTGACGAAAGCCGACGGTCTGATCTTCGCGCGCGGCGTGCCGGCAGTCGATCGCTGACGCGCCCCGCCCGAAGGCCGCGAAGCTGGACAGCGCGTGGCGTCCACGACAGGGTGCGACGCATGACGGCCCAAGGAGCGGAGACGGATGCTGTTCGACATGCAGGCGCTGGGGCCGCAGGACACCTACAAACTTCTCGTCGCGACCGTCGTGCCGCGGCCGATCGCGTGGGTCACGACGCTCGACCGCAACGGCGTCCGTAACGCGGCTCCGTACAGCTTCTTCAATGCCGTCTCCGGCCATCCGCCGGTCGTCTGCATCGGCATCGGCGGCCGCTCGCCGGGCGATGCGAAGGACACGGGCAACAACATCCGCGCGACCGGGCAGTTCGTCGTCAATCTCGTGAGCGAAGACACCGCGTCCGCGATGAACGTCACCGCGATCGACTTCGGCGCCGACGTCGACGAGCTGACCGAGGCAGGGCTGACCACCGTCCCGTCGACGAAGGTCCGGCCGCCGCGGATCGCCGAAAGCCCCGTGTCGATGGAGTGCGAGCGGCTGGTGCTCGTCGACGTCGGCGACGACCGCACCGTCGTGCTCGGCCGCGTGCTCGCGATGCACGTCCGGGACGACTGCGTCATGGACGCCGCCAAATGCTACATCGACACACCGAAGCTCGGCCTGGTTGGGCGCCTGCACGGGCGCGGCTGGTACGCGCGGCTGTCCGACCGGTTCGAGTTGCCGCGCATCGACGTCGCCCATTGGGCCGCGCGCAAACGCGCCGCCGAATAGGCTACCATGGCGCGGCTGCCGCGCCTGCTACCGATGTTGCCTGCATCGCCGTCGGCGTGCTCGGCATCACGGTGCTCGTCGTGTTACGATCGACGTGGACCATAACGGCACGGTGATCGGGATGAATGCCGGAAACTTTGGCGGCCGGCCACGGCGGGTGCCCTCAATCAACGTCCTTGGCGGGCCGCTTCGCCCGTGTTCGATGATGCCGCTGACCGGTTTCTTCCGCAACGGGTGCTGTGACACGGGGCCGGAGGATCAGGGCTATCACACCGTCTGCGCGGTGATGACCAGGGCGTTCCTCGCCTTCAGCCGGGAACACGGCAACGACCTCTCCACGCCGCGCCCAGAATACGGCTTCGAGGGCCTATTGCCGGGCGACCGCTGGTGCCTCTGCGCGCCTCGGTGGCAGCAGGCGCTGGAGCACGGCGCTGCACCTTCGGTTGTTCTCGAGGCGACGCATCACTCGACTTTGGATTATTGCTCGCTAGAGGATCTTCAGGCGCACGCCGTCGACCGGGGCTGATATTACCCGAGCGCCATCGGCTAACTCAGCCGAACCGGCGCGTCTTCGGAAAGCCGTTCGGCGGAACGCGCCCCGCCTGCCCCCGCTCGCCCATCCAGAAGCGGAGGTCGGTTTCCGTCCGCGTCCGGTCGCCGAGCCGCCAGGTCAGGCCGTCGGCGAGGCGGAACGCGCGCGCATCCTGCAGGCCGCCGTTCTTCTGCAGGATGACGCCCGCGCCGCGTGCCATTTCCGGCACCTGCTCGAGCGGGAAGATCAGCAGCTTGCCGCCCTGCCCCGTGATCGCGACGTGATCGTCGGTCGCCTGCACCGGCACGATCAGCGCCGCCTTCTCGCCGGGGCGGAGGTTCAGCACCTGCTTGCCGGCCCGCCGCTCGCTCGACAGTTCGGTGCCGGGCACGAGGAAGCCGCGGGCCGTATCGGTTGCAACGAGATAGCGGGTGCCGTCCATCGGCACGAACAGCGCGGTCACGTCGTCCTCCTGTGCCATCTCGACCAGCAGTCGCACGCCCGTCCCATCCCCGCGCCCGCGCGGCAGGTCGCCTGCGCGGAGCGAGTAGGCGCGGCCATTGCTCGCGAACAGGCATAGCCGATCCGTCGTCTGGCACGGCAGCATGAAGCGCGGGCCGTCACCTTCCTTCCACTTCAGGTCGGCCACATCCGTCAGATGGCCACGCAGCGCCCGCACCCAGCCCTGGCGTGAGACGACGGCGGTGATCGGCTCGCGCTCGACGAACGCGTCCGCAGTCACCTCAACCGGCTCGACCACGTCGCCGATCACCGTGCGGCGGCGGCCGAGCGCGCCGTCGCCGAAGCGGCTTCCGGTTTCGGCGATCTCCTCGCCGATCTTCCGCCAACGCAGTGCCGGATCGCGCAGCATCGCCGCGAGCGATTTCAGCTCCTTCGAGAGCGCCGCGTGCTCCTTGCGGATTTCCATCTCCTCGAGCCGGCGCAGGCTGCGGAGCCGCATGTTGAGGATTGCGTCCGCCTGCACATCCGTCAGCGTGAAGCGCGCGATCAGCGCCGGCTTCGGCTCGTCGCTTTCGCGGATGATACGGATCACCTCGTCCAGATTGAGATAGACGGAGAGGTATCCATCTAGCACCTCGATCCGCCGCGTGATCGCCGCCTGCCGGTGCGCCGAGCGCCGCAGCAGCACGTCGTGCCGATGATCGAGCCACGCGCGCAGCACGTCGCGGAGCCCCATCACGCGCGGCGTCCGTGTCGCGTCGAGCACGTTCATGTTGAGCGGGAAGCGGCTCTCAAGCGCGGTCGCGCGAAACAGCGTCTCCATCATCATCGCCGGATCGACCGTACGGCTGCGGGGCTCCAGCACGAGCCGCACATTTTCCGCCGACTCGTCGCGCACATCGGCGAGCAGCGGCAGCTTCTTGTCCTCGAGCAACTGCGCGATCTGCTCGATCAGCCGCGCCTTTTGCACCTGATACGGGATCTCGGTGACGACGATGTTCCACGTGCCGTTCTTGCCCGCCTCGCGCTCCCACTTCGCGCGCACGCGAAACCCGCCGCGGCCGGTTTCATATGCAAGCAACAGCGCCGCCTGATCCTCAACCATGATGCCGCCGGTCGGGAAATCCGGCCCCGGCATGTGCGCCAGCAGATCGGCCGTGCTCGCGTCCGGGTTGGCAATCAGGTGCAGCGCCGCCGCGCAGATCTCGCCCGCGTTGTGCGGCGGAATGGACGTCGCCATGCCGACCGCGATTCCGGCCGCGCCATTGGCCAACAGGTTCGGAAACGCGCCCGGCAGCACGACCGGCTCGCTCTCCTCCCCGTCGTAGGTCTGCCGGAAATCAACCGCGTCCTCGTCGATGCCGGACAGCAGCGCGCGTGCAACTTCGGTCAGGCGCGCCTCGGTGTATCGCATCGCGGCCGCGTTATCGCCGTCGATGTTGCCGAAATTGCCCTGCCCTTCGACCAGCGGGTAGCGGGCCGCAAAATCCTGCGCGAGCCGGACCAGCGCCTCATAGACCGAGCTGTCGCCGTGCGGGTGGAACTTGCCGATGACGTCGCCGACGACGCGCGCGCATTTCTTGAAACCCG
>CAYSTX010000086.1:0-9235 GCA_964434035.1 uncultured Acetobacteraceae bacterium
GGCTGGCCGGCGAGCGCCCGCAGCAGCAGCTCGGCGCCGCGGCTCCCGCTTTCGACGAGCCGCTGGCGGACCGTCGTCAGTCCCGCGTAGGAGGCGATCTCGATGTCGTCGAACCCGATCACGGAGAGGTCGCCGGGAACGTCGATCCCGAGCGCGCGCGCCGCCTCGAGCACGCCGAGCGCCTGCACGTCGGACGCTGCGAACACCGCGGTGGGACGCTCGGGAAGACGGAGCAGCTCGTCCGCGATGCTCCGCGCGACGTGCCGGCTCTGCGTTCCCTCGCGGACGTACTCCGGCCGGATCGGGATCCCCGCCGCCTCGAGCGCCCGCTCGTAGCCGAGCGTGCGGTCGCGGCTCGACTGGAACCGGAACGGGTCGGCCGGCTTGTCGCCGATGAACGCGACGCGGCGGTGGCCGAGGTCGAGCAGGTACTGCGTCGCGAGCTCGCCGCCGGCGACATCGTCGATCACCACGCTCGGCAGCCCGTCGTGGCGGGCGTCGATGAGCACACAGGGGATCGCCGCAGCGCGCAGGCGGCGGACCTCCTCGTCGGGCGGGATGAGCGAGACGACGAGCAGCCCGTCCGTGCGGTGGGCGTCGGCCAGCAGCCGGAAGGCCCGCCGCTGGCGGTCGGCCGACTCGACGTCGTAGAGCGCAAGGTCGTAGGGCGAGGACGCGAGCGCGGTCACGATCCCGCGCACGCGCTCGATCGGGGAGGCCTCGGTGAGGAACGGGAGCACCACGCCGATCACGAGCGTGCGCTTCAGCGAGAGGTTCTGGGCGACCGAGCTCGGGCGGTACTCGAGGGCGCGGATCGCTTCGAGCACCCGCTCCCGGGTGGCGGCGGCCACGTTCCCGCGATCGTTGACGACGCGGGAGACCGTCGCGATCCCGACCCCGGCCCGCGCCGCGACGTCGGCGATGCGTGCAGGTGGTCTGGGAACCGCTTCCATCGGCGTTAACCTTTTGCCTGCGCGCACGTCCCATGTCAAGGGTGGTGCTCTTGACTTTTGTACGGACAAAGGCGTAATCTCGCCGCCCAGTTCCTGAAAGCGCTTCCAATCAAGAGGACGCCGTGACCGCCGCCGAGCCGATCGGCCAAGGCAACCACCGGCTCCTACGTCGTTCTCGATAGCTCGAAGGAGGAAGTCTGTAGTGAACGCGCATCGGAAGACCCGCATCGCTCGCTCGCGGGCCGCGCTCGTGCTCGCAATGGTCGTCGCGCTCGCCGTCACGGCCGGCACGGCGCTCGGCTCGAACCGGAGCGGAAAGGCAACGACGATCACCGCTCTGATCGGGAGCTCCGGACCCGCCGAGACGTTCGCGGTCAACAACGCCGCTCAGGCGTTCACGAAGCGGACCGGCATCCAGCTGAAGGTGATCGTGGCGTCGGACCTCGGCCAGCAGCTCGCCCAGGGCTTCGCGTCGGGCAATCCGCCGGACATCTTCTACCTCGGTAACGACCAGGTCGCCACGTACGCCAAGGCGGGCGACCTCGCGCAGCTCGACAACCTGAAGAACGTCAAGTCCTTCTACCCGAGCCTGCGTGAAGCCTTCACGTACAAGGGCCACCTCTATGCAGCGCCGAAGGACTTCTCGACGCTCGCGCTCGTCATCAACACGAACTCCTGGAAGAGCGCGGGGCTGACCAGCAAGAGCTATCCGAAGACGTGGCAGCAGCTCAGCGCGGTCGCGAAGAAGCTCACCCGGTCGGGCCAGGTCGGCCTCTGCACCGGGCCCGAGTTCCACCGCCTCGGGGTCTTCATGATCCAGAACGGCGGCTGGCTCGTCTCGAAGGACGAGAAGACCGCGACGGTGAACAGCAAGGCCAACGTAGCCGCCTTCAACTTCGTGAAGTCGATGATCAAGGCCGGCTCGTTCAAGCTCACGAACCAGCTCGGTGCGGGTTGGGGCGGCGAGGCGTTCGGCAAGCAGCAGTGCGCCATGACGATCGAGGGCAACTGGATCGCCGGCGCGATGACGCACGACTACCCGAACGTTCCCTATAAGGCAGTCGAGCTGCCGGCAGGCCCGGCAGGCAAGGGCACGCTGCAGTACGACGGCGGGTGGGGTCTTGCTGCCGCGTCGAAGAACAAGGCCGAGGCGATGGATGCGATCTCGTATCTCACCCAGACCAAGGTCGAGATGGGGAACGCGAAGGCCTTCGGCGTGATGCCGTCCGTCCAGGCCGACGCGAAGGAGTGGAGCAAGCTCTACCCGCAGTTCGCGGCGTTCCTCGCGGGTGCCAACTACTCGCGCAGCATCCCGACGATCCCGAACATCGCAACGGTGCTCGGCGACTTCAACCAGCAGCTGCAGGGCCTTCCGCAGACGGATCCCAAGTCGATCCTCGACCGGGTCAACAGCGAGCTGCAGCCGATCCTGAAGTAAAAACGTCCCACCGACGAACCGGTGAAGCCCGCCGGCGGCAAATGCCGCCGGCGGGCAACGCTTCGACATCCGACGGACGACGAAGGGAGGCGAGAGTGGCGGGGCGCTTTACGGGTGGTCTGTTGCGCAGGCGGGAGCCCGGCATCCGCGGTCACCAGGCTGCCGCAGGATGGACCTTCCTCGCCCCGGTGATCGTCATCCTCGGCCTCTTCCTCATCATCCCGATCGCGATGGCGGCGTGGGTCAGCCTGTCGGACTGGAACGGCAACGGCAGCCCGATCGGTGCGAACGCGCACTTCGTCGGCCTCGGCAACTACCGCCACCTCCTGACGACGCCCGGCCTCGACCAGAACAACTTCGGGACAGCGCTGCGCAACAACGTCTACTACGTGCTGCTCGTCGTGCCGATCCAGACGGCTGTCTCGCTCTTCCTCGCCGTGCTCGTGAACCGGCGCGTCAAGCTCGTCGGCTTCTTCCGCACGGCGTTCTACTTCCCGTCCGTCACGAGCTCCGTGGCGATCACCGTGCTGTTCCTCTTCCTGTTCTCGCCGACCGGGGTGATCAACAAGCTCCTCTCGTACCTCGGCGCGACGGGGCCATCGTGGTTGTACGACCCACGTGGTCTCTTCCACGTGATCGTCGGCCAGTTCGGCGTGCACCAGCCGTCAGGCGGCCTGTCGAACAGCTACTTCCTCGGCGTCAGCTACTGGGACTGGCTTGCCGGCCCGAGCATCGCGATGTGCGTCTTCATCATCCTCGCCGTCTTCACGACGTCGGGCACGTTCATGCTCCTCTTCCTCGCCGGGCTGCAGAACATCGACGAGTCGATCAACGAGGCGGCCGCGCTGGACGGCGCGAGCGAATGGAGCAAGTTCCGGCACATCACGGTCCCCATGATCCGCCCGACGCTCTTCACGGTCGTGACGCTGGGCCTGATCGGGACCTGGCAGGTGTTCGACCAGATCTACGTCGGGACGAAGGGCAGTCCGCTGAACACGACGCTCACGCCGGCATTCCTCTCCTTCGACGCATCGTTCAACCAGAACAACTGGGGCAGCGGCGCCGCGATCGCGTTCATCCTCTTCGCGATCATCGTCTCGTTCACGCTCCTGACGCGGCTGCTGACGAGGAGTCCCGACCGCGTGCCGCGGCGCAGGCGCTTCGGGCCGACACAGCAGATCGGCGACCAGAACACCTCGCGCATCGCCTCGGCCGCGCCGGGAGGAACGCCGTCATGAGCAGCTCGCTCGCCCGCACCGACGCGAGCGCGGTGCGCCGCCGCCGCATCGGCAGCTCCGTCACGTACGCGTTCCTGTTCGTCCTCGCGGCGGTCTACGTCTTCCCGTTCATCATCGCGGTCGTCACCTCGTTCAAGACGGAGCCGGACGCCACGGCCAACCCGCTCGGCCTCGTGCCGCATCCCGCGACCACCGTCGCGTTCCACGATCTCTACGCGGGTCAGAACTTCCTGCTGTGGGTGAAGAACTCGGTGATCGTGACGCTGAGCGTCACCTTCCTGCGCGTGTTCCTCGACAGCCTCGCGGGGTATGCGCTGGCACGTCTGCGTTTCCGCGGTCGTGCTGCGGCGTTCGCGACGATCGTCGCCGTGATGGCGGTGCCGGGCGTCGTGCTCCTCATCCCGAAGTTCCTGATCATTCGCCAGCTCGGTATCTACGACACGTACTACGGGATGATCGTGCCGCTGCTCGTCGACGCCGCCGGCGTGTTCATCATGAAGAACTTCTTCGAGTCGATCCCGGTCAGCGTGGAGGAGTCGGCGCGCATCGACGGCGCGAGCCTCTTCCGCATCTACTGGTCGATCGTGCTCCCGATGGCGCGGCCCGCGCTCGTGACGATCTTCATCCTGTCGTTCCAGGGCTCGTGGAACGAGCTCGCGCACTTCATCATCTCCGCGCAGAGCACCAGCCTCAACACGCTCACGAAGGGCGTCGCACAGCTGGCCTCCGGGCAGCTCGGCTCGGGCAACCGCTATCCGTTGAAGCTCGCCGCGTCGACGTTGATGACGATCCCGGTCGCGGTGATCTTCTTCGTGTTCCAGCGCCGGATCATGAACGCGTCCGCGGGCGCAGTGAAGGAATAAGAAAGGAGCTCGCACATGGCCGGCATCACCTTCGACAACGTGACCAAGACCTACGGCGACGGCTTCCGTGCCGTCTCGGACCTCAACGTCGAGGTCGCGGACGGCGAGTTCGTCGTGCTGGTCGGCCCGTCGGGCTGCGGCAAGACGACTGCGCTCCGCATGATCGCGGGTCTCGAGGAGATCTCCGACGGTCAGATCCGCATCGGCGATCGTGTCGTGAACAACCTGCCGCCGGGCGATCGCGACGTTGCGATGGTGTTCCAGAACTACGCGCTCTACCCGCACATGACCGTCGCGGAGAACATCGGCTTCGCGCTGAAGATGCGGAAGGTTCCGAAGGCCGAGGCGCGCGGGAGGATCGCAGAGACGGCGCGCATCATCGGCCTCGTCGACCATCTCGACCGGAAGCCCGGCCAGCTGTCGGGCGGTCAGCGGCAGCGCGTCGCCATGGGCCGCGCGATCGTTCGCGACCCCAAGGTTTTCCTGTTCGACGAGCCGCTGTCGAACCTCGATGCAAAGCTGCGCGTGCAGATGCGGACCGAGATCAAGAAGGTCCACCAGACCGTCCGCACCACGACCGTCTACGTCACGCATGATCAGGTGGAGGCGATGACGCTCGCCGACCGCGTCGTCGTGATGAACCACGGCGTGATCGAGCAGGTCGGCCCGCCGCAGGAGCTGTATCACCGGCCGGCGACCCGCTTCGTCGCGGGCTTCATCGGCTCGCCGGCGATGAACTTCCTGCCGGTGCGGGTGACGAACGGCGCGGACGGCCTCGGCGTCAGGCTCGCCAACAACGTGACCTTGCCGGTCCCGCCGTCGCGGCGCGACCGCTACGCGCCCTATCGCGACCGGGAGATGATCCTTGGCCTCCGCCCCGAGCATCTGACCGACCCTCAGGAGACCGAGCGGCCGGGCTTCGTCCGGTTTGAGGCGCCGGTCGACGTGGTCGAGCCGATGGGCATGGAGACGATGATCCACTTCTTCGTCGACCACACGCCCGTCTGCGCCCGCGTCAATCCCGCGACGTCGGCGCAACCGGGCGAGATGCTGCCGCTGTCGGCCGACCTCAACCAGATGCATTTGATGGAGCCGGATAGCGGCCGCGTCGTCTGAGGCTGGCGATGAAAGAAATCACTGTCTCGGCGCGGACGCTTGAGCGGTTCGTCGCCGATATCTTCGCCGCGAGCGGCTGCGCGCGCGACGAGGCTGACCGCATCGCATATCACCTGCTGTCAGCCAACCTCACCGGCCATGACAGCCACGGCGTGATCCGTACGCCGCGCTACGTGCAATGGCTGCACGAAGGCAAGGTGCGCGCCGGTCAGACGATCACCGTTTCCAACGAAACGCCGACGCACGCGATTGCCGACGGCAATCTTGGCTTCGGCCAGACGGTCGCACCACTGGCGGTCGATCTCGGCATCCGCAAGGCGCAGGAGGGCGGCCTGTCGGTGATCGGGCTGCGTCGCGCCGGGCATATCGGCCGCATCGGCGACTGGGCCGAACGGGCGGCGGCAGCCGGCCTCGTCTCGATCCATTTCGTCAACGTGGCGGGCGGCGAGATCGTCGCCCCGTTCGGCGGCGTCAGCCGGCGCTTTGCGACCAACCCGGTTTGCATCGGCGTCCCGCTGACGGCGGCCGAGCCGCCACTGATCCTCGATTTCGCGACCTCGCTGGTGGCCGAGGGCAAGGTGCTTGTCGCGTCGAACGGCGGCAAACCGGTGCCGCACGGTGCGCTGATCGAACCGGACGGCACGCTCTCCTCCGATCCGCGGACACTCTATGGCCCGATCGAGGGCACGCATGTCCGCGACCCGGCCGGCGGCGCCGGCGCGCTCCGCACGTTTGGGGAGCACAAGGGCTCGGGCCTCGCTTTCATGTGCGAGATGCTGGCTGGCTGCCTAACGGGCGGCGCGACCTCGGGGCCGGTGCCGGGCGGCAAGCGCGGCCAGATCAGCAACGCGATGCTGTCGATCTACCTCTCGCCAGGCAGCTTCGGCGCGTCGCATTTCGCCGACGCCGCGCGCGAGTACGCCGCCTATGTCCGCTCCTCCGACCCGGCGGTGCCGGGCGAACCCGTGCTGCTGCCGGGCGAGAAGGAGGCAGCGACGCGGGAGGCGCGCACCCGCGACGGCATCCCGCTGCAGGCCGACACCTGGGCCGCCCTGGTCGCGACGGCCTCCGCCGCCGGTGTTCCTGCCCCGCACTGACCGGGCGGCACAGGTCTTGCTCCGCGGGATGAGCCGGAAGACAGTGAAAGCCCATGGACGCACATCGTTTCGATATCATCGTCATTGGCGCTGGCATTGCCGGTGCAACCGTCGCCGCTTCACTCGCGCCGACGCACCGCGTGGCGCTCATCGAGGCGGAGGAGGCGGCTGGCTATCACAGCACCGGCCGCTCGGCCGCCATCTGGATCCTCAATTACGGGCCGCCTGACGTACGGGTGCTGACCGGCCTTTCCCGCCCATTCCTGGAGATGCCGCCGCCGGGCTTCGCGGAGCATCCGCTGCTATCGCTCCGCTCCGTGCTGTTCCTGGCACCACAGGAGCAGATGCCGAGTTTCGAGCGGCTGATGAAGGACGGGATCGGGCTGCGCTCAATCGGGCTCGATGAGGTGAAGGCGCGCGTCCCGGCCCTGATCGACGGCTATGCAGTCGCCGCCGCGTTCGAGGACGAGGCGTTCGACATGGACGTCGCCGCGATCCATCAGGGCTTTCTGCGGCAACTGCGCGCGGCCGGCGGTGCGCTGGTGCTGCGTCACCGCGCCGGCCGCATCGTGCACTCGTCGGACGCGACCTGGCACGTCGAGACCAGCACGGGCGACACGTTCGCGGCACCCATCGTCGTCAACGCCGCCGGCGCCTGGGGCGATGTGATCGCACGCGCGGCCGGCGTGGCCCCGCTCGGCCTCGTCCCCTGCCGCCGCACCGGCATCATCATCGACCCGGCCCCGTACGACCCGCGCCCTTGGCCGATGATCAACGACGTCGATCACACTTGGTACGTGCGGCCCGAAGCGGGCGGGAAGCTGATGGTGTCGCCCGCCGACGAGACGCCGATGGACCCGCAGGACGTGCAGCCGGACGAACTCGACATCGCAATCGGCATCGACCGGATGCAGCATGCGCTGTCGATCGACGTGCGCCGGGTCGAGCATAGCTGGGCTGGCCTCCGCACCTTCACGCCGGACCGCAGCCTCGCATTCGGGTGGGACGATGCGGCGCCCGGGTTCTTCTGGTGCGTCGGACAGGGCGGCTACGGCATCCAGACGAGCGCGGCGGCCGGCCAACTCGTCGCCGACATGATCTCCGGTCGCGATCCTGGTCCTGCGGGCGCGATCATTCCGGCAATCGACCCGAAGCGGTTTCGCAAGGCGGCCTGAACACCGCATTGCTCGGTGCGCAACGCCGACACGCGCGCGTGAAGGCCGTGCGTGATTGACAAGCACTGGGTGACTTCGGCCTGATCGCGCGCCGGTTCCAAGCGGAATGACGGCGCCAGATCAGAGGCGGTTCGAACCGCCCGAAGCTGAAGGAAACGCACAATGTCCGAACGCGTCCGCGCCGCGATCACCCGCCGCACTCTCACCCAGCTCGCCGTCCCGGCGGCAGTGGCCGCCGGGACCTTCACGCGTCCCGCCTGGGCCGCGGGCAAGCGTCTCGCCTACCTCACCCCCGGCCTCGACCTCCCGTTTTGGCGCATTCTTGCCAAGGGGATCGAGGACGAGGCCAAGAGCCAGGGCGGCAGCGCAACCGCCTATGACAGTCACAACTCGGCGCAGACGCAGCTGCAGAACGCGCAGGATGCGATCGCCAAGCGCGTCGACGGGATCATCATTTCGCCGACGGACAGCTCGACCGCGCCGTCCGTCATCACCGCCGCATCGCGTGCGAAGATCCCTGTCGTCATCGCCGATATCGGCACGACGGGCGGCGAGTACGTGTCGTTCATCATCTCGGACAACGAAAAAGGTGCCTACGGCGTCGGACAGGCGCTCGCCAAGGCGTTGAAGGCGAAGGGCTGGGACAAGGGCACCGTCGGGCTCGTCACCATCTCGCTCGCCCGCAACAACGGCAAAGCGCGCACCGCCGGCTTCATGAAGGCGATGAACGAAGCCGGCATCAAGCAGGCGGCGCTGTCGCAGATGCAGAGCTACACGGCCGACGAGACATTCCGCTTCGTGCAGGACATGGTTACCGCGCATCAGGACATGCGCGGCCTGTTCGTCGAAACCGATCAGCCCTCGCTCGGCGCGATCCGCGCGCTGCATGCGGCGCGCAAGGAGAACGATATCCTGCTCGCCGCCTTCGACGGCATCCCGGATTTCGTCGACCTGATCGACAAGGGCGAGATCGTCGCGTCGGGTATGCAGCAGCCATATCTCATGGGGCAGCGCTCGGCGCAGGCGATGTTCGACTATTTCGCCGGCAAGACACCGCCGAAGGAAATCCTGGTTCCGATCCTGGTCGTCACGAAAGAGAACCTGAAGCAATACGAGCCGACCATCCGCAAGACCGTGTTCGGCGCATAGGCGGCGGCCTCACGGGCGGCACGCATGGACCTTCTGGCGCTGCGAGGGATCTCGAAGCGGTTCGGCGCGACGCTCGCGCTGTCCGGCGTCGATTTCGACCTGCGCGCCGGCGAGGTTCATGCGCTCGTCGGCGCGAACGGCGCCGGCAAGTCGACGCTGTCCCGTATCATCTCCGGCCACGTATTGCCCGACGCTGGGGAAACGCT
>CAYSTX010000086.1:9335-13237 GCA_964434035.1 uncultured Acetobacteraceae bacterium
CGACGCTGTCCCGTATCATCTCCGGCCACGTATTGCCCGACGCTGGGGAAACGCTACTGGACGGCAAACCAGTGCGCCACACCGGCGCGCGCGACGCGATCCGCGACGGAATCGCGATGGTTACACAGGAAACCTCGCTGGCGCCCGACCTCTCGGTGCTCGAAAACATCATGCTGCCGCGCCTCGCGATGCCCGGACGGTTGCGCTGGAACGCGCTTCGCGAACAGGCGCATGCGCTGATCGACGAGTTGGGACAGGCGGACGGGCTGCGGCTCGACGATCCGGTTTACAGCCTCAGCATCGGACAGCGGCAACTGGTCGAGATCTTGAAATCGCTCGCCCTCGGCAGCCGTATCGTCATTTTCGACGAACCGACCGCCTCGCTGTCGCCGCATGAGGCGGAGCGGCTGTTCGATATCATCCGCCGTCTCGCCGCGAGCGGCCGGGGCTTGATCTTCGTCTCACACCGGCTCGAGGAAATCTTCGCGGTCACCGACCGCGTGAGCGTGCTGCGCGAAGGGCAAATGGTCGCGCGCAACCGCGACACGGCGTCGCTGAACCAGGGCGAACTCGTACGGCTGATGGTCGGGCGCGACCTCGGCGACATCTATGCGCGGCCGGCGGGTACGACGCGGCGGGTCGGCGATGTCGTGCTTGCGGTGCACGGCCTCAGTTGTCCGCCGCGGGTGCGCGACGTGTCGTTTGAGGTGCGCGCGGGTGAGATCCTTGGACTCGCCGGCCTTGTCGGCGCCGGCCGATCGGAAACGCTGGAGGCGATCTTCGGCCTCCGCCACGCCTCCGCCGGCACGGTCACGCTAAACGGCGAACGCTTCACCGCGCGCGCGCCGCTCGAGGCCATTCGCGCCGGCATCGGCCTGATCCCAGAGGACCGGCGCGGACAGGGGATCGTCCCGGATTTTTCCGTGCGCGAGAACCTGCTGCTCGCGCATCTCGGCGCACATGGCGGCGCGGGCCTTGCGTATCGCGGACAGACCGGCCGCATCGAATCGCTGTTGGAAACACTCGGCCTGCCGGCGTCGCGGCTGCTCGATGCCAACATGCTGAACTTCAGCGGCGGGATGCAGCAGAAGGTGATCCTCGCCCGCTGGCTGCTGCTCGAGCCGCGTCTCCTATTGCTCGATGAGCCGACGCGCGGCGTCGATATCGGCACGCGCAGCAGCATCTACGCCCTACTCCGCCGAATTGCCGCCGAGGGCGTCGCCTGCGTCGTCGTCTCGTCAGATTTCGAGGAGGTGATCGGCCTCGCCGACCGCGTTGTCGTGCTGAGCGACGGCGTCACCGTCACCGACATTCCGAGCCAGCTCGTCGATATCGAAAAGCTCGGCATGTTCGCCGCCCCGCGCAGCTCGGCCGAGCGCACGCATACGCTGCTTGAACAACTCGTCGACCGATATGGCGGGGTCGCCTACTGGATCGCCATCGAAGGTGGTCGACTGTTCTGCTTCGACCGCGTCGGCACGGATGCGGACGCCGACCCCGGCTTCATCGCCGGCGGCTTCCCCGAAATCGCCGCGACCCGCATCGCGCACGCGGTGCCGCCGACCGAGACCAGCGTCGCGACCGCGCCCGACGGCAGTTATCCGACGGTTTTGGCGCAAGTGGTCGGCCGGCGCGGCCACAGCCTCGGCCTTGTCGGCCTAACGCTCGCGCGCGTGCCGGCGGGCTTCGATGCGGTGGCGATCCGCCGTCACATCACAGACGAACTCGGCGCGCCGGCGGAGGCTATTGCAGCATGAGCACGACGACAAACACTGTAACCGCGCGTCGCGCGCGCACCGGCGGCGGCCTAATCCGCCTGCTCGCGACGCAGATCGAGCTGCGAATGCTGCTGCTCGTCCTCGTCGTGATGCTCGGGCTGACGCTCGTCTCGCCGTATTTCCTCACCGTTAGCAACCTGCTGAACGTGATGGATCAGTCGGTCGTCGTCGGCATGGTGGCGCTCGGTCAAACACTCGTCATCCTGATCGGCGGCATCGACCTCTCGGTGGGTTCAATCGCCGGCGTGACCGGTATCGTCCTCGGCCTTGCATTTCCGCCGCTCGGGCTGTTCGGCGGCGTCGCCGTTTGTCTGCTCGCGGGCGCCGCACTCGGGTTCGTCAACGGTGCCGTCATCACGTTCGGCCGTGTCGCACCCTTCGTCGTGACGCTCGGGATGATGTCGATCGGCCGCAGCCTCGCCTACGTGCTGAGCGGCGCTAGTTCTATCGGCAACCTGCCGCCAGCGCTCGGGCTCTTGTCGTCCGACACGCTGTTCGGCGTGCCGATCGACTTCTGGTGCCTGATCGGCGTCTACGCGCTGTGCTGGCTATTCCTCACGCGTGCCAAGGGCGGGCGTACGCTCTACGCGATCGGCTCGAACGTCGAGGCGGCACGGGTCGCGGGTCTCGGCATCCGGGTGTGGAGCATCACCGCCTATATCGTCTCGGGCGCGATGAGCGCGGTCGCGACGATCTTCCTTGCATCGCGCATTCTCTCGATCGACCCGATCGGCGGTTCCGGCCTCGAACTCGACGCGATCGCCGCGGTCGTCATCGGCGGCGCGAGCCTGTTCGGTGGACGCGGCTCCATCGTCGGCACGCTGCTCGGCGTGTTCATCATGGTGTTCATCCGCAACGGGCTGAACCTGCTGAACGTGTCGCCTTACTGGCAGGGTACCGCGATCGGCGCGATCATCATCGCGGCAGTCTTGGTCGAGCGGGCACTGAGCGGCGGGCGCGGCCGCGCCTGATCCTCGCCAGGAAGACGGGCGTCAGGGACGCTGCGCGCCGGTTGCGTTGAGATAGACGGAATAGATCGACGTGCTGCCGGCCATGAACAGCCGGTGCCGCCGCTTGCCGCCGAAGCAGAGATTGGCGCACGGCTCCGGCAGATGGATCTTGCCGATCAGGTCGCCGCCCGGCGTGTAGCACCGCACGCCGTCCTCGGACGGATCGGCCCAGCCCATGCTGCACCAGACATTGCCGTCTGCATCCGTTCTCACGCCGTCGGTGAAACCCGGCGCGAAATCTTCGGCGAACACCTCGCCGCCGGTCAGCCGCGATCCGTCCACGGCAAACGCCCGAATATGCGCGGGGCCGCCATGCGTGATGCCGCTGTCGACGATGTAGAGCCGCCTTTCGTCGGGCGAGAACGCAAGCCCGTTCGGCCGCGCGAAGTCGTCCGCGACGATTGTCGCGTCCCCGCTGCGGGGATCGAGCCGATAGACCTGTCGCGGCAACTCGGCCTCTGCCGGAAAGCCTTCATACGGCCCATCTATGCCGTAACCCGGATCGGTGAACCAGATCGCACCGTCCGACGCGACGACGATGTCATTCGGCCCGTTCAACCGCTTGCCGTTGAAACGATCCATCAGCACGGTGATCGTCCCGTCCGGCTCGGTGCGAGTGACGCGGCGCGTTCCGTGCTCGCACGTGACCAGCCGGCCTTCGCGGTCGCGGGTGTTGCCGTTCGAGTAGTTGCTGTCGGCGCGAAAGACGCTGACGTGCCCGTCTTCCTCTAGCCAGCGCATCATCCGGCTATTCGGAATGTCGCTCCAAAGCAGGTAGCCGCCATCGGCGAAGTAGACCGGCCCCTCCGCCCAGCGGAAGCCGGTCGCGATCCGCTCAACCGCGGCGTTGCCGGCCCGCGCGGTGAACCGTTTGTCGAGCGCCTCGATCCGAGGATCCGGATAGCGAGACCCCGGCAAATTGCCGAGCGGCAGACGGCTGCCCTCCGTCAGGTCGGCTCGCATGCCGCCGTGCGCGTGTTCGTGCATTATGGAAGTCCCCCCTCGTGGTTCGGCTAGGCGGTCTCCGCCTTTGCGCGGGCCCGCCGCGTTTCGGTCTTTAACTGACCGCAGGCGGCGAGGATATCGCGTCCGCGCGGGCTGCGAACCGGGGAAG
>CAYSTX010000087.1:0-13157 GCA_964434035.1 uncultured Acetobacteraceae bacterium
ACGTTGCCGCTCGCGGTCTTCGGGCCGACCGGTTACGGCCTACGGACGGGCCTGTTGTCAGCCCCCGCGCGCGTCGCGCAGGCCGGCGCGCCGTTGCTGTTCGGCCTGTTGCTCGATCGTGTCGGTCTCGGCGTTCTCGCGGTCTCGGCAGGGCTCGGCCTCGCTTCGACCGCGGCGTTGTTAGCGCTGCGCGTACCCAAACCGTCCATGCGGGCGGCCGGTTCCGGATTGGGTAAAAGCCGTCCGATCGAGACAGGACGCGGTGCCTCGCCGACAGAACGTCATCGCTGATCGCAAAAAAAACGCGGGCCGGCACCACGGCCTGCGGCGCGTCGCCACGCCGCATGCCGAAGGCGTCATCCGCCAGTGAGCGGGATACCAGCTCTGGTCTAGGCCGCAGGCATTTATCGCGGCGTCGGCAGCGTGGTGATGGCGCCGTTCGAGCCGATCAGCGTGCTGGTGCCGTTTGCGTTGTTCATCAGGATACCTTGCCCCCCGCCACTGGGCAGCGTCGTCGTCTCCAACTGGCCGACGCGCCCGGTCGTCACGATCTGTCCGCGTCCCGTCAGCACGGACTGGCCGTGGTCGAGAGTGGTGGAATGGCCGAAGGAGGTTCCGGTGGTCAGACCTCCGGTGGTCAGACTCAGGATCGCAGCCATCAGCACTAGTCTATTCATGAATATTCTCCTGTCGGGAGGCGGCTCGTCGCCTGCGTGAGCTGACCCCCCCATTTCCACGGATCGCGGGTGGCAGAGTGAGGCCACGTCGCTCGTCGCACATCGGGCGCTGGAGCATGCGCGGAAAGAGGGCGAACATGCAGACCCGTCACCGCCCTTATGCAGGTAAAGAATTCATCGAAGCCATGGACCGTCACCATATGTGAGGCGGGCGGACTTACGGATGCCCGCTCTCGTCGCAACGGCTTCCGGCGAATTCCCTAATCGCGGGGAGCGAAATGAGGGACGGAGGTACTATGCGAACAAGATTTTCGAACATGCCGATGCGAGCATCGTTCGTCATTACCGCGGCGCTAGGCGTGGCAGTCCTTGCCGGAGCAGCGGGCCCTGAAACACCGCCCGTGCCGCGCGACCCGCCGCCTTTGCACGCCGTGATCGACGGCCATCCCGTGCAGCCTCGAGCAAGTCAGCTGCGGGCCCTCGGCGATCCCGACGTGACAGCGCCGCAGGCCGCCGAAGTCGACAAATTGTACCATCAGCTCATGCAGAACAATCACGTGGATGCACTGCGCCAGGCTAACGGCGCCGACGGATGACGAACGAGGAACACCATGTGGAGTAAGTGATATGATTACAAAGTTGTGCAGAACGATCCTGACACTCTCGGTTGCCGCCGGCGCCGTGTTGGGCAGCAGCCAAGCCGGGCGCGCGCAGGCGATCGCGCGGAATCAGTCGAGTCCCTACCAGACAATCACCCCAGCTCCCGTGCAGCCGCAGGCGGGCTCGCAGCCGCTGTTCACTTTCGGAGGCGTGGGGGTGTACGTGCGGGCGCCCGTGGCGGCACCGTACAACGGCGCGGGAACCTACGAGAACTTTGCCGGTCAACCTGCGGTGCGCGGTAACAGCTTCCTCGCTCAGGCCATGCGTGGCGACGGCAGGGGATAGAGTCGGCGCCACGACGTTATCTCGCGGCGGTAGGCGCTTTCGTGCTTCGTAACGGCCGGGCGAATTTGCGCTTCATCCGGCTTTTCTTGAACGCGAGCCATAATCGCGCGCGCCGCCACGCGCGGTCGCCGGTGGCCGCAAACTCGGCCCGGGCGAGGGTGCGCCAAGCGTGCCCTTCCGGCGCCTGTGGATCGATTTCGTAGCCAAGCATCCCTGAGAAAGGCGGTGCGGCAAAATCGTATTTCGGCGCGGGACGAAACTGTTCCGCATGAAGCAGAAAACCCTCCACCACCGAGCGCTGCGTCGCAAAGCAAGCCAGCATGCGCGCTTTAGTCTGGCGCTGCGTCTCGTTCAGCAGCACCGTGACCGGCGCCTCGTGGCCATCGTCGGGAAACCGGCTTTTGCGCACGCTTCCATCTTGCGTGTGATAGCCGGCGAATTCCCAGACGGGGATGTCTCGCCCCATTCGGCGCAGCGCTAGATGTACCGCGCAACACGTGGCGTCATGGTCGAGATGGCCGCCTTCATAACCATGGGTGAGGATCAGATCCGGCCGCATGGCGACGACGATGTCGTGCAGCCGCGCGGCGATGGTGCCTATACGGTAACTGGCGGTTCGGTCCCGGTAGCCGAGCGGCACGCAGGTAGCGGTCACGCTGCCCGCCGCCAGCGACGCCGCCAACTCGCGGCGCCTCGCCTCGGCATAGGCGGCGCGGCTGGAAAATCCGTTGGCCCGGGCGGCGCGGCGCGATGTGGCGCCGTCTGTGGTGTGGACGATGCACAGCGTGCCGCAGACGCCAAGCTGCGAGGCGGCGAACAACGTCTCGTCATCCGGATGCGCGGCCACCAGCAGCACCCGCTTCCCGGCGAAGGGCAGGGGCGATGTCGACACGCCTAGTTGGACCAGGCGGCGGGTGACTGCAGCGCCTTATGCAGGACGACCTTCGGCCGCCTGATCTCGCAAGGCCTGGATTCCGGGGTCTGAATGCGGCCCTGCCGCACATAACCGGGAAACGCCGCGCGCTTCAGGAAGCTGTCCGCCACGCGATTGCCGAACCGCTGCAGCCGCCAGTGAATGGCTTCCGCGTGCGGATATCTCACCCGGTCCTGCGGGCGGTGATCCAGCCGCGTCTCGCTCAGATAGGAATCCCCGGCATCGTCATGGATCACGATCGGATGGTTGAGCGCATAGATGTCGAGGCCGCTCGCCCAATAACGGTGCATCTCCTTGTCCACCGCGTGTACGAAGCGCGGCGTGGCGGCCAGGAATCTTGCCGCAGCATTGCGGGTGATGACGTAGCCGACCGCCCCGGTCTGCATCGGTGCGATGCGGCCGAGCGAGTAGCGCCCGATCAATGGCCGGCAGGTCTCGAATACGGCGCGCCGCTTAAAATTGCGGTATAACGTCACGACGTCGAACGGCCCGCCGTGTTCCTGCAACGCATCGAGGACGCGCGGGAACGCTGGCATTAAGGCGACATCATCTTCCAGGATCGCGGCCATCGACTGGCCGCTTGCGAGCAGCGTCTGCATGGCGCGGCGATGACTTAGCCAGCAGCCGATTTCGTTATCCGACAGCAGATAGGGGCTGATCCGGCGCCGGCGGCGGTGATCGACCAACCCCCGCTCCGCGTCCGTCAGCGTCCGCCCGTCCACCGCCTCGATAAAGTCGAGCGTGGCGCCGACGGCAGTGGCGGCCCTTTCAATCTTCGCACGTCGCTCCGTCGCGCGGACAAGATTCAGAACATAGACACGCATCGACCATTATCCTGCAAAGAGGCCCGCTGATCGGCCCCAATTTCCAGGAGCAGGTCGTATGACCGGTAGCTGACGCGAAGCTTAAGACATTTGGTTACATTTGCCGTCAGCCGCGCCTCGAATATTTACTTGCGCACGAATATTGTTTGAGTCCTTCAACGGCGGTCCCTGCAACTCTCGGGACTCGTGCCCGTTTCCGAACATCAAATTCCCCGACGACGAAGAGGTCCAACGGTCGCCGAACGCCTCGCGTGTTAGATTGATCGGGCATCCTGTGCAAAGCCGTGACAACAGAACGGGAGATCGGTCATGACGCTTAAGCTCTACGCGCACCCGTTTTCTTCGTATTGTCAGAAAGCCCTAGTCGCATTCTACGAGAATGCCGTTCCCTTCGAGCTGCAGTTGCTCGAGACGGGCAGCACGGCATCCACGGAACTTTCCGGGCTGTGGCCGCTTCGACGATTTCCGGTACTGGAGGACCGTGGTCGGGTCATTCCGGAAGCAACCATCATCATCGAATATCTCGCCGTTCACTATCCTGGGCCAGTGCAACTCGTACCGTCCGATCCCGCCACCGCGATTGACGTGCGGCTGATGGACCGCTTCTTCGACAACTACGTGATGACGCCGCAAGGAAACATCGTGTTCGATTCCCTACGGCCGGAGGGAAAGCAAGACGCATTTGGCGTTGAGCAGTCACGCGCTCTGCTCGACCGTGCCTATCGGTGGTTGGACCAGCACATGGCGCATAGGATATGGGCGGCCGGAGAAGCGTTCAGCTTGGCGGACTGCGCCGCTGCTCCCGCCCTTCTTTATGCCGACTGGACCCATCCTATCCCACAGGCGTTCTCCAACGTTTGGACCTACCGTACCCGGCTCCTGCAGCGTCCTTCTTACGCGCGCGCCCTTGATGAGGCGCGATCGTACCGTCACCTCTTCCCGTTAGGGGCGCCAACTGACCGAGACTGAACCCTGTCGTCCGCCCTGACCGCGCAGCCAATCGCGAAGGCCAGGACCGCGAGGCCGGCCGGTAGCCAGAGTGCCGTCAGACCGAATGCCATCTGACCCGCCGCGCCGAGCGCGCAGCCGACGGGGAAGCTGATGAGTACCGGCAGTACATGTCGCGCGCGGTCGCGCGCCTTCGCGGCGTTGGCCGGGTCGCCGCCGAGCAGCACTTCGCCCGCGTCGATCGCGAAACGCGTGACGTTGGTCGTCATCACCGCCGTCGTCGGCGCGCCCTTCAGCGAGATTTGGACCAGCGCGTTCTGCACCGCCATCGCCGCGACGGCCATCATGGCGCTGAGGACCAGGGAGGGCGCGTTCGGGTCGATGTGCGGTCCGGCAGCGGCGCAGAGCAGGGCGAAGCCGACCAGCAGCAGGGCCTGCAGCAAAAGGAACGGGCGAAGCGAGGCGATGCCGGACAATTGCAGCCCTCGCGCCAAAACGCGCATCAGCCCGACCACTACGATAAAGACCGGAACCGACAGCATTTCCGAGATCCGCGCCTCACTGCCGCTGACGACATGCGCCGCGAGGATGACGAGGTTGCCGGTGATATGCGCCGTGAACATCCCGCTGAGGTCGAGCAGGCCGAGAACGTCCGTGCACCCGGCCGTCACGCTCAGGACAATCAGCAGCGCGCGCGCCGTTGGGGAACTGGCCGAGGGGGCCGTTACGCGCGCCATTCGACCTTCCCCGTCATCGCGTCCGAGCTGACATCGCTGAACCCCCGCCGGTGGTCACATAAGCGACATGCCGGCAGGGGCGGGGCGCCACGCGCAACGAGACGTGCGCGTCGGAAAGAGCATGCCGATATGAAACGCGGGCGGCCGCGGTCCGGCCGCCTCACCGTGCGTGATCAGGCCGCGCGCCTCAGGGCTTGGTCGCCGGAGCCGGAGCCGGCGTCGGCGCCGGCGGGGTGAACGGCTGGGTTGGCGCGCCCGGCGGTGACGATGCCGTGGCAGACGGAGCCGTGGCCGGCGCCCCGCTGAACGGCTGCGTCGGCGCGGGCGGCGCCATTGCCGTCCGGCAGTCATCGAACGCGTCGATCGCCCGCGCGGTGCCGAGGAGGCCGCCGGACCAATACTGCTCATTGCCGGACGGGAAGAACACCAGTATCTGCCGCCCGCCCCGCAGCTGGCGCATGAACGGTACGGACTCGTCGAAGGTCAGCTGCACATGCACGGCATGGCCATTCCCTGTCCCGCGCAACGGGATCGCCTGGCTGCGGGTGCTGAATTGCACGCGAAGATCGATGGGCGTCCCGTCTGGGATCGACCAGCTGTCCTTGGCCAACGTCAACTCTAATCCGACGTCGCCCGCGAACTGCTCGATCTTGATCCGCCGTCCGTCCGCACCGACCGTCGTGATGCCGCAGACCGGCCGGTTGTCGGGGCCCGTCCCTCCATATGCGGACCAAAGCCCGGACGATTCGAGCGGCCGCATGTCGGCCCGAGCCGCACCGGGCACGCAGGATACCGATGCCGCAATCGCGGCGAGTGTTATCAGATGGCGACGCATCCTCTGCCTTCCGTCGTTGTAAGTGGCCCCATCGGGACGCCGTCAGCGCCCCGACACGGTGCCTGTAAACCGAAATGCCAGCAGTGTGATATCGTCCGACTGCTCGACGCCGCTGGAATATGCGCCGACATCTTCCATCAATTTTGCGATCAGGACCTCGGGCGTCCGGTCGGTCATGCCTCCGGCGGCGGCCAGGAGCCGGTCGTCGCCGAACAGCGCGCCCGCCTCGTCGGCTGCTTCGGTCACGCCGTCGGTATAGAGCAGCAGCGCCTCGCCCGGCGCGATCGCCATCGTGCCCGCCGCGTCGCGTTCGCCCTCGAACATGCCGCAGATGAGACCGGGGCGCACGGGCTCGAACCGCGCGGCGCCCGCCGCGTCGATCAGCACTGGCGGCGGGTGGCCGAAATTGACGTAGTCGAGCCGGCCGGTTCGCACATCGCAGACCCCGATGAACAGCGTCAGGAACATCCCGGCCGGGTTTTGGGCGGCCAGATCCTCATTGACCACGGCGGCGATGGACGTGACGGATTCGGCCGAGGACGCCGCGGTCCGCAGGATGGTCAGCGCCCGCGCCATGAACAGGGCGGCGCCGATGCCCTTGCCCGACACGTCGCCGATGGCGATCAGCAGATGCGCGGGATCGAGCAGGAACGCATCGTAGAAATCGCCGCCGATGGTCTTGGCCGCCTCCATTCGTGCGACCACCGAGAAATCGTCGCGGTCAGGAAACAGCGGCAGCCGCTGGCGCAGCATCCCCATCTGCACGTCGCGGGCGAGCGACAATTCCCGCTCCATCGCGTCCATTCGCGCCCGCTGCTGTGCGGCGGCGACCAGACGCGCCGTGTTGCCGCGCACGAGCCCGCTGAGCGCCCGCATGACCTGTCGCGGCGCCTCGGGCGTGGTGATGACCGCCGACCAGAACACCTCGTCGGGCAGCACCAGAATGCGGGCTTCGCTATGCGCGACGACGAAGGCCGAGACCGGCTGGCCATCGATCACAGACATCTCGCCGAACATGCGCCCGACGGCGATGCCGATCTCGTGCGTCCGGTCGGTTTCGTCGAATTGCACGGCGACGTCGCCAGAGAGGACGAAATAGAGCTGCGCGTTCGCCTGCCCGCGCCGCAGGATGGCCTCGCCCGCGGCATACGTCGCGATGTGGCAGCGGGCGAGGACGTGGGAGAGCACCGCCGGGTCGAGGGCGCCGAGAAGTTGCAGGCCGGCACAGTCGGCCAGCGTCAGCGTGGCGGCGTCGCCACCTTCTCGTGTCGTCGAAATGTCTTCCATCCGTCACCAGCGTAGTCACGCCCGCGCGGCCGACGCAATCCGGGCCGCGGACGGTGATGGGAACACTGCCGCCTTGGTGCGGCTACGGCCCCTCGAAGGAATGCTCCGGCCGCATCAGCAGCGTCATCGCCGCGCCGAGGACCAGCAGCGCGATCGAGGCAATGAACGGCACCGTCCAGCTCCCGGTCACATCCAGCGCGTAGCCGAAGGCGACGGGCGAGATGACGCCGGCCAGGCCGAAGCCCAGGTTCATCATCCCGCTCGCCGTACCGGCATGGGCGGGTGCGATGTCCATCGGCACCGCCCAGATCGGGGCGACCACGAGTTCGGCGCAGAAGAACGCGGCGGAGAGGCAGAGCGTGACGGTGGTGAGGTCGCGGGTGAACAGCAGCGGCGTGAGGAACGCGGCAGCGCCGAGCAGGCCGAACGCTATCACGCCGCTCCGCGCGAGGCCCAGCCGTCCGGTCCGGCGCAGGGTCCAGTCGCTGAGCACGCCGCCTACCGTGTCACCGACGACGCCCGCGAGGAATACGCCGGCCGAGAACACCGCCGAATGTTTCAGATCGAGATGATACGACTTGTAGAAGAACGACGGGATCCAGCTGAGGAACAGCCAGAGCGTCCAACCGTAGCAGAAATCGACCGACGTCACCGGCAGCATCCGCCGCGTGAGCCGGCCCCAGGGCACCGGCCTTGCCGGAAGTCGCGCGGGGCGTGCGGGGACGAGGGCGGCGCGGTCGGCTGTCGTCATAGCCGGGTGCGTGTGCGGGTCGTCGCGGAAATACCAGACCCAGACGGCGACCCAGAGCAGGCTCACGCCGGCCAGCACGACGAACGAGCCGCGCCATGAGCTGACCGCGATGAGCGTCGCGATCAGCGGCGGCGTCAGCGCGTTGCCGAGCCGGGCGAAGGCGTGCGTGATGCCCTGCGCGAAGCCGTAGCGCCGTCGGGGCACCCATTTCGCCATCGCATGCGTCGCCGTCGGGAACATCGCCCCCTCGCCGAAGCCGAGTGCCACGCGGGCGAGGAACAGCGTCGTCAGGCCACCGACCGCGCCCGTGAGCGCCGTCGCCGCGCAGACGATCAACCCGCACGCGCCAAGCACGCGCCGCGCGCCGAAACGATCGCCGATCCAGCCGCCGAACAGCTGAAAGAACGCATACGGATAGGCGAAGCCGGAGAAGGCGAGGCCTAGTTCGGCGTTGCTGAGCTTGAGGTCGGATTGAATGAGCGGAGCCGCGGTCGAGATGTTCACCCGGTCGACGTAGAGGATGAAATACATCACGCAGAGGAGACCGAGCACGATAGCTCCGGTCCGCGAAACGCCGCGTGTCGAGGCGGCGCGCGTAATCGTCTTCAGGCTGGCGCTTGCCATGTCAAAAGTCCCGAACGAATGCGTGCTTTAGGCGGCCGGCGGTGCCTCGCCCTTGATCTGCGTGCGGTGCATCACGCGGCGGGCGTGCGCGTCGAACGGGTCGCGCCGGTGCATTGTCGCGCGGTTGTCCCACAGGACGAGGTCGCCGACCCGCCACTGATGCCGCCACGCGATCGCGTCGTCCGTTGCATAGGACCAGATCTCGTCGAGCAGCGCGTCCGACTCCGCGAGTGACAGCCCCTCGATATAGGCGTTGCGGCGGCGGCCGAGATAAAGCGCGCGCCGCCCCGTATCGGGATGGCGGCAGACCAGCGGGTGGAAGGTGCCCGGCGAGGTGCGCGGATCACCGGTCGGCGTCACGCTGGCGCGGACGAAGCCGCCGCTGTTGTATGTGCCGTCATGCTTGACGCGCAGCCCCTCGACGCGGCGCTTCAAATCGTCGGGCAGGCGATCATAGGCGGCGTACATGCTGGAAAACCACGTGTCGCCGCCGGCCGGCGGAATCTCCAGCGCGAACAGCATGCTCGCCTTCGGCGGTTGCGGCAGATACGACATGTCCGTGTGCCACACCGCCTCGCCCGCGCCGAGGCTGCCGATCGGCGCGCCGTCCGCGCCGAGCACGTTGGAAACGACATAAAGCTCGGGATGGCCCTCGACGAAGGCGCGGCCGTTTTCCTGCACCGGCGCGTGGTCGAGTCCGCCGAATCGGCGGCTGAAGGCGATCAGGTCGGCGTCCGACAGCGATTGATCGCGAAACAGCAGCACCGCGTGCTCGTGCCACGCCCGGGTGATCGCCGTGAAGGCGCTGTCATCGACATGCCGCAGGTCGATGCCTCGGATTTCAGCGCCGACGGCGGCTCCAGTCGGCACGATGGTGATCCGCTCCGCGACGCCAACCTGTGTTGTTGCGATGCCCATGCGCTGCCCTCTCGGCGATCGGTTTCGTCCCGTCAACGGCGGGCCGTGCCGGTAGAGTAAGTGATTTTATCCAACGGATGACTAGAGGGAGGGGGAAAATAGAAACGGATTTCTACCTGACGGGCATAAATCAGGGTCAGGTTTTCCCGCCGGTGATGTTTCGGAGCATGCGGCGGGCGGCGAAACGACGTCTCAGTGCAGGATGAAGGTGGTTGCCCGCAAGGGCTCCGGCACGTCCTTGTCGCCAAGCGCCTCGGCGGTCACGATCTCGATCGTGCGAACCATGGCGTCCAGCGGCAGCGCGTTCTGCGACCGGCTGAACGGCTCCTCGAGTTCCTCGCCCAGCGCGTCGAGGCCGAAGAAGGCATAAGCGAGGATGGCGGTCACCACGGGAGTCGCGTAGCCCAAGGTACCGACCAGGCCGAATGGGACCAGCAGGCAGAACAGCCACGCGGTGCGGTGCAGCATTATCGTATAGGTGAACGGTATCGGCGCCGATCGCAGCCGCTCGCACGAGGTCTGGACGCTCGTCATCACCGCGAGCCGGTCGAGCAGCATCCGGTACAACTGGTCGGACAGCCGGCCATTCCGGAACAGGCGACCAAACTCGTCCG
This sequence comes from uncultured Acetobacteraceae bacterium, assembly GCA_964434035.1. Lineage (GTDB taxonomy): Bacteria > Pseudomonadota > Alphaproteobacteria > Acetobacterales > Acetobacteraceae > CAYSTX01. Next base: position 10,095 of record CAYSTX010000087.1, read on the forward strand.
TCTGCACGCGCAGGATACCGTCCGGGCGGCTCCTTGCCGGCTGGACGCGGGCCCATTCGTCCGCCGGGAGCCAGCCGGCGGCCGCATCGCCGTCGGTGCCGCGCAACTGATCGCGGAGCGCGTGCGCGAAGGCGACGCTGCGGTGCGCGCATCTCCGGCGGAGCGTCGCGTCCTCGGGCAGCAGGTTCATCATCTCCCGCGCAAGCACCCGCGTCTCGGCGATCAGCTGTCCCCAGAGCCGCCTTCCTTCCCACCACCGTTCGTAGCAGGCGCTGTTGCGGAACCCGAGGAAGATCGAGATCGCCACCCCGAACAGCGTGAACGGCGTCGGACTGAGGTCGCGCAGATGCCGTGGCGCGGTCGCGTGCAGCGCGACGACGCCAATCGACACCACCACGACCGTCAGCACGCGGCTCGCGATCATTGGGATGATCGAGCCGCGCAGGATGAACAGCAGGCCGAACGGGCTTGGGCGGGGGCGGACGATCATGCTGGCACGACAATTGCTGCCCCACGAGGCCGAACACAGGGAGGCTTCGCATGTCCTTCATGACGCCGCAGCTCCAGCGGCTTCGGAGCGCGGGCGCCGGTGCGGTGCCGGGCACGCTGGTGGTCAAGGGCATGCAGCGGGTGGCGTGGCAAGTTCCGATCATCTCCCATTGGGGCATCAGCGGCGGGCGCTTCCCCGAACTCGCCGGCTCCTGGGCCGATCGGGTGCAGTTCGTCCAGACCTACAGCTTCTTCGGAAAGCAGGGTCCGGTCGGACAGTCCGTCATCAAGGCGCTTGAGGCGAAATATCCAGACGTAAACCTGCGCGACGAGGGGCTGATTCTGTTGCTCGTCGATCAAATGGCCAATCTCGCGCTGCCGCTCGCGGACCGTGCGCGGTGATGAGCGGCGGGGCGATTGGTCAGGTTGGCCACGCGACGCAGATCGGCGCGGCGCTCGATTATTTCGGACCGGAGGCGGCATGATGGATTGTGTGGTGCGCCGCGCGCGTCTCGCGGACGGATCGGGTCCGGTCGATATCGGCATCGCGTCCGGCCGCATCGCGGCGATTGCGCCGTCGCTCGCGGCCGATGCGCCATCGGTTGACGCGGACGGCCGCTTGCTCGTCCCCGGCCTCGTCGAGACGCATTTTCATGTCGACAAGACGTGCATCATGGATCGCTGCACGCCGTCTGAGGGAACGGTCGGCGAAGCCGTGCGGTTGACGTCTGCCGCCAAGCGCGACTTCACGCCGGAGGATGTCTATGCGCGCGGCCGTCGGACGCTGAGCGCGCGATCGGCTGGGGCACGATGCGGATGCGCACGCACGTCGAGGTCGATCCCGGCATCGGAGTGCGCGGCTTTGAGGCGTTCACGCCGTATGGCGATGCGAACCTGCTGCGCATGGCGAACCTGTACGCGAATGTCTGTCATGTCGCGCGGCCGGATGATCTGTGAGGCTGTTTGCACATGGTAACGGATGACACGGCGAAGCTGATGCGGCTCGACGACTACGGCGTACGCGTCGGCGCGCCGGCCGATCTCGTTCTGCTCGATGCGTCTACGCCCGCCGCTTCCGTCGCCGAACTCGCGCAGCCCGTCTGGGGCATGAAATCCGGCCTCCTGACCTTCAGCCGCCCAAGGCCGACACTGCATCGACTGCACGCCGAACGGAGTTTCGCATGACCCTGCTCAGGGTTCCGCCATCGATCTCATGCCGTATCGTGACGGCAGCGATAAATGCGCCGCGAGTCGGCGCATGAGCCTGCCGCCGGTTAGCAAACACGCCGCCCGGTAAAATCACGACGCGACTCGTCACACTCGCTTGACCCCATCCGCGCGTTGCGGATACCCCCATAGGGTGAGCGCATCGACCAACGATGATCCTGAGACGGCGCCCGACGCCGAAGCGGCTACGGCGCCAGAGGCCGAAGCGGCCGATGACTCGGCCCGTCCATTCATTCGGGTGCGCGGGCGGTCGTTCATCGCGTTGGTTCTGTCGCCCGAGCGTCCGCTTACCGATTGGCTCGCCGCCCTCGATGAACAGCGCCGCCGCGCCGCGACTTTTTTCGATGCGCGTCCGGTCATTGTTGATGTGTCGGCGATGCCGGACGATCCGGCCGAATTGACGACCCTGATCGACGCGCTGCAGGAGCGCGATATCCGCATCATCGGCGTCGAAGGCGCCGCACCCGGCTGGACCGACGCGGAGACGTGGGGTCGTACGCCGATGCTAAGCTTGAGTCGGCCGGACCGCACGCTCATCGTCCCGGACGATCCGCCCGCGCCGGTCCCGCCGTCGCCGCCGCCCGAGTCGGAGCCGGCGGAAGTGCCGGCGCTGATTATCGATCGGCCGGTCCGATCGGGTCAGACCATCCTGTATGAGCGTGGCGACGTCACCGTTCTCGGCTCCGTCGGATCGGGCGCCGAGGTGATCGCCGGCGGCTCCATTCACGTTTACGGCACGCTCCGCGGCCGCGCCATTGCGGGGCTGCTTGGCGCCAGCGCCCGCATTTTCTGCACCCGACTCGAGGCTGAATTGCTGGCGATCGACGGCGTCTACAAAGTCGCCGACGACATCATGCCCGCTTTGCGCGGACATGCAGTACAGGCGCGACTCGACGGAGACGCCATCATCTTGACCCCGCTCGATTAGTCGGGCGAGGCGAGCGAGGAGATCTGCTATGGCGAAAGTGCTTGTCGTGACGTCGGGAAAGGGGGGCGTCGGCAAAACGACATCGACGGCCGCCCTCGGTGTTGCGCTCGCGCAGACCGGGCAGCGCGTCGTGGTCGTCGATTTCGACGTCGGCCTGCGCAACCTCGACCTGGTGATGGGCGCCGAGCGGCGCGTCGTGTTCGACCTCATCAACGTCGTGCAGGGCGATGCGAAGCTCGCGCAGGCGCTGATCCGCGACAAGCGGATCGACACGCTGAGCCTGCTGGCGGCAAGCCAGACGCGTGACAAGGATGCGCTGACCAACGAGGGCGTCGCCCGCGTCGTCGCCGATCTGCGCGACAAGTTTGACTGGGTGATCTGCGACAGCCCGGCCGGAATCGAGCGTGGCGCCACGCACG
>CAYSTX010000088.1:0-13126 GCA_964434035.1 uncultured Acetobacteraceae bacterium
TGTCGGGCAATCTGTTCGACAGCGCGGTCATCAAGATGAGCGTGATCGACGACGCCTTCCGCGCCCGCTTCCTCTCCCACCCCGGCCGCCCGAACGTGTTCGAGGGCAAGGCCGTGGTGTTCGAGGGGCCGGAGGATTACCACGAACGGATCGAAGACCCGGCGCTCCAGATCGAGGAGCAGTCAGTGCTGGTCATCCGCAATTGCGGGCCGATCGGCTACCCAGGCGGCGCCGAGGTCGTGAACATGCAGCCGCCGGCGCGGATGCTGGAGCAGGGCATCGACTACATGCCGACGATCGGCGACGGGCGGCAATCGGGCACGTCGGGGAACCCGTCGATCCTGAACGCCTCGCCTGAGGCCGCGGTCGGCGGCGGGCTCGCGCTGCTCAAGACCGGCGACACAGTGCGGATCGACCTCAATACGCGGAAGGTCGACGTGGTGCTGCCGCCGGGCGAGCTGGAGGCGCGGCGCGCCGCCTGGACGCCGCCCGAGCTGGTGACGCAGACGCCGTGGGAGGCGATTTATCGCAGCATGGTCGGCCAGCATGGACAGGGCGCCTGCCTCGAACCGGCGACGCTGTTCCTGAACATCATCGAGACGCGCGGCGAGAGCCGTAACAACCACTGAGCACTGGTGGGGGGAGAAGGATAAACGCTATGACCGATCGGCTCGCCGGTAAAACCTGTTTCATCACTGCCGCCGGCCAGGGGATCGGCCGCGCGACGGCACTCGCCTACGCGGCCGAGGGCGCGCGCGTGTTCGCGACCGACCTCAACGCCGCGCTCGTCGGCGAAATCGCGTCCGACCGAATCCGCGCCGCCGCACTCGACGTGCGCGACCCGGAAGCGATCAAGCGCGTCGCGGCCGAGGCGGGGCCGGTCGACGTGTTGTTCAACTGCGCGGGCTTCGTGCATCAGGGTGACATCCTGGAGGCGAGCGAGGCAGACTGGGAGTTCGCGTTCGACCTGAATGTGCGGGCGATGTTCCGCACGATCCGCTCGTTTTTGCCGGGGATGCTTGAGCGCGGCGCGGGCTCGATCATCAACATGTCGTCGGCCGCCGGGCCGATCAAAGGCGCGCCGCGCCGCGTTGTTTACAGCGCGAGCAAGGCGGCGGTCGTCGGGCTGACGAAATCGGTTGCGGCCGATACCGTCGCGCGCGGCATTCGGTGCAACTGCCTCTGCCCCGGCACGATCCAGTCCCCGAGCCTCAATCAGCGGATCGAGGCGAACGCCGCTGCCGCCGGCTCGGTTGAGGCGGCGCGCGCCGCGTTCATCGCGCGTCAGGCGATGGGAAGGCTCGGCACGCCCGAGGAAATCGCCTACCTCGCCGTCTATCTGGGCAGCGATGAGTCGCGATTCATGACCGGACAGGCCGTGGTGATCGACGGCGGCTGGACACTCTGACGACACATTCCAGGAGATAGGACCGAATGAAACTGCTCCGCTACGGCGCGAAGGGCGCCGAGAAGCCCGGCCTGCTCGACGCGAGCGGCGCCATCCGCGACCTGTCCGGCCATGTGAAGGACATCGACGGCACGGTGCTCGCCCCCGCCGCGCTACAGAAGCTCGCGGCGATCGATCCGGCCAGCCTGCCGCGCGTCGAAGGCAACCCGCGCATCGGCGCCTGCGTCGCGCGGCCGCTCAATTTCGTTTGCATCGGTCTGAACTACGCCGACCACGCGGCCGAGACGGGCGCGCCGATCCCGAAGGAGCCGATCGTATTCCTGAAGGCACTCTCGGCCTTCACCGGCCCGAACGACGACGTGATGATCCCGCGCGGGTCGAAGAAGACGGACTGGGAGGTCGAGCTCGGCATCGTCATCGGCACCGAGGCGCGGTACGTCGCGGAGAATACCGCGATGGACCATGTCGCCGGCTACTGCATCGTCAACGACGTGAGCGAGCGCGAGTATCAGCTTGAGCGCGGCGGCTCGTGGGACAAGGGCAAGGGCTGCGACACGTTCGGCCCGACCGGCCCGTGGATGGTGACGAAGGACGAGGTCGCCGATCCGCAGAAGCTGCGTCTATGGACCGAGGTTGACGGCCATCGCTATCAGAATGGCACGACCGAGACGATGATCTTCGGCGTCCGCAAGCTTGTCAGCTACGTCAGCCACTTCATTACGCTCCATCCGGGCGACGTGATCGCGACCGGCACGCCGCCGGGCGTCGGCCTTGGCGTCAAGCCGGAGCCGGTGTTCCTGAAGCCGGGTCAGACGATGCGCCTCGGCATCGAGGGGCTTGGCGAGCAGACGCAGCGCGTGATCCCCGCCTGAGCGCATCGGTTCGGCTAGCGCGGCCGGGGGGCGTCTCGCCCCTCGCCGCGACCATCGCAATCATCCTGATCGCCACCGCCGGGCGCATGGCGTTCGGCGCGATGCTCGGGCTCGGCGTCGATGAGACGTACATGGTTGCGGCCGGGCGCGATCTGCGGCTCGGCTATTTCGACCATCCTCCGGCGTCATGGTGGATGGCGTGGGCCGGCGCGCACCTGTTCGGCGGCGACGCGCCGCTTGCTGTGCGAGCGCCGTTCATCGCCCTGTTTGTCGCGACATGCTGGCTGATGTTCCTGCTGACGCGGCGGCTGTTTGGCGCGCGCGCCGGGCTGTTTGCCGTGCTGACGATGAACTGCGCGCCGGTAATCGGTGTGACCGCCGGCGGCTGGGTGCTGCCGGACGGCCCGCTGCTGTTCGGCGTTGCGGCCAGCGCGTTTTTTCTCGTGCGCGCGCTAGAGCGGGAGAACACGGGCGACTGGCTGCTGTGCGGCCTCGGTGCCGGATTGGCGCTGTTTTCAAAATATACCGCTATCTTGCCGATCGCCGGGATTGGGCTTTGGTTTGTGCTGAGCACCGAGGGCCGGCGCGCGCTCCGACGACCCGGGCCCTGGCTTGCCGTCGCCGTTGCGGCCGTCGTGTTCGCGCCGGTCTTCTGGTGGAACGCGAGACATGGCTGGGCGTCGTTCGCGTTTCAGGGCAGCCGCGCGGGGGCGGCACGGCTGCACCCGTTCGCGCCGTTCGGCGTGCTCGCTGGCGAGACGCTGTTTTTGCTGCCGTGGATCGGTGTGCCGCTGTTGTTGCTGTTCGTAGGCGGCCTGCGCGCGGGCGCGTCCGATCGCGCGCGGTATCTGCTCGCCCTCGGCGCGCTGCCGGCGGTCGTGGTGTTTCCGGTCGTCGCGCTGTGGTCGTCCGGCCGGGTGCTGTTTCACTGGGCCAGCCCCGGATATTTGCTCCTGTTCCCGCTGCTCGGCGACGCAATCGCGACGCGGCTGGCCGATGGCGACCGGACGGTGCGGCGGCTCGTGTGGTTGACGCCGGCATTCGTGCTCGGCGCGGTGCTGCTGGCGGGCACGGAGTTCCGACTCGACTGGGCGCGCGCCCTACTGACCGCGCTCCCGCTCCGCGCCGACCCGAATGCCGAGGCGGTCACCTGGACCGATCTCGCGCGCGCCTTGCCGACGCAACCTGGTCTGGTGGTCGCAGCGGCCAACTGGCATGACGCGGGCAAGGTGGATTACGCGCTCGGCGGCCGAGCGGCCGTGCTGTGCCTAGACCCCGACGCCCGCCAATACGGCTTCAACGCGCCGCTCAATCGCTATGCCGGTCAGATGGCGATCATCGTGCTGCGGGACGGCGCCAAGCCGCCGGCCGGAAGCGTCACGGATGTCGGGCCGCCGAGCCAAGTCGCGATTACGCACGATGGACGGACAATCATCGGCTTGTCGGTGGCCTGGGCGCGGATCGCCGGCGGCGACGCATCGCAGGCGCCGGCCGCGACGCTACCTGCCGTCGCGCTCCGAGACGGGCGACCCTGACGGCGCCGCATCCAGCCGGGTGTATTGCGTCGATATCGAGAGCGCCTTGCGCGGGCCGGTAACGCGCCAGTCGAGCGTCCACTGATCCCGGCTCAGAACCTGATAGCGTCCTTCGTAGAGATCATCGCCGCAGTGATGCACGGCGTCGGCGCGTCCGGTTGCGAGGTCGACCGTGTGAAACGGGGCACCATCGTCGAACAGGATTTCGGCGCGCGAGCCCTGACACGACGTGAAGCGATACCGGCGCGTCGCCTCGCCGCGATACGCGCCCATCTCAAGTATCCCCTGCTCCTGGTAGCTGAGCCCCCATGGCGCGGGCGCGAAACAGGCGATCCCGTCCATACCGCCCGCCGCGCTCGATGCCGTATCTGCGAGCCGCCGCGTCAGCCGCCAACGACCCAGCAGAAACTCGGCGAGGTCAGCGACCGGCAACGCGCCGATGCGCCGACCAGAACGCGCCGATCAGCGCGACGCCAATCGCGGTCTTAACCACCGTCGCCGCGATGAACGGGGTGAGGCCGAAGGCGATCGCCTTCGGCCACCCAATCAGCACCGCGAGCCAGAGCACGCCTGGCACGAACAGCAGCACATGGCCGAGCGAGAGTGTCACCGCCGTGCGCCCGATCGAACGGTCCCAGCCGCGTTCGGCGAGCCAGCCGGTCAGCGCCGCCGCGAGCACAAAGCCAAGCAAATACCCGCCCGTCGGCCCCGCCATATACACCGGCCCTGCGCCCGCGCCGGCAAACACGGACAGGCCAGCCGCACCCTCGGCGAGATAGAGCGCGACCGTCGCGGCCCCGAGGCGGCTGCCATAGGCGACGCCGATCATCAGCACGACGAGGCTCTGCATCGTCATCGGCACCGGCCAGAACGGCACCTGCACCTTCGCCGACACGGCGAGCAGCACGCTACCGGCGATGGCGAGGATTACGGAGCGCGCCAAACCCGACCGGCGCCAGAACAGCTCCGACATGACGGGCGCGGACGAGGCGGCTTCGGTGGTTCCGGTCACGGCGATCTCCTTCATTCGTTCGGGCGCAAGCCCAACAGACAGGTTCAGGTCAGCAAACTTTGGGCCAAAGCCGGCCGCACGCGAGCTACTCGACGCCAGAGCGCGCCTGCGTGTGATACTCCACGTTCGGGATCATGTCGGTCGCCGACGCCATCCGGTTCGACAGGTTGAAGAACGCAGTCGTCTCCGCGATGTCGAAGATGTCGGAGTCGGTAAACCCCTGCTGCGACAGCGCGTCGCGGTCGGTGTCGTCCACCAGATGCGGCGTTGTCGTCAGCTTCCATGCGAAATCGAGCATCTGCCGCTGCCGCGACGGCAGAATCGCGACGCGGTAGTTGAACGCCATCATCTCGCCGAGTTCCGGATCGCCTGACAACTGACGCACCGCCGCGCCGTGCGCGACGAGGCAATAGTAACAGCGGTTGGCCGCGGAGACGACGACCGCGATCATCTCCCGCTCGAGCTTCGAGATGCCGCTGTCGGACAGCATCACCTCATTATACATCGCCATGAAATTACGCAGCCGCTGCGGCCGCAGCGCGTAGGTCTGCAACACGTTCGGCACGAAACCGAGCTTATCGACGCATTTCCGCCAGATAACTTGCAGGTCCTCGTCCAGCGACGCCTCATCCGGCACGCCGAGTTTCGAGATGTGTTTTGGTTGCGGCATCGCTCTGTTCCTCGACCGGTTGATCGGCGATCAGGCGCCGCTGCGCGCCAGCGCGGCGACGTAGCTGCGGTTATGGGTTGGGCTGATCAGCACCTCGTTCAGGCAGACATGCGCCGGCGTCTCGGCGATGAAGCGAATCAGCCGCGCGCAATCCTCCGGCTGCACCATCCGCGCGCGGTCTTCCGCGCTTACCGGCACCGGGCGCTTGTCGAGGATCGGCGTCGCGACCTCACCCGGGCACACCGCGGTGGAGCGGATGTTGTTGACGCATTCCTCCATGTTGATGCTGTGGCTCATCGCGACCACGCCGTGCTTCGCGGCCGTATAGGCGGGGCCGGAGAGCGGAGAGATAAACCGGCCGGCGAAGGAGGCGGTGTGGATCAGCAGCCCCCCGCCCTGCTTACGCATCATCGGCAGCACGGCAGCGACGCAGTAGAACGCGCTCCGCAGATTGGCGCCGATGACGTCATCCACACCCGCGGGCGTCAGCACGGACCAACGCCGGGCCTCGATATTCAGGCCGGCATTGTTGACCAGAACGTCCAGCCGACCGAATTCGGCGCCGATCGCGTCGGCGACGGCGGTGACGGCTTCCGCGTTGCTGACGTCGGCCGGCTTGACGTGCGCGACTCCGCCCGCCTTGGCAATCCGCTTCGCGACATGCTGCAACGGCTCGGCCCGGCGACCGCTCAGGACAACGACCGCGCCGGCAGCGGCCAGCGTCTCGGCCGCCGCCTCACCGATGCCCGACCCGGCGCCGGTGACCCAGATGATTTGGCCGGATAGCGTTTTAGCAGTGTGATTCATGGCTTCGGACACGGAAAACGCTCTCCCATAAAACGAAACAGTGCGCTCGCCGCCGGCTGCGACAGGCGTGACGGATCAGCGCGCGCCCAGGTCACGAACTCCTGCAGCGTCGAGATCCGCGACGGCGCTGGGCGCGGGAAGCAGAACGGCGGCGGCCGGTGCTCGGATCGCGCATCGGTCAGCCCGACATCGATCGCACCCTGCGCGAAGCCCTCGCAGAAATTACGCGCCGCCGCGCCGCGGGGTTGATTGACCGGGGCGGAGCAGAGGGTCGCGAGATCGCTCGCGGTGCGCGCGGCGAAGGCTTGCTCACCCACGGGTTGCGCTTGCCCCGGCGTTGCGGTCAGCGCGGCGGCCCCGGCGATGAAAACGGCAACGGCAATTCGTCTCACGAAGTAATCTCCCCGGCGGTTTGGCCGCCATCATGGACCGCGACGCCACCCGCGCGCCAGCGACGCCAGCCATCCGCCCGCAGCGAGCAGGCCGGACACTCGCCACAGCCATAACCCCACGGGTGACGCTGCGACCGGTCGCCGAGGTAGCAGGTGTGCGTCTCCTCCTCGATCAGCCGGATAAGCGCATCGCCGCCGAGCTGCTCTGCCAGCGCCCAAGTCTCGGCCTTGTCGAGCCACATCAGCGGCGTCTCGATCACGAGGCGCCGCTGAAGTCCGAGGTTGAGCGACACCTGCAGCGCCTTCAGCGTGTCGTCGCGGCAATCGGGTTAGCCGGAGTAATCCGTCTCGCACATGCCGCCGACCAGCCGCCGCAGCCCGCGCCGGTAGGCGATCGCGGCGGCGTAGGTCATGAACAGCAGGTTGCGGCCGGGGACGAAGGTGCTCGGCAGCCCCTCCTCCGTCATCACGATCGCGGTCTCCGCGGTGAGCGACGTCTGCCCGAGCGAGGCCATGCCCGACGAGATGTCGACCACATGGTCCGGGCCGAGCCGGTCACCGCCCGGTAGCGCGCACAGCAAGCCGCGGACGGCGGCGCGGCAAGTGAGTTCGACCGCGTGGCGTTGGCCGTAGAAAAACCCCACCGTTTCGACCCGCGCGTAGCGGTCAAGCGCCCACGCAAGGCAGGTCGCGCTGTCCTGGCCGCCGGAAAACAGCACCAGCGCGCCCTCGTCCTGCTCGATCCGTGACCCGTGCCGGGCATCCATGCGCGCCGCTCCCTCGCCGCTGACGGATCCGCACCCTACGTTAAGGGTCATGGATCGCAACCTGACCGAAGACGAGATCGTCCGCTATTCCCGCCACATCCTACTCGATGAGGTCGGCGGCGAGGGGCAGGCGCGGCTCGCCGCCGCGCGCGTGCTGGTGATCGGCGCGGGTGGGCTCGGCAGTCCGTTGGCGCTCTACCTCGCGGCGGCCGGCATCGGCACGATCGGCCTCGTCGACGACGATACCGTCGATCTGTCGAATTTGCAGCGGCAGGTCGCGCACGCGACGGCACGGATCGGCGAGAAGAAAGTCGCCTCGGCGGCGGCGGCGGCGGCGGCGATCAACCCGCTGGTGACGATCGTGCAGCACGAGACGCGGCTGTCGGCGGCAAACGCCCGCGCCCTGCTCGACGGCTACGACATCGTCTGCGACGGCAGCGACAATTTCGCGACCCGCTTCCTGGTGGCCGACGCCTGCGTGTTGATGCGAAAGACGCTGGTGTCGGCCGCCGCGCTGCGCTTCGACGGGCAGTTGTCGGTCTTCAAACCGCACGCCGGGCCCGACGCGCCCTGCTATCGCTGCCTGCATCCCGCGCCGCCGCCGCCCGACCTGATCCCAAGCTGCGAGGAGGCGGGCGTGCTCGGTGCCATCACGGGTGTGATGGGCACGTTGCAGGCGACGGAGGTGCTGAAGGAGATCCTCGGCATCGGTGAGAGCCTGTCCGGCCGGCTGCTGATCTGGGACGCGCTCTCGATGCGGTTCCGCACGGTGCGGCTGCGGCGCGATCCGGCCTGTCCGCTGTGCGGTCCGGCGGCGACGATTACGGATCTTTCGTTGCATTCCGCTTGACCCGACCGCGAGCCGCTTGGCACGTCTGACGCATGAGAAAACGCGTTTTGTTCGCCGTGACGGTCACGCTCTGCGCCGCCACTCACGTCGCATCCGCAACGACCCAGACCCCGGACAAAGCGCCGCCGGAGAAGCAGCACCGCACCCATCACGCCGAGAAGAAGGCGCACGGCGAGAAAGCGCACCCGAAGTCCGAATCGCACGCCGCACGCACCCACACGGCCGCGCACGACAAGGCCGCAACGAGGCCCGAAGCCAAGCACGCCGCGACGCCGGCTCCCGCAGCAGCGGCTGCGGCAAAGCCGAGGGCGCCGGTCGCCGCCGCCGCTTCGGCAACGGCCGCGGAGGCCGCCGCCCGCGCTGCCGCAGCCGCGAAGGGCCCGGCGGCGCCAGCCGCGGCGGCGGCCGATGACACGCCGAAAGGGTCCGCGACCGGCCTGCCGCTGCCGCGCTTTGCCTCGCTACGGTCCGATGACGTCAACTTCCGGACCGGCCCCGGCACCCGTTACCCGATCGACTGGGTCTATAAGCGCCGCGACCTGCCGGTCGAGATCGAGCGGGAGTTCGAGGTCTGGCGGCTCGTCCGCGCCCCGGACGGCACCAAGGATTGGGTTCATCAAGCGACGCTGACTGGCCGGCGGGACGTGATCGTCACCGGCGGGGAGCGGACGTTGCGGTCCGAGGCCAGCACGACAGCAGCACCCGTCGCGAAGCTGCAGGACGGCGTCATTCTGCGGGTCAGGTCGTGCGACGCGAAGTCGGCCTGGTGCCGGGTGCAGGTCGGCGACTACCGGGGCTGGATCCGCCGCGAGGAGGTCTGGGGGCTCCAGCCGGATGAGGCAATCGGCAACTGACATCGGCGCGGAGCCGCGCTAGGCTTCGTTACATGGAAGACCTCGACGTTCCACGCGCGCACCATGACCTCGGCGGCGTCTCGCGCTACGCCTGCGCCCCGATCGATACCGAGGAACATGCTCTTACTGCCTTCGACCGGGAGGTCGACGCGCTGCGCGGCGTGCTTGGCGCCAAGAAGATCATGTCCGTCGATGAACTACGGCGCGGGATCGAGGCGATCCCCGAGGATGAGTATCAGCGCCTCGGCTACTATCAGCGCTGGATCCGCTCCATCACCGACAACCTGATCCGGCGGGGCGTGCTGACCGCCGAAGAAATCGCCGCCGAGCTCGACGCGGCCAAGCCACGATGACTTCGTTCGCGGCCGGACAGACCGTGCGGGTACGCAACGACTGGCCGGAGACGCGCGGTCCGGTGCATCTGCGCACGCCGCATTATCTGCGCGGCCGGACGGGTCGGATCGTGCGGCATCTCGGCGACTTTCCGAACCCCGAAGACCTCGCCTTCGCGCGCCCCGCCGCATTGGCGCCGCTCTATCACGTCGCGTTCGAGCAGCCGCCGATCTGGCACGAGGGCACGGCCGGGGACGAGCTGCTCGTCGAGCTGTACGCGCACTGGTTGGAGACACCGTCATGACGGACACGGCGACACTCGACCTCGGCCGCGTCGATCACGCGGCGCTGCTCGGCGCGGTACGGCGCCTGCTGACGGCACACGGCGTGGTCACCGACGACGAAATTGCCGCCCGCATCGAACAGACCGATCGGGCGAGCCCGGCGCGGGGTGCGGCGATGGTCGCCCGCGCCTGGACCGACCCCGATTTCCGCGCGCTGATGCTGTCCGACGGCACGGCGGCGGCGGAGGCGATGGGGGTCGCGATGCGCGGCCTGCCGCCGCTCGGCGTGCTCGAGAACACGGACACGGTGCATAACCTCGTCGTCTGCACGCTCTGCAGCTGCTACCCGCGCGCCGTGCTCGGCTACCCGCCGTTCTGGTTCAAATCATCCGCCTACCGCGCCCGGGCCGTGCGCGACCCGCGTGGCGTGCTGGCCGATTGGGGCACGGTGCTGCCGGACGGTGTGCGCGTGCGCGTCGTCGACAGCACGGCCGATTATCGCTGGATGGTGCTGCCGCAACGCCCGGCCGGGACGGAGGGCTGGGACGCCGCCCGCCTCGCCACGATCGTCGACGAGGGCGACATGATCGGGGTCACGATACCGACGGCGCCTCCGTAACCGCGTCGCCCATGCGCGGCGCGAGCAACGCCGCGACCCGCTCGGCCAACTGCGCATCCGATACCGGCTTGCGCAGCAGGGTGAACGCGCCGCTGGTCGCGCCGCCGAGAGCGAGCGTCGTGGCCGAGCCGTCACCCGCGTAGCCGGTCATCAGCATCGCGGGCAGCCCCGGCGCCCGCTGCCGCGCCTCGCGGATCAGGGCCAATCCGTCCATCCCGCCCGGCATCGTCAGGTCCGTGATCAGGATGTCGAACGGCCCCGCCTCATCCAGCAGCCGCAGTGCCTCGGCCGCGCCCGCCGCGGCGCTGACGGCATAGCCCTTGTCGGACAGCTGTTCCTCGAGCGTTTGCAGCACCAGCGCTTCGTCATCGACCAGAAGAATGCGTGCCGTCGCGCCTACGCGCTTGGCGGCCGCGAATGTTGCTTCGGCAAGCGGGACGTCAGCCGATTGCGGGGGGATCGCGAGCGGCAGCCAGAGCGTCACGACCGTGCCCTCGCCGCGCCTGCTCTCGACCGCCAGTGCCCCGCCGGATTGCTCAGCGAAGCCACGCGCCATCGACAAGCCGAGGCCGGTGCCCTTGCCCAGCGGCTTCGTCGTGAAGAAAGGCTCGACCGCGCGCACAAGCGTCGCGGGATCCATCCCCTCGCCGTCGTCGCCGACGCGGACCCGGATGTAGCGTCCGGGTGACAGCGTTGATGGCGCGTCGGGGCCGCCGTTGATGACGACGACCTCCTCGGCCGATAGCGTCAGGTTGCCGCCCGCCGGCATGGCATCGCGCGCGTTGGTCGCGAGATTGACCAGCACGGTTTCGAGCTGCCCTTTGTCGGCGAGCATCGGCGGCAAGTGGTCGGCGACCGCGACGTGCACCGTGATGTCGGGGCTGAACGAATGCGACAGGATTTCCCTGATCGACATTAGCAACGGTCCCGGTTCGACGGCTTCGGCGCGCAGATCGCCCCTTCGCGCGAAGGCGAGCAGGCGGCTGGTGATCGAGGCGCCGCGCGAGGCGGATTCGAGTACCATTTCGGCCAGGCGCCGCACGCTCGCCGGGTCGTTGGCGCGGCGGTCGATCAGGGTCGTGCCGCCCTGCACCGCCTGCAAGACGTTGTTCAGATCGTGCGCGATGCCGCCTGCAAGTTGACCGAGCGCCTGCATCCGTTCGGCCTGCGCGGCCCGCGCCTGCGCCGCCTCGGCAGCGGTCACCGCCTCATGCACGCGGAAGGCTAGTTCCTGATTAAGCCGGCGGAGTGCGCTCTCCGCCTCCACCCGCCCGGTGATGACCTCGGAGAAAAGCAGCGTCCCGCCAACCTCGCCATCGGCGCGGCGCCAGGGTGCGAGTTCCCAACGAACCCATTCTGTCCGCCCGTCCGGCCGGTCGAACCGGTCCTCGTCGGCATGCAACGTCTGGCCCGCCATGACCAGTGCGTGATGCGGCCGCCAGCGATTGGGGAGCGCCGGGAACAAGTCCTCCTGACGGCGGCCAATCAGGTCGGCCGGCGTCAGCAACCCGCCGACATCGAGCCCGTAATCGGCAAGGTAGCGACGGCTGATTGCGAGATAGCGCATGTCCGCGTCGAACATCGCAATCGCCGCCGGCGCGCGCTCGATGAAGAGCGCAAGGCGGCGCTCGCTTTCCGCCAGACGCTCCTCGGCCTCGCGCTGCTCGGTGACGTCGGTGTTGGTGCCGAGCCAGCGGATAATGCGGCCGTCGGCGTCGCGGATCGGCTGCGCGCGCGATAGAAACCAACGATACTGTCCGTCGCGTCCGCGGATCGGAAACGTATCTTCCCACGGCGTGCCGGCCGCGATCGCGGCGCGAAAGCGGCGGGCGACACGCGCCGCATGGTCCGGGCGCTGCACCTTGATCGCGTTCGGGCCGCGCATCTGCTCGACCGACGCGCCGGTATAGTCGAGCCAGCGGCGATTGACCCAGAAGAGGGAGCCGTCCGGCTCGGTCATCCAGGCGAGCTGGCTGATGTTGTCGGCGAGCGTCCGGAACTCATCGGATGCGCGATCAAACGCGGCCTCGGCGCGCGCCTGCTCGGCGACGGAGGCCGCGCGCGTCGCCACTTCCTCGACCAGCCGAACCTCGGAAGCGGTCCAGTCGCGCGGCGTCCCGCTATGGACGTAAAAGGCCCCGCGCAGCGTGCCGTTACGGTGGAGCGGCACGCTAAGAAACGCACGGGTTCCAAGCCCGTCAAGATACGGCAGCCCATCGCTTACGCGCTCATCGGCGTCGATATCGTTGATAACGATCGTCCGGCCCGCCGCAAGCCCTTCGATCAGCGCATCGCCGAGTTCGGTGTAGCGATGCATGGCTAGGTTCGGTACGCCGTCGGTATGCTCGCTGACGATCCGGATCAAGCGTGCGGTCGAGTCGATCTCGGTATAACCGACGCGGCTCGCCCCCAGATACTCCGCAAGCAACACCGTCGCCGCCGGCATCGCATCGGCCGGATCCCACCGCATGCGGTCATGCAGCGAGAGCAGGAAGGCGTGGTCGCGCTCGGCGATACGGCGGTTGGTGATGTCGGTCGTGACGCCGACGAGGCCGATGATGTCGCCGGTCGCGTCGCGCAAGGGTGCGCGGGTCGATTGGCGGACGCGGGTCGTGCCGTCCGGTTCGGTGTGGATTTCGTCGGTGATATCGGTGCAGGCGGTCGCGATGATGCGAAGGTCGCTTTCGAGCTGCGCCTGCCCCGTGGCCGCGTCGTCTGCCAGA
>CAYSTX010000089.1:0-13097 GCA_964434035.1 uncultured Acetobacteraceae bacterium
GCGTGATCTCCAGCACCTGCTGTTCCATCGCGCGGTCACGGATCGCGTGCCCGGCCCGGCTGCCCTCGTCCGGCAGCGTGTCGAGCCAGCGAGTGGAGGCGAGCTTCACCGTCTTCATCGTGAGCTCAGCCGAGGTGCCGCCGATGACGATCGCCAAATGATAGGGCGGGCAGGCCGACGTTCCGAGTAGCTTCAGCCGCTCCTCGATCCACCCGGCGAGGCGGGTCGGGGTGAGGGTCGCACGGGTTTCCTGGAACAGAAAGCTCTTGTTGGCCGAGCCGCCGCCCTTGGCGACGAACATCAGGTGGAACTCGTCGGCATGGTGGTCGCCCGGGGTCGCCATAATGTCGAACTGAACCGGCAGATTGTTGCCGGTGTTCACCTCCTCGAACATCGAGAGCGGCGCCATCTGCGAGTAGCGAAGGTTCGTCTCCGTGTAGGTACGATGTACACCCCACGCAATTGCCTCTTCCTCGTCGCCATCGACCCAGACGCGCTGGCCCTTCTTGCCGAAAACGATCGCGGTGCCGGTGTCCTGGCACATCGGCAGCACGCCGCCGGCGGCGATAGAGGCGTTGCGCAGGAGGTCAAGTGCCACGAATCGGTCGTTCGACGACGCCTCCGGGTCGTCCAGGATCGCGCGGAGCTGCGCGAGGTGCCCCGGCCGCAGCAGGTGGGAGACCTCGTGAAACGAGGTGAAGGCGAGCTTGCTCAGCGCGTCCGGGGCGATCCGGAGCACGGTCTGCCCGTCGCAGACGCTGGTGCGGATGCCGTCGAGCGCCAGGGGGCGCCAGGGCGTCGTGTCCGGGCCGAGCGGGAACATGGGCGCAAAGGTGAAGTTGTCCGGGCGGCCGGCGGGCGCGTCCAATGCCGTCACTCCTTGCCCGGCGGGGTACGCCGGCGAAACGCGTCGAGGCTCACGACCTGCCGCTCGACCGGCACCTCATCGTCCGGCTGGGCCTCCTCGGCCATGTCCTCTGGTGCGAGGTCCTCGAGCGCCAATGCGGCCGCTTCCATGTTCGGCGTGAAGCGGAGCCCGAAGCGGACGGCCGGATCGGCGAAGGCGACCAGCGCGTCGAGCGGGATCCGCAGCGTCGCCGGCACGCCGCCGAATGACAGCGCGACGCCAAACACGCCCGCTGCCTCATCCACCTGCAGGTCCCAGAACTGGTGTTGCAGGACGATCGTCATCTCCTGCGGGTATTGGGTGCGCAGCCGATTCGGAACGGAGACCCCCGGGTGGTCGGTGCGGAACGTAATGTAGAAATGGTGGTCGCCCGGCAGGCCGTGGGCGGCGACATCCGTT
The DNA here is from genome assembly GCA_964434035.1 of uncultured Acetobacteraceae bacterium. Classification (GTDB taxonomy): domain Bacteria; phylum Pseudomonadota; class Alphaproteobacteria; order Acetobacterales; family Acetobacteraceae; genus CAYSTX01. The sequence continues at coordinate 1,307 of CAYSTX010000089.1, forward strand.
AGCGCGCGCACCACCACCTGACGAAGCGCCTGCTCCGTCCACTGCTCATAGGGCAACAGGCTGTCGGGCCGTGGCTCGTGATCGTCGTCGTTCATGCGGGTCCGCGCGCGTCCAGTCACTGGTTGATGACCGCTGTGATAGCGGCTGCGCTTCGCCCCGACAAACCGGCGGGGGCGCAGTGGGGGGCTTCTGTTGCCCGGTGCCCCCCGAACCGCGCTTATCACTGCTTACGCAGCGACAGCGAGCGCCTCATGATTGTCATTGGCACTTGTGATATGGCCCGATAACGGCGGAACCATGCCGGGCAAAAGGTGGGTCTTTACCACGCGTGTCGAGCCTGTTTCGCCCCCACAGCCAACCTCCTGGTTGGTGGAGGCGCCGGGCACTGCCCCCGGGTCCACAACGCTTATTCCACGCACCGTTTATCGCCATAGCTAGCAAGCTAGCCCCCCTTATATAGGTCGGGCCGGTCCGCGGGGAAAGGCCGCGTTTGCGCCCCCTGTTCGCGCACGGGTGTTTGCGCCTGGGAGCCGACTCGATGAAAGTCCGCCCATGACCCTGAGCCCCGAACAGACGACCGAGATCGAAACGGCGCGCGCCACCCTCGCCGAAACCCGCCGCCCGACCGTGCCCGCGCTGGAGGCGATGCTGTTCGAGCCGGTCCCCGTGCTCGATCACGGTTTCGTTCGCGTCATCGACTACATGGGCGACGACGGCGCGATCGTGCAGGCGGCCCGAGTTTCCTACGGGCGCGGAACGCGGCGGGTCAGCGAGGATGCCGGGCTGATCCGCTATCTGATGCGCCACCGCCACTCGACCCCGTTCGAGATGTGCGAGATCAAGTATCATGTGAAACTGCCGATCTTCGTCGCACGTCAGTGGATCCGCCACCGCACGGCGAACGTCAACGAAATCTCCGCCCGCTACTCCGTGCTGGACCGGGAGTTTTACGTCCCCGATCCGGCGCAACTCGCCGCGCAATCGTCCGTGAACCGGCAGGGCAGGGGCGCGGTGCTGTCGGGCGAGGAGGCGGCGCATGTGCTGCATCTGCTCCGCGACGACGCGACGCGCGCGTTCGACCATTACGAGGAGATGCTGAACGAGGACGAGGCCGGCACACCGCGCGATCCGTCGCGGCAGGGACTCGCGCGGGAGCTGGCGCGGATCAACCTGACGCTCGGCACCTATACGCAATGGTACTGGAAGATCGACCTGCACAATCTGTTTTCGTTCCTCGCGCTGCGGGCCGACGCGCACGCGCAGTACGAAATCCGCGTCTACGCCGAGGCGATGCTGCGGAGCGTCAAGGCATGGGTGCCGGCCGCCTATGCCGCGTTCGAGGACTATCGGCTCGGCGCGGCGAGCCTCTCGGCCGGGATGGTCGCGGTCGTGCGGCGGATGCTGAGCGGCGAGACGGTGACGGCCGAAACCAGCGGCCTGTCGCGCCGGGAGTGGACGGAGCTGATGGTCGTGCTCGGCCGCGCCTGATCAGACGCTGGTCAGATGGAAAAGCTCGTCCCGGTCATCTGCTCCGACATTGTCCAGAGTCGTGCGGCCGTGACGGTATCGCGGGCGGCGGGGGAGATTGCCGCCGGCTTGACGATGCTTCCCCGCATTTCACCGAAGCCGTTCGGCCCGTAATAGCCGCCCGACTTGGCGTCCGGCGACGTCGCCGCGTAGAGCGTCGGCATGGCGCCTTGCGCGGCAGGCTGCGCCGTCAGCGCCATTACCAGGCTGGCGCCCCACATCTTGAGCGACCCAGGTGGCGCGATCGAGCGGATGATTTCGGTCTGCGACCAGCCGGGATGCGCAGCGATGCTTTTCAGCTTCGAGCCGGCCGCCGCCGCTCGCCGCGCGAATTCCAGCGCGAAGGTCAGATTGGCGAGCTTGGTCCGCGCGTAGACGGTGTACGGCACGTAGGACCGCTCGGAATTTGGGTCATCAAGGTCGAGCGTCGCACGACGGTGCGCGAGGCTCGCGACCGTCACCACGCGCGGCGCGGTCGCTCGCAGCAGTGCGGGCAACATAAGCGCGGTCAGCGCGAAATGGCCGAGGTGGTTGGTGCCGAATTGCAGCTCGAACCCGTCCGCCGTCAGCCGCCGCTCGGGCAGCGCCATGACGCCCGCGTTGTTGACCAGGACGTCCACCGCCCGGTCGGACGCGGCGAAACTCTCGGCAAAGGCGCGGACGGAGGCGAGGTTCGCGAGATCGAGCGCGCCGACCTCGACCGAGGCATTCGGCACGCGGCCCCGCACGGCGCTCGCGGCGGCAGTACCGCGCCCTGAATCGCGCGCGCCGATCACGACCTCATGCCCGGCGCGGGCGAGCCCGATTGCGGTTTCGAGGCCGATGCCCGTGGTGGCACCCGTGACGATAGCGAGCGTCATACCGGCGACACCTTCTCCCACACACGCGCGGCGAGCGCGGCATAGGCGCGCGCAGCCTCCCCGTCGGGCTCGGCCGCCACGATCGGCGCGCCCGCGTCAGCCGCGGTGCGTATGTCGAGCCGGAGCGGCACTTCGCCCAGGAACTCGATCCCGAGCCGCGCCGCCTCAAGCCGCGCGCCGCCATGGCCGAACGGGTGCGAGTGGTGGCCGCAATTGGGGCAGACGAACACGCTCATGTTCTCAATCAGCCCCAGCACCGGCACCTCCGTCTTCTCAAACATCCGCACGCCGCGCCGCGCGTCGATGAGCGCGATGTCCTGCGGCGTCGAGACGATGACGGCCCCAGCAAGCGACACCTTCTGCGCCAGCGTCAGCTGCGCGTCACCCGTGCCGGGCGGCATGTCGACGACCAGCACATCGAGCGACGGCCACGAAACCTGGCTCATCATCTGCTCCAACGCGCCCATGACCATCGGACCGCGCCAGATCATCGGGGTCTCCTCCTCGACGAGGAACCCGATCGACATGCAATCGACGCCCCAGGCGCGGATAGGTTGAATCATCTTGTCGTGCACCTCGGGCCGCCTCGCGACGCCGAGCATCCGCGGCAGGCTCGGGCCGTAGATGTCGGCGTCGAGCAGGCCGGTGCGATGGCCGGCGCGGGCGAGTGCAACCGCGAGGTTGACCGCGACCGTCGACTTGCCGACCCCGCCCTTGCCCGACGCGACCGCGACGACCGCGCCGACGCTGCTCAGCAGCTTCGGCCGCCCGGCGCCGTGCGGCGCGTGGGCCGGCCCTGCGTGCGCCGGCCCTGCGTGTGCCGGTCCGTGTGACGGTCCTCCCTGTGCCGGTCCTGATGATCGTGCAACCGGTTGCGCCGTCGCCGGGCGCGCTTCCGCCGTCAGGACGACCGTCGCACTCCGCACGCCCGGCAGGGCCGACAGGGCCGCCTTCGCCGCCGCCGCCATCGGCTCCATACGCGCCGCACGTGTGCGATCGGTGCGGAGCGCTACCTGCACGATCCCGTCATGGACGTCGATTCCATCGATCAGGTCGGCAGCAACTGCGCCCGGCCCGCTGGTCGGATCGGGAACGTCGCGAAGGGTGGCGCGTACGAGGTCGGCGGTAATGGGTATGGTCGGTGGCATCCGCTTGCATTGCTCCGATGGCCGGCGGATAAGCGCGCCGTTACCGCCCGATATGGCGTGCGCCGGGGTCGATCGCAAACGCGGCGACCATGCGAACCACCGGGCGCTGCGGCCTAACGTGTGGGCCGATCGATCAACCGCCTAGGAGATACCGCGAGCGATGCCGTGGAACAGTGGCGGCCCGAATCCCTGGGGTGGATCGGGTGATGGCGCCGGCAATGATGGCGGCGGTGGCAATCGTCCGAAATCCCCGTGGGGGAACCTTGGCGGCGGCGGCAACGGCGGCGGCCGCGGCCCGCGCGGGCCGAGCCCGATGCCCGATGTTGAGGCGATACTCGCGCAAATCCAGGCCGCGCTGCGCAGGCTGCTGCCCGGCGGCGGGGCGGGCGGGCGCGGGCTCGCGCTGATCGCGGCCGTGCTCGCCGTGCTCTGGCTCGCCAGCGGCTTCTATAGGGTGCAGCCGGACGAGCAGGGGATCGTGCTTCGCTTCGGCGCCTTCAACCGGGCGACGCTGCCGGGCCTTAATTACCACTGGCCGTGGCCGGTCGAGACCGTGCTGCTGCCGGCGGTGACGCACATCAACCGAATCGAGATCGGCTATCGCTCCCCCGGAAACACCACCGACGGCGGGGGTGCCTATCAGGCCGGGGGCGAGGTGCTACCCGAGAGCCTGATGCTGACCGGCGACGAGAACATCATCGACATCAACGTCGCCGTGTTTTGGCGCATCCGCGATCCGGTCGCCTATCTGTTCAACACGCGCGGCCCGCAGGCGACGATCAAGGCCGTGTCCGAGAGCGCGATGCGCGAGGTGATCGGCCGGACGCCGATCCAACCAGCGCTGACCGGCGCGCGCGCCGCGATCGAACAAGCGGTGGCTGCGAAGACGCAGGCGACGCTCGACAGCTACCAGGCTGGCGTCGAAATTACGCAGGTGCAGCTGCAGAAGGTCGATCCGCCGGCCGAGGTCGTCGAGAGCTTCCGCGACGTGCAGCGCGCCAATACCGACGCTGAACGCATGCGCAACCAGGCCGAGGCCTATCGCAACGATATCGTGCCGCGCGCCCGCGGTGACGCCGCGCGCCTGATCGCGGAAGCGGAAGGTGCGAAGCAGGCGAGCATCGTGTCGGCGACCGGTGAGACGCAGCGTTTCCTCAGCGTGCTGTCCGCCTATGAGGCGGCACCGGCGGTGACGATGCGGCGCATGTATATCGAGACGATGCAGGACGTGCTGACGCATAGCCCCGCCGTCGTTGTCGATGACGGGCTGAAGGGCATCGTGCCGTTCCTGCCGCTCGCCCCCGGCACGCCGCCGCCGCCCGCGTCCGGCGCGCCACCTGGCAGCCCGCCTCCGTCTTCGCTGCCGAAGACGGGACCGTCGGCGTCGGCCGATCAGGGAACGAACGGAGCGGTCCAATGAGCTGGTCCGCGCAGACGCCGGGCAACGGCTTTCGCGGCCCGGTCGTAATCGCCGCCGCCGTCATCGCCGTCATCATCGTGGTGCTGGCGAGCTCGTCGCTATTCGTTGTCAATCAGACCGAGCAGGTTCTGATCACGCAGTTCGGCCGTCCGGTTCGCGTCATCACCGCGCCCGGCCTCTACGTAAAGACGCCGTTCATCCAGACGGTCATCACCTTCGATCGCCGGCTGCTGAATGTGCAGTTGCCGAGCGAGGAGGTGATCCTCGGCGACCAGCGGCGGCTGATTGTCGACAGCTTCACGATGTTCCGCATCACCGACCCGCTGCACTACTTCCAGGCGGTCGGGCCCGGCGAGGAAGGCGTCCGCCTGCGTCTTGAGTCGATCGCGACGTCGGCGATGCGCCGGGTGCTCGGCCAGCACGCGCTACTTGACGTGCTGTCGACGGATCGGGACCGGATCATGCAGACGATCCGTCAGCAGGTGAACGCGGAGATGGTCTCCTTCGGCGTCGACGTGCAGGACGTCAGGATCCGGCGCGCCGACCTGCCGAACGAGAACACGCAGGCGATCCTGTCCCGGATGCAATCCGAGCGCGAGCGGGTCGCAAGCCAGGCGCGCGCCGAGGGCGCCGAGGCGTCCGCCAAGATCCGCGCCAACGCCGAACGGGACCGCACCGTCCTCCTCGCCGATGCCCGCGCGACGGCCGACAAGCTGCGGGGCGAGGGTGAGGCGGAGGCGAGCCGGACCTATGCCGCCGCATATGGCCGCGACGCCGGCTTCTTCGCCGCATGGCGGACGATGCAGGCGTATCGCACGTCGCTGGCCGCCGGCAGCACGCGGCTCGTGCTGACCCCGGGCAACGATTTCCTGAAGCTGCTACAGTCGCCGCCGGCGGCCGCGAAGTGATGCGGTTGCCGAATGCTTGCGTTGCCGACCCGACACGCCCACGCCATATCCTTCAGTCTGCCGTCTAGGGAACCAGGAACAATCATGCGCCCAATCCGCCGCACACCGCTCCGCGCCGCCCTCCTCGCGGCGGCGATCTCTCTGCCGGTCGTGCCGGCGATCTCCCTCCTGCTGACGCCGACGGTGGCGACGGCGCGGCCCGCCCCCGACAACTTCGCCGATCTCGCGGCGCGGCTGCAGCCGGCGGTCGTGAACATCGCGTCCTCGGCGTCGGTCACCGCGCAGAGTGGCGGCCCGGGCGTCGGGCCGGATATCCCGGGCTTCCCGCCCGGCTCACCGTTCGAGCAGTTCTTCCGCGACTTCATGCAGCGCCAGCATCCGGGCGGCGGCCCCGCGCCGGCACCGGCGCCGATGCGAAAGATGCAGAGCCTCGGCTCGGGCTTCATCGTCGACCCGTCCGGGCTGATCGTGACGAACAATCACGTGATCGACGGCGCCGATGAGATCGCGGTCACGCTGACGGACAACACCACTCTCAAGGCCGAGGTCGTCGGCCGCGACACGCGTGTCGATCTGGCGTTGCTCCGGGTCAAGCCCGCGAAGCCGCTGCCGGCGGTCGCATTCGGCGATAGCGACAAGGAGCGGGTCGGGGAGTGGGTGCTGGCGATCGGCAATCCATTCGGCCTCGGCGGCACCGTCACCGCCGGCATCGTCTCGGCGCGCGGGCGCGACATCCGCGAAGGGCCCTATGACGACTTCATCCAGACCGACGCAGCGATCAATCGCGGCAACTCGGGCGGGCCGCTGTTCAACATGGACGGCGACGTGATCGGCATCAATACGGCGATCTACTCGCCGTCGGGCGGCTCGATCGGCATCGGCTTCGCGATCCCGTCGAACATGGCGAAGACCGTCGTCGCGCAGCTGAAGGAGTATGGCCACGCTCGGCGCGGCTGGCTCGGCGTGCGCATTCAGGAAGTGACGCCGGATATCGCCGAAAGCCTCGGCCTGCATGATCCGTCCGGCGCGCTGGTCGCCGGGGTGAACGCCGCCGGTCCCGCCGACAAAGCCGGCATCAAGAACGGCGACGTCATCGTCAAATTCAACAACCAGGACGTCAAGGAGATGAAGACGCTGCCGCGTATCGTCGCCGAGACGCAGATCGGTGACGACGTGCCGGTGGTTGTCTGGCGCGACGGGCATCAGCAGACGATCACGGCGAAGCTCGGTGAACTGCCGGACGACACGACGAAGCTCGCCTCGACGACGCCGACGGTGCAGAAGCCGAGCGACAATGCAGTCGAGATTTCGGGCCTCGGCCTCACGCTCGCGCCGATCTCCAAGGATCTCCGTGACAAGTTCCAGCTCGGCGACAAGCAGAAGGGCGTCGTCGTCACCGCGATCGGGTCGAGCGGCCCGGCGGCGGATCGGGGCCTCAAGCCCGGCGACGTCATCCTCGAAGTGCAGCAGGAGCAAGTCTCCTCGCCCGCGGACGTGCAGAGCAAGGTTGACGCCGTGCGCAAGCAGAACCGGAAGTCGGTCCTGATGCTGGTGCAGAGTGGCGACGGTCTGCGCTGGGTGCCGGTGTCGCTCGATACGGACCGTCCGGCGCCGAAGAACGACCACGGATAATCAACGCCGCACGCGCGGCCGGCGTCAGTCCTCTATGATATCGGCCGCCGTGTAGCCCTGCGCGAACAACAGCGCCCGCAAATCCGCATGGTCGACGCGCGCCTCAACTTCCGCGGCGACGACCGGCTTCGCGCGGAACGCGACACCGAGCCCGGCTTCGCGCAGCATCCCGAGATCGTTCGCGCCATCGCCGACCGCGAGCGTCGCCGTTAGACGGACGCCGCGCTGCTGAGCGAGCTGGCGTAGCGCCGTTAGCTTGGCGTTGCGATCAAGGATCGGCTCCTCGACGGCACCCGTGAGCGCGGCGCCGTCGTCAAGCAGGACATTCGCGCGGTGCGCGTCAAAGCCGGCCAGCGCCGCCACCCGGCCCGTGAACCACGTAAATCCGCCCGATACCAGCGCGGTCAGCGCGTTGTGCTTCTTCATTGTCGCGACCAGCGCGCGGGCGCCCGGCGTAAGCTGCACGCGCTGCCACGTCTGCTCGAGCGCGGTCAGATTGAGCCCGCTCAGCATCGCCACCCGCTCGCGGAGCGCGGTCGCGAAGTCGACCTCGCCGTTCATGCTGCGGCGGGTGATCTCGGCGACTCTCTCGCCGATGCCCGCGATGTCGGCCAGTTCGTCGAGCGTTTCACCGGTTACGATCGTACTATCCATATCGGCGAGCAGAAGGGCCTTGCGCCGCCCGCGCACCCGCACCGGAATCGCATCGACCGCGGCGTCGCCGATCGCGGCGCGCGCCGCCGGCATCGCGGGTGGCCCGTCGGTCGGGATGTCGACCGCCTCGCCGGATGACAGCACGACCGGCGGCCCGCCGCGCACCGCGTCACGCACCCGGCCGATCAGCGCCGGGGTGAGGGTTGTGGCGTCGCGCGCGGCGACGAGAGTAAGTGTGTGATTCATGCGCGCGGAAACTGGCAGCGACGGCACCCCCTCGCAAGAACTGGCGGCGGACGCGGCGGAGGCGCATAAACCGGCGGCGATCATCGTTGCCGGCCCGACCTGTTCCGGCAAGTCGGCCCTGGCGCTCGCACTCGCGTCGCGCATCGGCGGCACGATCATCAACGCCGACTCAATGCAGGTGTACGCCGAGCTGCGCGTGCTGACCGCGCGGCCGACGCCTGCGGATGAGGGCCTGGTGCCGCACGCGCTCTATGGCATCCGCCCCGCCGCCGAGCCCGGCTCCGTCGGCTGGTGGCGCGCGGTGGCGCTCGACGTGATGGCGGCGGCGACGGCCGCCGGGCGGGTGCCGATCCTCTGCGGCGGCACCGGCCTCTATCTGTCGGCGCTGACCCAGGGCCTCGCCGAGATCCCCGACCCCGGGCCGCGCGCGCGGGCGGAGGCGCGGGCGCTGCTTGCGGCGGAGGGGGCGGAGGGGCTGCATCGCCGCCTCGCCCAGCTCGATCCGGAGGGCGCGGCGAGGCTGAGACCGAGCGACGGACAGCGGATCGCGCGGGCCTATGAGGTCGCGATCGGCACCGGCCGGACGCTCGCCGACTGGCAGGCGGCCGCCGCACTCGAACCGGCGCCGTGGCGGTTCGCCGCGATCCGGCTCGACCCGCCGCGCCCGGCGCTGCGAGCGGCGATTGCTGGGCGGTTCGCGGCGATGCTCGAACAAGGCGCGTTGGAGGAGGCGCGGGCGCTCCTGGCGCTCGGGCTCGACCCCTCGCTGCCGGCGATGCGCGCGCATGGTGTGCCGGAACTCGCCTCCCACCTCGCCGGAGAGATCACGCTCGATGAAGCGGCTGCGCGTGCGACGGCCGCGACTTCCCAGTACGCGAAGCGGCAGGCGACCTGGTGGCGGCACCATAATGTGGCCGCTCCGGCGCATACGCATACGATCTATGCGCGACACGCAACTCAGACGAAATTTTCCGAAACAATCCTAGCCGAACTCTTGGCATTTGTTGACGCGGGCGGTTGACGCACCGCACCATGCGGCCTATCGACCTATGGTAGGATGCAAGGAACGCAGTCGATGGCCGACATCAACGATCCCGCGAAGCTCTCGGGCGCCGAGGTTCTCCTCCGCGCGCTGAAGGATCAGGGCGTCGAGGTCATTTTCGGCTATCCCGGCGGCGCCGTCTTGCCGATTTACGATGCGCTTTTTCAGCAAAACGCGATCCGCCACATCCTCGTCCGCCACGAGCAAGCCGCCGTGCACGCGGCCGAGGGCTATGCGCGCAGCACCGGCAAGATCGGCGTCGTGCTGGTGACCAGCGGGCCGGGGGCGACCAACGCGGTCACGGGTCTGGTTGATGCGCTGATGGACAGTATCCCGGTCGTCTGCCTGACGGGGCAGGTGCCGACGCACCTGATCGGCAACGACGCGTTTCAGGAAGCGGACACGACCGGCATCACGCGCCCGGCGACCAAGCACAATTACCTCGTCAAGCGCGGCACCGATCTCGCCCGCGTGGTGCACGAGGCGTTCTACGTCGCGCGGTCCGGCCGGCCCGGCCCGGTAGTGATTGACCTGCCGAAGGACATCCTGATCGGCCTCGCGCCCTACACTGCGCCGACGGAAACGCCGCATCGCAGCTACCGGCCGCAGACGGCGCCCGAGCCCGCTCGCATCGCCGAGGCCGTGCGGCTGCTGAAGGGCGCGCGGCGGCCGATCATCTATACTGGCGGCGGCGTCATCAACGCCGGCGACGCGGCGAGCGAGGCGTTGATCGCGTTCGTGCGGATGACCGGCTTCCCGTGCACGAGCACGCTGATGGGGCTCGGCGCTTATCCCGGCAATGATCCGCAATTCCTTGGCATGCTCGGGATGCACGGCACGGTGGAGGCGAACCGCGCGATGCATGGCTGCGACGTCATGCTCAACGTCGGCGCGCGGTTTGACGATCGCGTAACCGGCCGGGTCGCCGCCTTCAGTCCGGGCAGCCGGAAGATCCACATCGACATCGATCCGTCGAGCATCAACAAGAACATCGCAGTCGAGGTGCCGATCGTCGCCGACGCCGCCGGCGCGCTGCGGGCGCTGATCGACGCATGGAAGGCCGACGATACGCCTCAGGATCGCGCGGCGCTTGCGTCCTGGTGGCGCACAATCGACGAGTGGCGCGGGACGAACTGCCTCGCCTTCACGCAGGACCGCGCGCGCGGCGCCATCATCAAGCCGCAGCATGCGGTGCAGCGCCTTTACGAGCTGACACGCGAGTGGGAGCGCGAGACCGGCCGCGAGACCTTCATCACGACGGAGGTCGGGCAGCACCAAATGTGGGCCGCGCAGCATTTCCGCTTCGATAAGCCCAACCGCTGGATGACCTCGGGCGGCCTCGGCACTATGGGCTATGGCCTGCCGTCGGCGGTGGGCGTGCAGATCGCACACCCGGAAGCCCGCGTCATCGACATCGCGGGCGAGGCGAGCATCCTGATGAACATCCAGGAGATGGGCACGCTCGCGCAGTACCGGTTGCCGGTGAAAGTATTCGTCATCAACAACGAATACATGGGGATGGTGCGGCAGTGGCAGGAATTGCTGCACGGCAGCCGCTATTCCGAAAGTTACTCGGCAGCGCTGCCGGATTTCGTCAAGCTCGCTGAAAGCTTTCACGCGACCGGGATGCGTGCGACCTCGGTCGATCAGCTCGACGATGTGATCCGCGCAATGCTGGCGAGCGACGGCCCGGTGATCGCGGACATCGCCGTCGATCAGAAGGAAAACTGCTTCCCGATGATTCCGTCGGGTGCCGCGCACAACGAGATGATCCTCGGCCCCGGTCAGGAGCGGAGTGCGGCCGGCATCACCGACGAGGGTCTCGTCCTTGTCTGACAACGGCACGGCGGCGCGCAGCGCCACGATCTCGGTGCTGGTCGAAAACGAGTCCGGCGTGCTCGCGCGCGTGATCGGGCTATTCTCCGGCCGCGGCTACAACATCGACAGCCTCACGGTCGCGCCCGTTGATGATGAGCGCGGACGGAGCCGCATCAACATCGTCACTTCCGGCACCGACATGGTGATCGAGCAGATCAAGGCGCAGCTCGGCCGCCTCGTGCCGGTGCACCGCGTCTCCGACCTGACGGCGGGCGGCACGCATATCGCGCGGGAGATGGCGCTCGTGAAGGTGATCGGCACGGGTGAGAAGCGGATGGAGGCGCTCCGCCTCGCCGACGCATTCCGCGCCCGCGTGGTCGATGCGACGACCGAGAGCGCGGTGTTCGAGATGACCGGCAATACCGACAAGATCGACGCCTTCATCGGATTAATGCGCCCCCTCGGCCTCGCCGAGATCTCGCGCACCGGGGTTGCCGCCATGGCGCGCGGCACACGCACGATCTAAACACGACCCC
>CAYSTX010000090.1:0-2199 GCA_964434035.1 uncultured Acetobacteraceae bacterium
ACCGTGCCGACCAGCAGGAACGCCTGCGTCTTCGGCGAGGATGCGGCGTCCCAAAGCGAGTATGTGCGCGGCACGATCATCGGCCAGAGGCTGACCGCGATGCCGATATAAGACATCAGAAACAACCCGACCGCGCCGACGAACGCGCCGGCCTCGACGCTGCTGTTGAGCGCGCGCCATTCCCACCAGGCGATCAGCGCGGTGATGACCGGGACCGGCGCAAGGAGCGCGATACCCGGCCAGGAGAACCAGCGCGCGGCGATGCTATGATCCATGATCGGTGTCCAAATGCTGACAACGGCGATCGCGACCAGCACGCCGATAAAGCAGATGCGTCCCTGTGCCCGCGCCCGCGCCTGCAATTCGCCTTCGGTCTTCATGATGAGCCAGCCGGCACCAAGCAATCCATACCCGAACATGAGAGCGATGCCGGTCAGCAATGAAAACGGCGTGAAGCAATCGAAGCTGCTGCCGGCGAAGACGCGGCCGTTAACGTGAAAGCCCTGGATAAACGCGCCGAGAATGATGCCCTGAGCGAAGGTTGCCAGCGCCGAGCCATAGGAGAACGCGTGGTCCCAGAATGTCCGGTGCTCGGCATCGCGGAAGCGGAACTCGAAGGCGACACCCCGGAAGATCAGCGCCAGCAGCATGATCAGAACCGGGAAATAGACCGCCGGAATGATGATCGCGAAAGCCAGCGGAAACGCGACAAGCAGGCCGACGCCGCCCAGGATCAGCCACGTCTCATTCCCGTCCCAGACGGGCGCGATGCTGTTCATCACGAGATTGCGCGACGGCGTGTCGGGCGCGAAGCCGTAGAGAATACCGACGCCGAGATCGAAGCCGTCGAGCAGCACGTAGAGAAAGACGCCGACGGCAAGGATCGCTGTCCAGACCGGCACGAAGCTTTGCACGAGCGAGGCGGTCATGACCGGCCTCCTGCGGCGATCGGCATGACGGGACGGCCGCTTTCAATCACCTCATCGGGCGGCGGCGACAGTGGCCCGCGGCGCACGATCTGGCGCATGATGATGAGGCCGGCGGGAAAAACGATCGCATAGACGACGATATATCCGGCGAAGGACAGCAGGACGTTGCCGCCCGTGAGCGACGGCGACATCGAGTCCGCGGTCCGGAGCAAGCCATAGACGGTCCACGGCTGCCGCCCGACCTCCGTCGTCACCCAGCCGGCAAGTACCGCGATGAAGCCGAGCGGCGTCGCCCATTCGCACAGCCTGAGGAACGTCGTGTTCGTCAAGAACCGGCCGTTACGGCGGAGCACGTTACCCGCGACGACGAGCACCAGCATGAGCACGCCGACCAGCACCATGAGGCGGAACGCGAAGAAGGGCGGCCCAACGGGGGGACGCTGATCGGCCGGCCATTCCTTCAGACCACGAACCTTCCCGTCCAACGAATGCGTCAGTACCAGGCTGCCGAGGTACGGAATCGCGATCTCGTCATGCATCTTCGCATTGGCATCGTCGGGAATCCCGAACAGCGTCAGCGGCATCGGCGCGGCCGTATCGTAACGGCCTTCCATCGCGGCGAGCTTGGCCGGTTGATGCTCGAGCGTATTCAGGCCGTGCAGATCGCCGAGAAAGATCTGCAACGGCACGAGCAGGAGCAATAGCCACAGTGTCGTCGAGAGGATCAGGCGTGATTCCTCGACGAACCGGTCGCGCCGCACGAGCCACGCCGAGACGCCGAGCACGACGAAGCCGGTGCTGATGTAGAACGCCGTCACCGTGTGCGCGAGCCGGTACGGAAATGATGGGTTGAAGATCACCGCCCACCAATCGGTCGGGAAGAACCGCCCGTCGACGATCTCGTAGCCAGACGGTGTCTGCATCCAGCTATTGACCGCGAGGATCCAGAACGAGGACGACACGGTGCCGATCGCCACCATCAGGGCGGCGACGAAATGCACCCAGCGAGGCACGAGGGTTCGGCCGAACAGCAGAACGCCGAGGAACGTCGCCTCGAGGAAGAACGCCGTCAGCCCCTCATAGCCGAGCAGTGGCGAGACGACGTTCGCGGTCATGTCCGAGAACCGGCTCCAGTTGGTGCCGAACTGGAACGGCATCACGATGCCCGACACGACGCCCATGCCGAACGCGACCGCGAAGATCTTCACCCAGAAGCTGGAGATCCGAAAATAGACCTCCCGCCCCGTCACGAAGTACAGGAACTCGACGA
>CAYSTX010000090.1:2299-9578 GCA_964434035.1 uncultured Acetobacteraceae bacterium
ATACAGCCCTCGAGATCGACGATACCGTCTGCAACGACCACCGACACGTTGCTTCGCCCGGCCCACGCGCGGCGCTGCAACTCGGCGTCGATCTGCTCGCGCAGCGCGGCGTCGCTGGGGTTGACGCGGGGCAGTTCGGTGAGCGCCTTGGCGAGCACGCGCATCAGGTCGGCGCGGCTGACGATGCCCACGAGCCGGCGGCCATTGACAACGGGGACGCGCTTGATCCGCTTCTTTTCCATCATAGAAGCGATCGTTTCGAGCGGCGTGTCTTCGGTCACGGTCACCGCCTCGGTCGTCATCACCTCGTCGACCCGGCGGCCATGCGTGCGGACATAATCTTCCGCCTGCCGGTTCGGCCCGCGCAGGATCGACAGCCATTTCGACGCCGGGCGCTCGGTGCCGATTTCGGCGCGGTGAAGCAAATCACCCTCCGTCAGGACGCCGGCGAGCCCGCCCTCTTCGTCGACGACGGGAAGGCCGCTGATCCGCTGCTCCAGCATCAGACGGATCGCATCGAGAATAGACGCGGTGCGCCGCACGGTGACGGGGTTCTTCGTCATCACGTCGGCGGCGGTCATTGTATTAGGGTGTGTTGTGTCCATGTCGGATCCTCCTGCCGACCGGACGTTACGCTCCGCTCGCGGGACCCGTGTTGATCGAGGTCAAGCGCCCGTGGTCGGCGCGGTGTCGTTCCGCGGCAGACGCGGCAGGCGTGCAACGGTCGGCGCGTCCGGGCATTGCGCGCGGTGACGCAGCAGATGGTCGGCTAGCACGCAGGCCATCATCGCCTCCCCCACCGGCACCGCGCGGATGCCGACGCATGGATCGTGCCGGCCGCGCGTCGTCACCATCACCGCATTCCCGTCGCGATCAACGGAGCGGACTGGCGTCAGGATCGAGCTGGTTGGCTTGACGGCGAAGCGCGCGACGACGGCTTGACCGGTCGAGATGCCGCCCAGCACGCCGCCGGCATGGTTTGATCCGAAACGAAGCGTTCCGTCCGGATCCGTCATCATCTCGTCGGCGTCTTCTTCGCCGGACAGCGCGGCAGCCGCGAACCCGTCGCCGATCTCCACGCCCTTGACCGCATTAATGCCCATGAGGGCGCCGGCGAGGTCGGCGTCGAGCTTGCCATAGACGGGCGCGCCGAGACCGGGCGGCACGCCGTCGGCCACGACCTCGATCACCGCGCCGACCGACGAGCCGGATTTCCGTATCGCGGCCAGCATCGTCTCCCACCGGGCAGCAGCCTCGGGGTCGGGGCAGAAGAACGGGTTTTCGTCCACGGCCGCCCAGTCGAACCGCGCGCGGTCGATCGCGTCGGCGCCCATCCGCACCAGCGCGCCGCGGATGCGCACGCCGTCGCCCAGCACGCGGCGCGCCACGGCGCCGGCGGCAACGCGCATCGCCGTCTCCCGAGCCGAACTCCGCCCGCCGCCGCGATAGTCACGGATGCCGTATTTCAGCTCGTAGGTCACGTCCGCATGGCCGGGCCGGAACCGATGCGCAATCTCCCCATAGTCGCGCGACCGCTGGTCGACGTTCTCGATCATCAGCGCGATCGGCGTGCCGGTCGTGCGGCCCTCGAACGTGCCCGAGAGGATGCGGACCGTATCGGGCTCGGCCCGCTGCGTCGTGTAGCGGGACTGGCCCGGCCGGCGACGGTCAAGCCAGGGCTGGATGTCAGCCTCGGTCAGCGCGAGGCCCGGCGGGCAGCCGTCGACGACGCACCCGATCGCCGACCCGTGGCTCTCGCCCCAGGTCGTCACGCGAAACAGATGGCCGAAACTATTGTGCGACACGCGCCGCTCCCGCCGGTCAGTCGGTGACGCTTAGTCCGTAACGGTAGCGATGTCCGGGGCCGCCGGATTTTTCATCCCGACGGTGTGATAGCCACAATCGACGTGGTGCACCTCGCCGGTCACGCCGGAGGCGAGGTCGGACAGCAGGTAGAGCCCGGCGCCACCGACATCCTCGATCGTGACGTTGCGCTGCATGGGCGCGTTAAGCTGGTTCCAGCGCAGGATGTAGCGGAAATCGCCGATCCCGCTCGCCGCCAGCGTCTTGATCGGCCCGGCGCTAATCGCGTTGACGCGAATGCCAACGCCGCCGAGATCGGCCGCGAGGTAGCGCACCGAGGCCTCCAGCGCCGCTTTCGCGAGACCCATGACGTTGTAGTGCGGCACGACGCGCTCGGCGCCGAGGTAGCTCAGCGTCAGCAGCGACCCGCCCGGCCGCATCATCGGCACCGCGCGCTGGCAGACGGCCGTGAAAGAATAGGTCGAAATGTCCATCGCCTGCAGAAAGACGTCGCGCGGCGTGTCGAGATAGCGGCCGCGCAGGTACCCCTTATCAGCGAACCCGATCGCATGGACGAGGAAGTCGAGCCCGTCCCACCGGTCGCGCAGCGCCGCGAACGCGCTGTCGATGCTCGCGTCATCGGCGACATCGCAGGGCAGAACGATGTCCGACCCGACGCCGGCCGCGAGCGGGCGGACCCGGCGCTCCAGCGCCTCACCTTGAAACGTAAATGCGAGCTCCGCGCCCTGGGCCGCGCAGGCGGCAGCGATGCCCCAGGCGATCGAACGTTCATTGGCGACACCCATGATGAGGCCCCGCCTTCCGGCCATCAGCGTGCCGGTCAGGGGCTCGGGCATGGTTTCGGAATCGTTCATCCTGGCTCCTGGCCGGTGTCGGCGGTCTGGATGGGAACACGTGTTCTTTGTGGTCGCACGCCCTGGCGCGGCGGGGCAACCCCTGCGAGTGTGCGCTCCTAGCCCCAATCTCGCCTGACGGCTACACAACATCTCAGGATGACAGGCATGTCCGACACGTCGTTCGACCCCTTTGTCCGCTTCGCCGAATGGCTGGCGGCGGCGAGCGCGGGCGAAACCAACGACCCGAACGCGATGACGCTGGCGACCGCGACGGCGGACGGGCGGCCGTCGGCGCGCATCGTCCTGCTGAAGGGGGTCGATCCGGAGGGCGCGTCGCCCCGCGGCTTCGTTTTTTACACGAACCTCGGCAGCCAAAAGGGCGAGGAGATCGCCGCTAACCCGCACGTGGCATTGCTGTTTCATTGGAAGACGCTGCGGCGGCAGGTGCGGGTCGAGGGGACGGCGTCGTTGGTGACGCCGGCCGAGGCCGACGCCTATTTCGTGACCCGAGCCCGCATCTCCCGATTGGGCGCGATCGCGTCGGAGCAGTCACGCCCGCTCGCCGACCGGGCGACGCTGGAGGCGCGCGTCGCCGCCCTAGACGCGCAATATCCGGGTGACGACATCCCGCGACCGGCTAGCTGGTCCGGGTTCCGAGTCGTGCCCGAAAGATTCGAGTTCTGGCAGGACATGCCGTTCCGCCTGCATGACCGCATCGTCCTGACCCCGGATGCGACCGGCAAGGGCTGGCGGACCACGCGGCTCTACCCGTGAGACATTCGTGCTAAGATGACGGTCTGAAGATGGCTTCCTGACCAGGAGATGCGCCATGCCCATCCGCAAAATCCTGCTGCCGCTGACCGGAACCGCCGCCGGCGAGGCGGCACTCGCAACCGCGCTGATCGTCGCGCAGCAATTCGACGCGCACGTCACCGCGCTACACGTCAGGGTCGATAGCCGCGACGTCGCACCGCTCGCTGGCGAGGGCCTATCGGGTGCGATGATCGAGGAGATGATGACGGCGACGGAGAAGGAGAGCACCGAGCGGGCGCTCGCCGTCCGGCGGATGTTTGAGCGGTTCGTCGCGGCGCACGGCGTCACCGTCGCCGAGGCGCGGCCGAACGCCGAGACGGCGACGGCTAGCTTCGCGACCGTCACCGGCCGCGAGGACGATTTGGTCGCGCAACTGGCCCGCCTCGCCGACCTCACGGTCGTGCCGCACCCTGAGTCGGGCGAGGACGTTTCATCCTCCGATGCGCTGCACGCGGTGCTGTTCGATAGCGGGCGACCGGTGATGATCGCGCCGCGCAAGGCGCCGGACGTCCTTGGCAAACGCGTCTGCCTCGGCTGGAACGGCACGACCGAAAGCACCTCGGCGGTCTATGCCGCGCTGCCGTGGCTGCAGCGGGCGGACGCGGTCCGCATCCTGTCGTCCGACGAGTATCAGCGCCGCGGCCCGGCCGCCGCCGACCTTGCCTACTATCTGGCACTGCACAACGTCAAAGCGGACGTCGCGACCTTCCGCAGCATAGACCGTGAGGTCGGCGCCGGCTTGCTGGGGGCGGCGCGGGAGTTCGGGGCGGACCTGCTGGCGATGGGCGCCTATTCGCACTCGCGGCTCCGTCAGCTCATCCTGGGCGGCGTCACGCGTCACGTGCTGGAGCACGCGACCATCCCGCTGCTGATGAACCGCTGAGCGCGGCGCAGGACACGGCGCGGCAGTCCGAGCGGGTCCGCCTTTCGCTCGCCGCCTACGTCAAGCTGCTGCGGGCCAGCCGCTCAGTGCTTGCGGCCGTCGAACCGCGCCTTGCCGCATCCGGGCTGACGCCGACGCAGCTCGGGGTGCTGGAGGCGCTGCACCACAAGGGGCCGATGACACAGAGCGACTTAGGAAGGCGCGTGCTGACCTCGGCCGGCAATCTGACGGACGTGGTGGACAAGCTAGAACGTCGCGGCTGCGTCCGCCGCGCCCGGCCGCCCGAGGACCGGCGACGCGTCCTTGTGTCGCTGACGGATGCGGGGCGGCGGCTGATCACCGACCTCTTTCCCCGCCACGCCGAGGATATTGCCGATGCTATGGGCGGACTCGACATGGAGGGGCTGCGCACGCTCGACGCTCTGCTCCGCGATCTCGGCCACGCGGCGGCAGCTCTTGCAATCGAAACAGCCGCGTCCCATCTCCCGGCAGATCCTTCGATATCGAAGGAATAGCCAACCAGGAGAACCCGCCATGATCACCGTGACCAAATTCGACGATCTCGGTCACTTCAGGAACGAGTGGCTCAACGCACGGCATCACTTCAGCTTCGGCGAGTATCACGACCCCAACCGTATGGGCGTCGGGGCGCTCCGCGTCTGGAACGACGATGAAGTCGCCCCTGGCCGCGGCTTTGATCCGCATCCGCACCGCGACATGGAGATCATCACCTATGTCCGCGAAGGTGCGATCACGCACCGCGACAGCCTCGGCAATGAGGGCACGACGGCGGCCGGCGACGTGCAGGTGATGCATGCGGGACGCGGCATCGTTCACTCGGAGTACAACCTGGAAAATGGACCAACCCGACTGTTTCAGATCTGGCTGATGCCGAACCAGCGCGGCGTCGCCCCCGGCTGGGCGGCGCGAGAATTTCCCCGCGCGAGCAAGACGGGCGCACTGCCGG
Organism: uncultured Acetobacteraceae bacterium; assembly: GCA_964434035.1. Lineage (GTDB taxonomy): Bacteria > Pseudomonadota > Alphaproteobacteria > Acetobacterales > Acetobacteraceae > CAYSTX01. The sequence goes on from CAYSTX010000090.1 coordinate 7,623, forward strand.
TGCTCGCCAGCGGCGATGCGGCGGACGTCGAGGATGGCGCGCTGCCGCTTTACGCGAACGGGCGCGTGCGCGCCGGCACGCTTGAGGCCGGGCAGAGCGTGACGGTGTCGGTGGCGCCGGGCCGGGCCGCCTATCTTGTCGCGGCGCGCGGGGGGATCAGCGTCAACGACACGAAGGTCGGCACGCGCGATGGCGCCACGATCATCGGCGAGTCCTTGCTCGCCATCACGGCGACGGACGCGGCCGAGATCGTGCTGGTCGAAGTCGAGCAGGCCAGTTGACCAGCAACCGGCCACGCCGACGGTGACGGGCGGCGGGCGGCACCTTATTCTGCTGTTCAAGGTGCAGAACAGGACCGCCCGCATGCTGCCCCCCACAGTCGCCCGCGCCGCCGCGTCCTGTCTGTTTGGCGCCAGCCTCGTCGCTGGCCTCGCCGGCGCCGCAAGGGCAGCGACGCCGCCGATCGACGCGGCCACCGCAACCGCGATCCAGGCGCAGGTGCGCGCGGTCATTGCCGGCGCTATCGGCATCGACCCGGCCCCGGTCGGTCTCACGGTCTCGCCTGAGGGCGACCACTATGCGATGCAGGCAGCGCTGCCGCCGACGTTTACGACACCCGGCGGCAAGCCCGTCGCGCCCCTCACGGCGACGTTGCGGCCGGCCGATGGCGGCGCGTGGCTCGTGCAGCAGATGATGCTGCCGTCGCCGGTCCAGACGACGATAACCTTACCAAGCACGAAGCCGAACGCCGGTCCGCGCCGTATCGAGGTGCTCGCCTCGATCGACCATCAGGACAATAGCGGGCGGATCGACCCGACGCTGGCGACACCCTCGAGCTTCGGCCTGATGCTCCAAGGCCTAACGGTCGCGCAGCAGGACCCGGAGAGGGGAACCTCGTCATCCCACGCCGGCAAGACCGTGGAGCGGATTACCGCGACGCCGGTCGCGGAAGGCCGCGTCGATCTCGTACAGACCGGCACGACCGACAATGTCGCGTACGAGCAGACGCCGCCCGGCAAGAAGACGCTGATCACGCGTATGGACCACCTCTCGATCGACGCAAGGGCGAACCGGGTCGACCTCGCCCGCGTCGGCCCGGTGCTCAACCACCTCATCGCCGCCATCCGCCTGTCCGATACAGTGGCCGCGGCAATTGCCGGCCGGACGCCGAGCGTGCCGCCGAAGCCGAGCGCGGCACAGCGCGCCGAATTGCGGAAGGTGGTCGAATCGCTGCGCGACATTAGCTCCGGCATCACGCTCGCCGAGGCGGTCGACGGCTTGAAGATCGGGCAGGTGGACGGCCCGCCGGTCGAGCTGCGCCATGCCGATCTCGGCGTCGGCCTCGCCGCCCAGGGGCCGGACCTCGGCATCTCGATCGAACTCGGCATGGCCGGCCTCATCGTGCCGCGCCTGTCCGAAGCCGCGCGCGGGCTGGTGCCGAAACAGGTCGCGGTACGGATGACGGCCGGCGGGTTCGATCTCGCCGGGCTGAATCGCGTCCTGCTCGACGCGACCGCGAACCTACCGGTGCCGGCAATCGCCGGCGACATCCGCGGCTTGTTCGGCGCGAACGGGCTATCGGCCGGGATCGACGCGATGCGGTTCGATATCGGCGACGCGGTGTTCGAGGGCACGGCCGCGGTCACGGCGGCAAGGCCCGACCAAGACGCCGTCAACGGCCACGCGCATATCACCGCGACCGGCTTCGACGCGCTGCTGACACAAGTTCAGTCGACCCCGGAACTCGCCAGGGGTGTGGCCGTGCTCGGGCTGATCCGCGGGTTCGCGCGCCCCGATCCGACGGCACCGGCGGGCAGCAACCGGCTGGTCTGGGACATCGTGTTCAGCCCCGGCACGTTCACGGTCAACGGCATCGACATGAGCGCGCTCGCGGGCGGCAACGGCGGCAAGCGGGGGGTCAGGCCGCCTTCGGGGCGTACGCCGGATTAGGCGTCG
>CAYSTX010000090.1:9678-12928 GCA_964434035.1 uncultured Acetobacteraceae bacterium
CGCCGGATTAGGCGTCGGCGCCGCTCAGCCGATAGACGACGACCCGCCGCTCGGTCCGGTCTTCGAGCTCGCGCGTCGTCGGCACGTCATATGTCGCGACCGGAGTGAGGCCGGAGCCAGGCAGATAGGCGCGGCCGGGATCGGCCAGCAGCACGGTCGCCCCGTTGGCGGCAACGCGGCGCAGCCACGGTAGGATGTGGCCCGTCATCGGCGCCTCGTAGCAGACGTCGCCGGCGAGAATAACGTCCCACACGCACGGCCGCCCGACCACGTCGGCATCGGTCGCGGTGACGGCGACACCGTTGGCGGCCGCGTTCAGGCGGATCGCCGCGACCGCGAGCGCGTCGATTTCGGCCGCCTCGACCGAGGCCGCGCCGGCGCGCGCAGCGGCGATGGCGGCGAGGCCGCCACCAGCGGCGAAATCGAGTACCGACCGCCCCGCGACCAGCGCCGGCTGATCAAGCAGCAGCCGCGCCAGCGCCTGTGAGCCGGGCCAGGCGAACGCCCAGAATGGTGGTGCGACGTTGTTGGCCGACAGCCACGCCTCGGTCGCGTGCCAGATCGGCGTGATCTCGGTCGCAAGATAAAGCGCGATGTCGGGCGCCAGCGGTGCATGGCCGAGGACCGTGTGCGTCCGGACGAAATCCGCCGGGTCGCCGCTCACACCCAGCCGATCAGCAGGGCGGCGGCGACGGCCAGCCCGACCTCACGGTTCGCGCGAAACAGGCGCAGACAGAGTGCGGGGTCATCGATGTCGAGCAGCACAACCTGTCGCCCGAGCAGGATCGTGGCCGGTATCAGCGCCGGCATGTAGGCCCATGGGTTGAGCCCCGCATGCAGGCCGGTCAGGACCAGCGCCAGCACGGTGGCCGCGTAGCAGACGCCGATGAACGGCCCGGACCAGCGCCCGAACAGAAGCGCGGTCGAGCCGACACCGATCAGCGCGTCATCCTCGCGGTCCTGATGCGCGTAGATTGTATCGAAGCCGAGATCCCACAGGATTGCGGCGAGATAGATGCCGAGCAGCGACGCATCGACCCGGCCGGTGCCGGCCGCATACCCGATCGGCGCGCCCGCCCCGAAGGTGAAACCCATGACGAGCTGCGGCCACCAGGTGACGCGCTTGGCCAGTGGATAGAGTGCCACCAGCAACAGCGACGCGACGCCGAGCAGCCGGGCCGTGTCGTTGAGCTGCAGCAGGATCGCAAGCCCGACCAGCAACAGGCAGGCGAGAAAGACCAGCGCGTGACGCGCCCGGAGCGCGCCGGATGCGAGCGGCCGGCCGGCGGTGCGGGCGACCATTCGGTCAATGTCGCGGTCCCACAGATCATTCACGACGCAGCCGGCGGCGCGCATCACGATGCTGCCGATGCCGAACAGCACCAGCAGGCGCACCGCCTCCGACGCCGGTGGTCGCGCGAGCAGAATGCCCCACGCACCCGGCAGAAACAGCAGCCACACGCCGATCGGCCGATCGAGCCGAGCCAGCAGCACGTAGGGCCGGATATGCGCCGGTAGTCGCGCGACCCAGCCGCCGGTGACGATGTCCGTGTGCCCGCTCATGCATGCTCCATGCTGCGTGCTACGTTGCGCGTCGTCATGCCGGGGTCAATCCGACTATTCGTGCCGGATACACTGTCGCCAGGTGAGGCCATCGCCGCTACCCCGGCGCAGGCGCATCATCTTGGAACTGTCATGCGGCGCGGCGTCGGTGACGAGGTGCGCCTTTTCAACGGACGCGACGGCGAGTTTGCGGCGATCATCGAGACGCTCCGCCGCGACCGGCTAACACTTCGCCTCGGCGCGCGGGTGCGCGAGCAGGCCGACGAGCCCGATCTCTGGCTGCTGTTCGCGCCGCTCAAACGCGACGCGACCGACCTCGTCGCCGAGAAGGCGACCGAGCTTGGCGCGTCCGCGCTCTGGCCGGTGCAGACGGCGCGCACGGTCGCTGCGCGCGTCAATCTCGACCGGATGGCGGCGATCGCGGCGGAAGCGGCCGAACAGTGCGAGCGGCTGACCGTCCCCCTCGTTCTGCCGCCCGCGCCGCTCGAGAGGGTGCTGTCCGATTGGCCGACGGGAAGGACACTGTTCGCCGCACTTGAGCGCGACGACGCGGCCGCTTCGCTGCCCTTCACGCTGAGGGGGCCGGCGGCGGTGCTGATTGGGCCGGAGGGAGGCTTTACCGACGCCGAGCAACGGCGGCTTCGCGCCCACCCATCAATCATGCCCGCTTCGCTCGGGCCGCGCGTGCTGCGCGCGGAGACGGCGGCGATTGTCGGGCTCGCGCTGTTACAGTCGGCAATGAGCCGCTAGTTTGCCGCCTCAACGACCCATATGAGTTCCCAATGTCTAATCCCGGAGAGGCGGACGCGACGCCAATCACTTCGCGCCGGCAGCTCGTCGACTGGTTCGTCGAAGGCTGTAAGCCACCATCGGCGTTCCGGATCGGTACGGAACACGAGAAATTCGGCTTTCGTCCCAGCGCTGGCAACACGCCGCCGCCCTATGCGCCCGATGGCATCGCCGCGCTGCTGGAGCGGCTGCAACGCGCGACAGACGCGCGGCCGATCACCGACCGCGACAACCTGATCGGGCTGAAGCTGCCGGACGCGGCCGGCGGCGGCTCCATCTCTCTCGAACCCGCGGGGCAGTTCGAGCTGTCGGGCGCCGCGGTGACGTCGCTGCACGAGACACGCGCCGAATTCGAGCAGCATTTCGCGTCACTCCGCGAGGCGGCGGCACCGCTCGGCATCGGCTTCGCACCACTCGGGTTCCACCCGACCTTGCCGCGCGAGGCGATGCCGTGGATGCCGAAAGGCCGCTACGCGATCATGCGACGCTATATGCCGACCGTCGGCCGCTACGGACTCGACATGATGACGCGGACCTGCACGGTGCAGGTCAATCTCGACTTCGCCTCCGAGACCGACATGCGGCGGAAGCTCCGGGTTTCACTGGCGCTTCAGCCTCTCGCGAGCGCGCTGTTCGCCAACGCGCCGTTCACCGAGGGGCGGCCGAACGGGCTACTGTCGCAGCGCTGCCTCGTCTGGACTGACGTCGACAATCAACGCTCGGGAATCCCGGCGGTCATGCTCGACTCCGGGTTCGACTTCACGGCCTACGTGAACTGGCTAGTCGATTGCGTCCCGATGTATTTCGTGCTGCGCGACGGCGTCTATCACGACGTGGCCGGCGCCTCGTTCGCCGACTACATGGCGGGTAAGCTGCACAACCGCGTGCCGACCGAGCC
>CAYSTX010000091.1:0-1131 GCA_964434035.1 uncultured Acetobacteraceae bacterium
CAGCCGGCGAAATAGGCCAGCTGCACCTCTGTCCACGTTGTTTGAAGCGTGTGGCCGGCGAAGCTTGCGCGGGGTTGCAGAAGCTCCTCAAGAACGGTTCCGTCGCTGGCTTCGAGGGCAACCCGGCTGGGCTCGAACCGCGAGCGGCGATTGCCGGCTCCGAATGGTTCATGCGAGGCCCACTCCTTCCTCAGCCCTACCGTAACGGTAGTACGCTCAAGCGTCTGCGGTTGGCCCTTCAGAGGCCACAGGACGCCTCCCTGTACGAGATCAGCGGAGACCTGTTCGAAATGCCGCCAGCGCTGAAGGCCTCCATGAGCTTCCATGGCAAGCTCTTTAAGTCGTGTCATGACGCGCTCCTAGCCAAGGCGCCTGAAATGGCGCCCTTCGCAGCCGAAGCTAAGTAGGATCTTCCGGCGGTCGAACGACTTAGATGCCTTGATTCCGGCCATGGCCCCCGAGCTAACGACGCCGGAGCATGGACCGAAATAGGCAAATGAGTCAGGCGTCGTTCGTGGTCGGCCGACAGGACAAGCGCACGCCGCATCAGGTCAGCGCCTGCTCCGTCCAAACTTGTCAGTTTCGGTCATGGTGATGCCTCCTCGGCCATGCCTTTTTGGGCAAGTTCGCGCTGCGCCTTTTCGCTCTTGGAGAGGTCCAGTCCCATTCCGTGCAGGATCTGAGGTGCCTTCGTAAACTGGACATCGGCATACTCAACAACCTCGACGCGGTTGCCCCAAGGATCGAGGAAGTCCAAAAACGGCCCATCCACCAATTCGGCGCCTGCTTCGAGGGCGAGTTGTCGGACCGAACTCCGGTCATCCACGACCAAGCCGAAGTGGCGATGGCTGCGCTCCGCCCGGACCGGTCCCTCCATAAGGGCGATGAACTGATCTCCCATGTCGATAAAGGCTGAATTGGAAGTTCGGCCACGCAGTTTGAAACTGAAGATACGCCCGTAGAAGGCCAGCGCCTCGTCTACGTTGCCGACCTCGAGCGCCAGATGGTTCAAGCCGACCAATTGCGGACGGTACGTAGCAGAGCCAGTTGTCTCACTCATGATCGTTCTCCCAAGTTCCTCTTCGAAGAAGCCACCGATGCGGAAACGGCGCGGAAGTTACCCCTAGGGAA
>CAYSTX010000091.1:1231-12828 GCA_964434035.1 uncultured Acetobacteraceae bacterium
AGTGTCGCACGGCTGTCGTTGCCGGGCACCATCCCGAACCGGTGAAAAGCCCGAAACATCGTGCGGAGATCGTGTGCCATCCAGCCCGGCAGCATCTTGGCCGCCTGAGTGTCGAAGGCTGCGAGATCATCGCCGCCGTAGCGGACCTCCCGTCCCAGCACCGAGGCCCAGATTGCCGCCACGTCCGCCCCAGTCAGCGTGTCGGGGCCGACGAGCTCGATCGTGGTGCGGGGCAGTGGGTGGGGTGCTTGCTCCCGGCGCAGCAGCTCCGCCGCGGCGGCATCGGCGATGTCCCGGGCATCCACCATCGCGACCCCCACGCCGCCGACAGGCTGCGGATAGATGCCCGCCTTCAGCGCGTCCCGGAACACCAGATCGTTCTGCATGAAGTAGGCAGGCCTCAGCACGGTCGCGGGAATGGCCTGCGCATCGATCACCCGCTCGACGAGGTGCTTGCCCGCCTGCGCCAGCCGCGCCGTCTCCACGCCGCCATATTGCGATTGGCACGTTCAAATCGGGGGCACCCAACCGACGATCCCATTGTTCCACGGTTTCGATTTTCCCGTAGCCACGCCGAGGGCGCATGAGCGCATTCCCGTTGGACAGCTTCGGTCGTGGCTTGTTCGTGCGCTCGATAAGAGTAGTTGCTGGCCCGGCGCGAAGCGAAGATAACAGCTCTCTCGTGAATCCGATTGCGCAGCGCGCAGCCTCTACAGGCGCGACACCCGCTCCTACTCGCCCGCCTCCTTACGCTGGTCGCCCCGGCCCCGGCTGAGCCGCGAGCCGGCCTGCGCGAGGAACTCGAAGGCCACGAACATCACGGGCACGAACACGATGCCCAGGAGCGTGGCGAGGATCATGCCGCCGAACACCGTCGTGCCGATCGACTGGCGCGCCCCGGCGCCGGCGCCCGATGCGACGACCAGCGGCACGACGCCGAAGATGAACGCGAACGCCGTCATCAGCACGGCGCGAAAACGGGTCTCGGCGCCGTCCAGCGCCGCCTGGCGCACGCTCTCGCCGGCCTCGAGGCGGGTTTTCGCAAATTCAACGATGAGGATGGCGTTCTTGGCGGCGAGGCCCACCAGCAGGATGAGACCGATCTGCCCGTACACGTCCAACGGGAAGTTGCGCGCATACAAGGCGATCAACGCACCGAGTGCCGCGCTCGAAACCGACAGGATGATCGAGATTGGCAACGACCAACTCTCGTACTGCGCCACCAGGAACAGGTACGCGAAAACGAGCGAGAAGATGAGGGCATAGGTCGAGGTGTTGCCCGCCTGAATCTGTTGATAGGAGAGGCTGGTCCAATCGTATCCGTAGCCGCTAGGCAAGTGCTCCGCGGCCAGCTTCTCCATGGCCGCCATCGCCTGTCCGGAGCTTTTGCCGGGTCTCGGCTGTCCGAAGATCTCCACGGAGGGATAGAGGTCGTAGCGGGTGATGACGTCGGGCCCGAGCACGGTCGAGACCTTCACCAGGCTGCGCAGCGGCACCATGGCGCCCGCGGTGCTCCGCACGTACAGGTTCAGGATGTCGGAAACCTGGCCGCGGTACTGCGCCGCGTCCTGCACGATTACCTGGAACACCTGGCTCTGCAGGTTGAAGTCGTTGACGAACTCCGAGCCGAGATGCGCTTGCAGCTCGCTGTAGATCGTGGCCGGCTCGACGCCTAAGATCTCGGCCTGGGTGCGGTCGACCTCGAGTCGAATCTGCGGCTGCGTCGCCGAGAAGGAGGTGAATACGCCGGTGATATCCGGGTCCTGATTGGCGGCGAAGATCAGGCCTCGGGCGGTCGCGGCGAGGTTGGTCACGTCCTGGCCGGCGCGCGCCTCCAGCTCGAAGTCGAAGCCGCCGGTCTTGCCAATTCCGGGGATGGCCGGCGGGTTGAAGGCCGCGATGCTCGCTGCCGGAAGCGCGTTGAGCTGCGGCGTCAGCGCCGCGATGATCCCGGTCGCGGACTCGCGCTCCGAACTGCGCTCGGCCCACGGCTTCAGCACCGCGATCACTGTGCCGCCGTTCGCCTGGTTGGTGCCGGTGACGACGCTGAATCCCGCCAGTTCGATCGCGTTCGCGACGCCGGGGTCCTTGCGCGCCAGCTCGCCGACCTGACCTACCACCGCCTGTGTACGCTCCAGCGACGCGCCCTCCGGGAGAGCGATGTTGACGAAGAAGTAACCCTGGTCCTCTGACGGGATGAAGCCGGTCGGCAATCCCTGGAACAGCAAGCCCGCGAGCACGAACACGGCGGCGAGGCCCAGGAAAGACAGCGCAAGGTGGCGCGACAACCAGCTCACTGCGCCCCCGTAGCGCCCGCGCGTCCAGTCCAGGCCGAAATTGAACCAGCGGAAGAGGCGGAAATGCGCCTTCTTCGGCGGCCGCAGGATGAGGCGGCAGAGCGCCGGGCTGAGTGTGAGCGCGTTCAGCGCGGAGATGAGCACCGAGACACAGATAGTTACGGCGAATTGGCGGTAGAGCTCGCCGGTGATGCCGGGCAGGAAGCCGACCGGTGCGAACACGGCGACCAGCACCAGGGTGGTCGCGACCACCGGTCCGGTGATCTGTCGCATGGCGCGCTCCGTCGCCTCCGCGATGGGGAGGTTCGGGTCCTCTTCGAGGTTGCGCGACACGTTCTCGACCACGACGATGGCGTCGTCCACGACCAGCGTGATCGCCAGCACGATAGCGAACAGCGAGATCGTGTTGGCGCTGTAACCAAGTGCGTAGAGCGCGGCGAAGACGCCGATTAGGGAGACCGGAATCGCGAAGGTGGGGATTAGCGTCGCCCGCCAGTCCTGCAGGAACAGGAACACCACGCCCACGACCAGTACGAAGGTGATCGCCAGCGTCCGCACGATTTCGCTGATCGTCGCAGTCACGAAATTCGTGGAGTCGTAGACGATCTTGTATTTCAGCCCCGGCGGGAAACTCTTGGAGAGCTGCGCCATCTGCGCTTTGACCGCGTGCGCAATCTGCAGTGCGTTCGCATTCGGCAGCTGGTAGATCGCGAGCGTCGCCGAGGGGATGCCGTTGAGGTGGGAGAAAGCGGTGTATTGCTGGGCGCCCAGCTCCACGCTTGCGACGTCGCCGACCCGCACCACGCCATTCGGCGGGCCGGTCTTGATGATGATGTCCTTGAACTGTTGCGCCGTCTGCAGCCGGCCCTGCGCCACGATGGTGAGCTGACGCTGCTGCGCGCTGGTGATCGGCGGCGTGCCGATCTGCCCCGCAGCGGCCTGAATGTTCTGCGACGCGATGGCGTTGACCACGTCTTGGGCGGTGATCCCGAGCGCCGTCATCTTCACCGGGTCCATCCACACGCGCATCGAGTATTTCAGGTCGGACAGGTCGGTCGCGTTGCTCACGCCGGGGATGCGTGCCAGCGGGTATTCCAGGTTAATGTCGGTGTAGTTTGAGATGAACACTTGGTCGTAGCGGTTGTCCGGGGAATATAGATTTATTGCCAGAACGAAGTTGCTGGACTGCTTGGTGACGATCACCCCTTCCTGCGCGACCGTGGGCGGGAGTTGGGCCGTCGCCTGCGCTTCCCGGTTCTGGACGTCCACCTGGTCGATGTCGGGATTGGTCCCGAGGGCGAACGTGACCGTGAGCGTGTATGTGCCGGCGCTGGAGCTGGTGCTGCCGTAGTAAAGGGCACCCTCCACGCCGTTCACCTGCTCCTCGATCGGTTCGGCGACGGTGTTCTGGATGACGTCCGCGTCCGCCCCCGGATAGGTCGTCGTGACGTTGACTGTTGGCGGCACGAGGTTCGGGTATTGCGAGATCGGGATGATCAAGAGCGAGATCGCCCCGGCAATGACGATGGCGACCGCGATGACGATCGCGAACTTGGGCCGGTTGATGAAGAAGCCGGAGAGCACGCTCAGCCCTTGACGGCCGGCGAACCGCTCGGCGACGCGCCGCCGCCGGGCAGGACGATGGGCGTGGACGGGTTCACCACCTCACCCGGATGCACCTTCTGCACGCCTTCCGTGATGACGCGCTCCCCGCCCGTAAGGCCAGCGTTGACGATGAAGTCCTGGCCCACTTGCAGGCCGGTCTTGACCTGGCGCTGCTCCACCCTGTTGTCCGCACCCACCAGCAGCACGAATTGGCCCTGCTGGTCGTTTTGCACCGCCTGGACAGGGACGAGCGGGCGCCTGTCCGGCTTGGTCCGCCGCACCAAGACCGTCACGTAGGCACCGGGGATGAGCAACCCTTCGGGGTTCTCGAAACGACCAAAGACGGTGAGCGTGCCGGTCCCGGCGTCCACCTGGTTATTGATGAACTCGATCTTGCCCGGATGGCTGTAGGCGGCGCCATCCGGGAGCTGCACGTCAAGCGTGACAGCATCGGAGAGCTGTTGCTGCGTCTTCTTGGCGGCTTGCTGCGCCGCGAGGAGCTGCGCGTCAGCAACGGAGAAGGCGACGCGGATCGGGTCCACCTGCACGACGGTGGCGAGCGGGCCGGTGGTCGGACTGACGAGGTTGCCTTCCGTCTCGAGCGCTTTGCCGATGCGCCCATCGATGGGCGACGTGACGGTGCAGTAGCTCAGGTTGATTGCGGCCGTCTCCAGGGCGCCGCGAGACGAAGTCACCTGGCCCGCGGCGACATCGCGCGCCGATACGTCCTGCTGCAACTGCTGCTGGCTGATCGCCAGGTTGCCCGCGTGCGAGTCTCGCTCGTAGTTGAGCTGGGCATTGAGCAGCGTCGCCTCGGCCTGCTTGAGCGCGCCCTGGGCTTGCTCTACGGCGGCCTGAAACGGTCCCTGCTGCAGCTGGAACAGCAACTGGCCGGACTTGACCAAGCTGCCCTCCTGAAACACGACCTTGTCCACGAAGGCGGACACCCGCGCCACGAGGGTGACGGATTGGATCGCCTGCACCTGGCCGGGGAAGGTGTGCACGGGTGCGACGTCCCGCACCTCGACCGGCACGACCGTCACCGCGGGTGGCGGAGGCGCGGCGCGCGCCGTCGCGACCAACAAGGCGATCGGCGCAAAGAGAACAGCACAGAATCTGCGCCGTTGGCGTCTGTGTGGCCAAGGCGGACGTTCGGGGGCGTTCACCATGCGCACAATCAGGAGCAGTCGAGATATTTCAACAGGCGACGAAATAGAGCCCGAGCGGGATGAGAGAGAGCGCCGTCCAGCGCTGCACTTGCCACTCCCGCAACCCGTCGCGGGCGCTACCAAGATGGCGCACGCGGCGGAGCACGGATCCGTCCCGCAGCGCGGTCGCGTTCGACAATGAGCGACGATCTGCCATCGAAACCTCCTAAGCCAGGATGACGTAAAGCCAGGCGAGAACCGTCAGAGCGACCCTCGCGCCAAGGACGACGTAGGCGCTGCGATGCGCGTTCCGGATCTCAAAGCCATAGCCCGCATCCCAAGCGAGGTGCCGGATCCCGCTGCAGAGGTGGTAGAAGAAGGCAATCGACCAGCCGAACAACAGCAGCAGCCCGATCGGCGACGCGATGAACGCGTGGGTCACCGCGAACACCTCGCCGCCGGCCGCCACGGCAATTAACCACCAGGCGAGCACGATCGAGCCCACAGACAGCGCGATGCCGGTGATCCGGTGCAGGATCGACAGGACCGACGTGAACTGAAAGCGGTACCAGGTCGGGAACATAAAGGGCGACAGCGGCCGTTCCATCGTAAGCGATTCCTATGTTGTGACGCGCAGGGGCTGGCTATCCGTGGTGCTTTGGTGCTCGGCTGGGCCGGGCGCAGAATCTCCGGAGTAGCCGCATCACGTCGTGGTCGTGCTGTGGCGGCCGTGCGCTATCAGCTGTGGTCCAGTCGAACAGATCGGCATCGGCGCACTCGAGCAGAGCTTCGAACCGGTCGAGCCGCGTGCTGTCGAAGCCGGCAAGGAATGATTCGGCAAATGAGCCGAGAACGAGATCGCCCTCCTGCGTTCCGCGATGCCAAGACCGGAACAGGAGCCGCTTGCGGCGCATGTCTGGCCCCTCGCTCCGCAGCTCATCCAAATCGGTGTGCTCGTTGTTCATCATCGCAACTGCCTGCAAAGCGTCGCCATGATCTTCCTTAGTCGACGGGCTCTTACGAGATCACACGGTAATCCCTGTCCCTGACGGGCTACGGACCTGTAGTCGTGCGGACATTACCCTGAGGCTCCCGTGCGGGGTACGCCATCGAGCCCTCATCGCCGAGGGCTGCCAAAGCGATCAGCAATGCGAACGCCGTCGCGGCTGACGCGACAAACCGTCCGTGTGGCGACAGGCCAGTCGCAACAGCGAGTCGTCTATTCTGCATGGGATTACACCTTCCGATGATAGTTATTGAGGGAACGGGCAACGGCTGCGACCTCGAGCATGAACGGCGTGCTCGTCGCTCGATCCAGCCCGTCGCACCAGTTAGGTCATCGGGCGAGTGCCGCAACCGACAATCAGTCAGATCTTAGATAGTTTTATTCCAAACGACAAAATCGAACCCCATGTAAGCGATCGTCCGTCACCTTCCGCGCAGGCAGGGTGCCGGACGCAGTCGCTGATGATGACGGCGGCGAACGTACATGACCCGAAGGTGCCGTGGGAGCTGCTGCACGGACGAGGCGCGGGTCACGATTCAGTACGCGTACGCTCTGTCGTGCGATTGCTCATAAGCAGAAACACGGTAAGGGCCGAAACGCCAGCCATCGCGGCCGCCGCGAAGAGGGCTGTCCCGAAAGCGGCCGCGTAGGCGAGCCTCGCATGTACGATTGCAATCCCCTGCTGGGCATCTGTGAGTCCGGCCAGTGCCCGTGGAAGGTCCCCAGCCACAATGGCATCGGCAAATGACGTGGCGTAACCGCACGACCGGCCGCCCGTGCATGACGCATGGGTCAGAAAACTCCGCGTCACAGTCGCGATGAGACCGCTGAGAACGGCAAAACCTAAAAGGATTCCGGCGAACCGAGATGTTGTGCTGATCCCGGAGGCCATGCCAGCGCGTTCACGTGGCACGACGCTCATAATTGCCTTCTGGGTCTCTCCATTGAGCAGCCCTCCACCGCTGCCGAGAGCTACCATACCGCACATCGTGATCGTCGAGATACCAAGATGCGCTCCCCAGCCTGTTACGGCGTTGCCGACCGCCACGAGCGCCAAGCCGAGGCCGAGCAATTGGCTCGACGTGAGAAGACCATTTAACCATCTTCCAACGAATGGAAGCGCCAGCATCGCCAGCGCGAAGGGCAGCATCCCGACGCCTGCCGCCAAAGGTGTGCGGCCGAGCCCGTTCTGAAGAAAGAGCGGCAGGAGCGATGCCATGACCTGGGCGCAGCCGGCGTAAGCGAACACCGCCAGGACCGCGCCAACGAAACGGGGGAAACGAAAGAGCGTTAGATCGAGCATCGGGCGCCCTTGAACGCTCTCAGCGACGACGAAGACCACAAGCGCAAGGGCGCCTGCGCAGAACCCATAGATCGCGCTCGTGGAGCTCCAGCCCATAGCCTGCCCGTTGATCAGTCCCCAAGTCAGTCCGAACATTGACGCGGAGAAAGAGAAAATACCCACAGGATCAAGACGACGGGCGTCAGCGTCTCTCGACTCATCCACAAACACAGTGACGGCGCCGAAGAGCAGGACGCAGATCGGGATGTTTATGTTGAAAGCCCATCGCCAACCGAGCGCAGAGGCGATGACGCCGCCGATGACGGGTGACAGCACCATCGTGAGGCCCATCATGCCGCCCCAGATGCCCCAAGCCCGGTTTCGTTCGATCTCACTATGAAAAGTGTGGCCGATGATGGCGAGCGCAGGGGCGAGGAGGAAGGCGGCGCCAACACCTTGAATCGCGCGCGAGAGGTAGAGCACTGCCGCCGAAGGCGCGAGCCCGCAAAGGAACGATGCCACAGCGAATATGCTGATCCCGATCAGAAAGACCTTTCGCCGCCCGAAGCGATCGGCGATCGCTCCGGCTGGCAGCAGCAGCGACGCAAAACACAAAACATAGGTGCTGATGACCCACTCGATGTCAGCAAAGCTAGCACCGAGGTCGCGCGCGATCGTTGGCAATACAATTGCCACGACGTTGGTATCCAGCACCGTCAATGTGCAGCCCGTCGATGCCGTGAACAAGATCAGCATCGGACTGACCGCGCGCTGCGCGACAGAGAGTCTGATCGTCATTGGGAAAACGCGGCAACGCCGGCCCTAGCGATTTGTTCGTCGTGCTGTGGGGTGTCGGACGACACCCCGATTGCGCCGACGATCTGGTGATCCACCCTGATCGGCACGCCACCCGTCATCATGACAAATCCTCGCGCCGTTTCGGCGGCGGGGCGATGGGCGTTGATGGCGTCCTCCAACGCGCTGCTCGGCCGCCGGAACAGCGTCGCGGTCCGCGCCTTTCCTGGCGCCAGATAGACGCCGCCGGGCACCATTGCGTCGTCCATGCGCTCGACGATGATCGGCAGACCGTCGCTGTCGACAACTGCAACCACGCACGGCCAGTGTTCGGCCGCCGCCTTCACTTCTGCCGCGGATGCGACGGTGCGCGCGGCTTCCAGCCTCAGGATCGGCCGCGTTGGGAGCGACGTTCGACGGGGCGACAGGGACGGCATATGCAGAAGACGATGCCGCAATGACCACGGCCGGAAGGGCCGTGCGGATGAGGTGCCTGAGCATCGGGTCACGCCTTTCAAGAAATCCCGCTCGCTCACGTGGGCACCGGCCATATCGCTGCATTGCTCGTGTTTATGATTCTTATTGAGCTGCGCGTCGGCTTGTCACGCCGTCGGTCATGCCGCGATCATTCGCCGCTGCCTCAATGCGGTTTTCAGTTGGACGAGGCTTGGCGTAACCACGGGGATAAAGGCGGCCTCGCGCCAACGTCTCGCAAACCCCCGCCCTGTTTCAGCCAGATAGGCGCGGCCACCAACGGCCTGCAGCTCCAGCGAGAGTGCGACCGACACAATCTCGGCGAGAGTAATTCTCAGTTCGAAGAGCGGACCCGCATCCACCTCGAACGCCTGTGATCGAAGTCCCGAGAAGAGACTGTTTTCCGAATGATCGAGTCGGCGTTCCGTCTCCAGGAGCGGCTCCGTCAGCACAGCGCGTCCTGACCCCGTCGCGCTCTTGGCCTCCGCAAGTGCTCGGCGCGCAAGCCCGATCGACATGCCGCACTGCAGTCCCAGTAACGCAGGGCGGACTTGAGGTAGCCACGCCTGCGCATTGGAATGCAGAGCGCGTGCGGCTCCTACCCGAACGTTCGTCAACGTGATGGCTGCCGTGTTGGAAGCCCGGATGGCCATGAGGGGAAGATCCGCCGAACGCGCGAGCCCGACGTCGTCGTGCGCCAAGGAAACGACTCGTGCGCCGCCATCGCTATGGTCAACTGCCACGGCGACGTGGAACCCTTCGGGACGGAGATTGGTGACCCAGGGCATTTTGCCGTTCAGGGTCAGCGTGTCCCCGTCCCGCTCCGCAGTAACTTGCATAGGCTCCAGACCAGCCAGAAATTTCATGGCATTCGACAGACCCGTCGCGCCGGCAAGACTGGCGGAAAGGAGCTTGGGCAAGAGCTCTTCGGCGAGGGCCGCATTGGGGCTCCGCAGGAGAAACTCGATGTAGGTGCGATGTCCCCAGAGCACCAAGGCGGCGGCCATAGACTCCTTCGCGACGGCCGAGATCGCGGCCACGGCATCGACGATGTCGCCTCCCGTGCCACCGGCGCCGACCGGGACGCCAGCAGCGGCCAACCCAGAACCAACGATATGCGGCAGGACTGTCGTAGCGGGTTCGGTGCCTGAATCGAGCCCGTCCGCCGCCTGAGTGAGCCAGGCATTGAACGCGGCGCCTGGCCGAACACCAACTACGCTGGTCACCGCACGAGTCATTCCGCTACCGAGCGAGTAGCCGGCGGAGTCCACCGATAAGGGACAAGCTGCTCATTGAGCGGCGGTTGACCAAGGTTGTTGGCGAAGTTGCACAATGTGGCGAGGCTCACGCCAAGGACGACTTCGAGCGCAGCCTGATCGTCGAAGCCAGCATCTCTGAACACAGTTAGCGCGTCGTCAGAAACGGCTCCACGACTGGCGATTACGGCTTCGGTGAAACGCGCGATCGCGTTGATCTTGGGGTCGTCGACGGATGCACGGCTCCGTAAAGCGCCGATGATCGACGGGGCCATCCGGGCCTTCTTTTCAGCGATCGCTGTATGACCGGCAACACAGAAGCCACAGCCATGGATGGTTGCAGCGATAATCTGGACAGCCTCGCGTTCAATGAGCGGCAGCGAGCTTCGGGCATTGATGCCAGAAACCGTCACATACGCTTCGAGCGCCACAGGCGCATTGGCGAGGATACGCAGGAGGTTCGGCAGGAAGCCGTTGGTTTTCCCCGCCGCCGTCAGGAGCCCCTTACTCTCGTCGGGGGCATCGGCGATCGTTCGGAGCGGCAAGCGAGACATCTATCTCTCCTTTGGGAAAGGCAGGTCAGCCGTAGCCTCTGCATATATAAGTATCTTGCAGGTTTCAAGCCGCCCCACGGCAGACGGATTCGCGTTCGCGTACCGCGGCGGCCGAGGTCAGATCTGAGAGCCGGAATGGTAATTCTCGACCGCTCCATGACGCGGTCCTTCATTGGGATCGCCTCTCAAGTCTGTGCAGCGATATTCGCCGAGTCCTTGAATCGGAATGAAACTAAAAATTCTGATACGCCCTTACGCCGCTCACCATCACTGGTACGGGCCGCTCGCTTAATTTCATGGGAACATCAGCGGTAGCGGCCGTCGTCGCTCCGGCCTAGCTTTGTTTCGGTTGATGTAGTCGACAAGCTCAGCTCAAACGACCATCGCCGACAAAGCGGGCTGTTCGGCAATGAGGTTAGAGATGGTCTGGAGGCTCGCGCGAAGCTCGGCTTGGTTCACTGGCGCTCCCAGGCTGACGCGCACAGCTTCCGGGGCATTGCCTAGGGCGAAAGCATCGCTGCTGACCACGCCAATGTCAGCCGCGCGCAATCGACTGGTAAACTCCGCGCGCGTCCATGGCGAGGGAACCGACAGCCACAGGTGGAAGCCCTCCGGGTCCGCCGCGAACGCCCCTGGCGGAAGAATGACCCTGGCGATTTCTTGGCGGGCAATGACCTCCTTGCGGATTGCTTTCACGACGGCTTCTGCTGTGCCGTTTTGAATCCAGCGTGTGGCGATGGCCGTTGTGAGGGGCGAGCTCATGGACGTCATCGCCCGTATCGCGCCGCTCAGACGGGCCGCGATCCGCAGATTCGGCAGGACCACATAGGCAACGCGGAGAGCGGGTGACACGCATTTGGCGAGACCGCCGATGTAGTAGACAATTTCTGGCCCCAAAGCGGCAAGAGGCGGCGGCGCATGGCGGGCCAGCCTGCCATAGATGTCGTCCTCTATGATGGGGACATCGTGGTTCCGAGCCACGGCGACGATCGCCTCCCGTCGTTTCACAGACATCGTTGCGGTCGTCGGATTATGGATCGTCGGCGTGCAATAGAGGGCCTTGGGCTTTTCCGAACGGCAGACGATGTCGAATGCGTCTGGAAGCAGCCCTTCCTCATCCATTTCCACCGCAACCAGACGGATCTTCAGATGCGCGGCCAGCGCGCGAAAGCCTGGATAA
>CAYSTX010000092.1:0-12805 GCA_964434035.1 uncultured Acetobacteraceae bacterium
CCGTTGACGAAGTTGAACACGTCGCCCGCGCCGGCGGTTACCGAGGCCGTGCCGCTCCCGAACGTCACGTTGAGGCTGCCGGACCCCGCGGTCGCTGTGAGCGCGCCCGCGCCGGCGGTGAGCGTCGTGATGCCCGAGCCGCCGACGAAGGTGAGCGACTGGTTTCCGAGCTTACCAGCCGTGATTGTCGCTGCCCCGGCGCCGCCGGTGATCGTATCGGTTCCCGACGACGTCACGTTCGCGCTCGCGGCCCCAAGCGTGATCGTGCTCGACCCGCCGGATGCGGTCGTGATGCTGATCGACCCGCCGATCGCGTCGATCGTCCCGGAATTGCCGCTAACGGTCGTCGTGCTCGTGCCGTTCCCGGTGGACTGGTTCACCGAGACCGTGGCACCGCTGGCCCGCGTCACGTGGACCTGACCATCGCCGGCGGCGGTCAAGGTCGCATTCGCGGTGGCCCCGGCGCTGACGACCGCCCACCCGTTCGCCGTCAGCGTCTCGTTGCCCGCCAGGCTGAAGGTGTTGTAGCCACCGGCCTCGGTGATCGACGCGGCGCCCGAGGCGACGACATTCGTGTAATTGCCGGACAGCGTGATCGTGTCGGTGCCGGCGCTGACGATACTGTTGCGGTCAACGACCGAGATCGTATTCGTCGAGCCGGCAACAGTTGTGATGGTGCCGTAATTCCCGGTTTCCGTCAGAGACATGCCGCCGCTGCCGCCGTTGATGACGTTGCCGAAGCTGTCATTGACGGTCAAATGGCCGGCGCCCCCGGTCACCGTGTTGCCGCCCGCCGTCAACGTCACCTTGCTCGTGCCGGTGACGTTCAAGTTGTTGTAGAGGCCGCCGACGGTTAGCGTATCCATGCCCGCGCTGTTGATCACATCACAGCTTGAGAGCGTGAGGATGTTGGTTGCGCCTGCAACGGTTGTGACAGTATCGCCATAGGCGAGCTGCATCGTAAGACCGCCGGTGCCGCCGTTGACCGTGTTCCCGCCGCCGGACGAATCCGTGACAATCAGCGCCGCGCTGTCGCCCTGGATCGTCTGATTGCCCGACGTGAGCGTAAGCGTCGACCGCGGCGGGACCGGGTTGGCCACCGAGACGCCCGTGAACGTGATGACCGTTCCGTCCGTCAGCGTGCCAACGGTATCGTTACCAACCGTCTGCCAGCTGGCGATCGGGCTGCTGCTGAAACCCTGGAAACTCAGCGTGTCGACGCCGGCGCGATATCCGTGGACCGTATCGTGACCGCCGCCCGATCCGTTGACGAAGACATAGGTCACGGCGCCGGCGCCGTCGGTAAAGCTCGACGTACCGGTTCCGAATGTCACCGTTTCGGCCGCCGAGTTGCTGCTCGAGCCGGCACCGTCGATACCGTTTGACGACGAACTGACCGTCGCCGCGCCACCGGCGACCGTCATGGTCGCCGTCCCGGAGCCGAGCGCCTGCGTGACCGACAGCTGTGCGCCGGCGTTGACTGCCGCAGTCAGCGAACCCGACGCCCCGAGGCTGATGCTCGCGTTCGCCAGCGCGCCGACGTGGACGACCGCAGTGCCGCTGTCGGCCAATGTGTCGACGCCATTCAGCGTGAAGGTGTTGAAGTCCGACGCGGTGATCGTAGCCGCGCCGTTAGCGGTGACGTCGGTATAATCGCCGGTGATCGTAATCGCGTCGGTGCCGTTGCTGGTGATAACCGAGCGACCCGTTGCGGAGATCGTGTCGGTCGCGCCGGCCGCGGTCGTGATGGCCGAATACATCCCGGTTAGGGCCACCGACAGGCCGCCCGAACCGCCGATGATCGTATTGCCGCCGAACGTATCGGATACGGTAAGTTTGCCAGCGCCGCCCGTCACGGTGTTCGGCCCGCCCGACAGCGTCACGGTCGATGTGCCGGTGGCCTTGATCGAGTTGTAGCGGCCGTTGACCGTGATCGCGTCGTTACCGGCCGCGTCGACCGTGTCGCTCGCGTAGACAGAGATAGTGTCCAAAGCGCCGCCAGCCGTGGAGACAGTGCTGCCGGCGCCGAGCGTCGCGTTGATCCCGCCGCTACCGCCGATGATCGTGTTACCGCCGGAGTTGTCGACGACGGTCAGCGCCGACGCACCGCCCTGGATCGTCTGGTTCGGCGTCGTCAGTGTGTCGGTGGTCGTCGTCGGCGTGGTCGACGGCTGCGTAATGGGCGGCGTCGTAACGGGCGGAGTGGTAACGGGCGGCGTCGTCACCGGCGGACTGGTGCTGTCGCCCAGCGAGGAGAGATCGACCCCGAGGACCGTGATCTGCGTGCCGTCGCTAAGGGTAACCAGAGTATTGCCGCCCGAATAGACGCTCGACGAGACGGCGGTACCGGTGAAGCCCTGGAACGACAATGTGTCGGTTCCGGCGCGATACCCAGTGATCCTATCGTTGCCGCCGCCCTGACCATTTACGAAGACAAACGCGTCAGCGCCGGCTCCGGTCGTCACGGCGTTGCTGCCGAGACCGAAGGTGATGGTCCCGGCGCTGGTATCCTTGCTGCTGCCGAATACGGTCACGCCGTTACCGTCAGCGTTAGCGGTGACTGCTGCGCCAGATACGGTGACTGCGCCGCCGCCCGACCCCTCGTTAATAGTGACGACACCGCCGGCCGCCTTGGTGACGTTCGCGCTATTTCCTGAGGCCTGATTGATCGTCGCGACGGCGGTCGCGCCAACGAAGACAAGCCCTGAGCCTTGGTCGTTCAGGACATCGTTGCCGTTGAGATAGTAGGAGCTGAATCCATTGATGGCTCCGTTGATCGTCGCTGTGCCGTTCGCCGTAATGCTGCTGTAGTCGCCGCTGACGTTTATCGTGTCGTTACCAGCGCTAATAACGGTGTTGCGGTCAATAACCGTAATGGTGTTCGTCGAACCGGCGGCCGTTGTGATGCCTGCGTAAGTGCCTTCCTCATTCAGCGTGATCCCGATGGCGCCGCTGCTGATCGTGTTGCTGCCGACGGTATCGGTGATGACGGCCCCCGTGTCGCCGCCTGAAACGGTATTGCCGCTCGTGGTCAGGGTCAGAGTGAGCGGCTGCGTACACGGGGTAATGCAGCTCCCGCCGAGGTAGGGAAGGGCGAGTGAATAACCGGGCTCGCTCGATGTGGGCACCGTCAGATACGTGTCGTTCGTTTCGCTGACGGCGCCCGTGCTGTTCGCAGGGTTCACGTTGTAAAGAGTATTGCCGCTCAGTTGCGCCGTAACATTGAGACCGATGGCTGCCGCCTGATTCCAGATCAGACCGGCATACGGATCATCGTTGATAACGGTATTGTTCGTGACCGTCAGGCTGTTGTTCGCATACGAATGCATGCCCTCGCCACCGTAGTGGATGATGCCGTTGTTGCTGGCATCCGGTCCCTTTTCGATGACGTTGCCCGAAATGGTGGCGACACCCCCGTCGGGAATGTCGATGTCATAGCTCGCCGTTCCTGTTGGACCGTCGGCGATCACGTTGTTCGTGATAGTTGTGATGGCCGCTCGGCTCTTAATTTCGTGCCCTACATAGGCTCCAGTGAAGACGCTGTTGGTGACCGTGAGGCTGTTCGCGGCGTTGATGTAGATATTGTGTGAATACCCGTCGCCCGCCCCATTGTCGGCGAACTCCGAGTGGTCGATGACGACGGTGGTCCCTGGGGCGGCGGTGTCCAGGATGCCGTCCTGGTTGTTGTGGATGTAGCAATTGATAACCGTCAGGTTACCGCCGTCGACGCGGATGCCGGCGATGTTGCCGTATCCACCGCCGTTCGGACCGCCCGTGCCACCATCATTCGCCCCCGACAGTTCGAAGTTCTTGAGCGTCAGACCGTTCTCGACATCGAGCAGGCCTTTGCCGTTGCAGAGGCCTTGGGGACCCATCTCGAGATGGACCATGCCGCCAACGCCTTCGATTGTGACGTTCTTGGCCGTGATGATGTTGCGGTACTGATAGTTCGAACTGTCGACATAGGTCCCGGCGTCGACGGCGATGACGTCGTTGTCGTGGGCCGCTGCAATCGCCTCGGAGATGGTGGCAAATTCTTTGCCAACCCCGACCGTGAGAACCGTGCCGCCGTCGACGGGCTGATCGATCAGACTAGCGAGAGGGATCTCTGCAACAATCGGATCGAGAATGGAGTTCATAGATGCGTTCCCTGGCTCGTCCGCCGGTCCCGCTGGCTCGGGTTCGACGGCATCACGGTTCTGTGCGACGGCTGTTTTGGCGATCAACTTGTCGCGATTTAGCATGCAGGGAGGGGCGGAGCACAACCTCTGTGCGAAGACCCGGGTAGCGAGATGACGCGCTGCGCGCGAACGTCGGCATTAGCGCTACGAATTAATGCGTCAGGTATCGTTTTTTGCCCGTGCCTGACATCCAGCGGGAACGAACCGGACCAATATGTTTCTCAAGCTGAACCGACCGACAACCGAAACTACCGGATGCGGAGACAAGTCGCCTTTATCAGACAGATCATTTAGAAATCTGAATGAGTGGACTAATCAAAGTTTAATTCGGGAATCGACAACTCTATTCCGATGGCAGATCAAAGTAGGATGATGACGCTCGCTGAAGAGATCACGGTCGTTCTGAATCGGGCGCGGCTTTCCGCGCGCCTGTGGCGACAGGCGCGAGGCGAGGCCGCCGTCGCCGCGACGCTCGCCGATCTTTGTGTCGACGAACGGCTCGGTCGACCGGCGCCGATTTATCAGCCTGACGAATCACCGGAGGCGACCGCGACGCGCCTCGCCGCGGGGCATGCCGCCTGGTTGCGGGGGGAAGGCCCATCCCTGCCGCGAATTCTGGCGGACGGGTTTGCGTCCCGTGGGATCGCGCCAGCGTCGCCACTCCGGGCCGGCGCGCTGTTGGCCGCCGTGCTGATCGCGGCCCCCTCGTCGCTCGCCTATCACACGCTCGCCCACACGCGGGAGGTCGTAATCAATGCCGCGTGGCTGCTCTCCGCGACCGACGATCTTGCGGCCCAGAACCGCGCCGGCGCCGTGCCGCTCGGACCCGACGAGGCGGGTACGCTGTTGCTTGCCGCCGCGATGCACGATCTGGGCCACGATGGTGGACACGGGCTGCCCGGCGGTGCGGAGGATAGCCCGCACCGGCTGGAAGAGCGGGCTTTCCGCTGGATGCGCCCAGGGCTGCGCCGGCTCGGCGTGCCCGTGGCGATCCTTAAGGACCTGCACACGATCCTCCTGATCACCGACCCCGTTCTTCGCCCGGATGCGCGCCGGGTAACCGATTACGTGCTGTTCGGTGAACCGTACCCGGCGAACGCGGCACGCCATCCGGTGCTGGCGGCGCTCATCGGGCGCCCGTCGCTCGCGCAGCTCTGCGCGCTGATGGCCGATGCCGACGTGTTGTCCTCGGTTGGGCTGACGGTTGCCTGGCAGGATGAGCAGACGAGACGCCTCAGCGAGGAACGCGGCGCCCCGATTTCGCGGCACGAACGCCTCCATTTTCAGGACCGGATCGCGGGTCCCGGTCTCGCCTCCGCCGCCGGCCGGCTGCTTGACCGCAACTGGCACGCCATCCGCGCAACGGTTGCGGCGACCGCCTCGGACGAATGACAGTTTTCGCGGTGGCAAAGCGCCACGCCGCGCGGTATTGCGACCACCCGGTAGCGGGACGGGGGAGTCTATGCCGACTTACGTAGTTACCGGCGGATGTGGCTTCATCGGCTCGCATCTGGTGGAGGCCCTGCGGCGCGACGGACATATGGTCCGCGTCCTCGACGACCTCTCGACCGGCCATCGGCACAATCTGCCGGCCGACGTGCCGCTCGTCGTCGGCGATATCCGGGACCGAGACGCCGTCGAGGGCGTGCTTGAGGGCGCCGATGGATGCTTTCACCTAGCAGCCATTGCTTCCGTTGAGCGTGGCGTGCGCGACTGGCCGGGGACGCACACGGTCAACCTGTCCGGCACGATCACGATCCTGGACGTGATCCGAGCGCGCTCGTCCCCGGTCCCGCTCGTCTACGCGTCGTCGGCCGCCGTTTATGGCGATTGCCCAGCGCTGCCGCTGTCGGAAACCTCGGCGCCGACGCCGCTCTCGGCCTACGGCGCGGACAAGCTCGGCTGCGAGCAGCACGCGCGCGTCGGTCATGCCGTGTTCGGCATTCCGAGCGTCGGCCTGAGGTTTTTCAACGTCTACGGCCCGCGTCAGGATCCGCGCTCGCCGTATTCGGGCGTGATTTCGATCTTCTGCGACCGCCTGCTGCGGGGCGCGCCTGCGACGATCTATGGCGATGGCGAGCAGACGAGGGACTTCATCGCCGTCGCCGACGTCACCGCCGCGCTTCTGGCCGCGATGGCGCACGCCGAGCGCGTGGGCGGGGCCTCCGTCTTCAACGTGTGCACCGGCGTCGCCGTATCGGTCCGCACGCTCGCCGAGACCATCGCGCGTCTGGCCGGCATCGTGCCCGAGCTGCGCCAGGGACCGCCGCGCGCCGGCGAAATCCGCCACTCCATCGGCCGGCCGGACAAGGCGCGTGACATCCTCGGCCTATCGCCGGCGCGCCCGCTTGAGACAGGTTTGACTGCGGTGCTCGACTGGCTCCGCGCGTCTAACGCCGCCTGATCAGGCGAACTGGGCCGTCATGTCGCTCGGTACGTTCGCGACGGCACTGCTGATCCCGCCGGTTAACCTGGCGCCGGTCGCAGCCGCGGGCGTCGCACTCGCCTCGTTCGGTGCCCGCCGTGTTCGGCGGGTCGGGCTGTGGGTCGCGGCGCTTGCAGTGGCCGGGCTCATTGTGCTGGCAATGCCGTTCACCGGGGCGGCGCTGCTGGCGTCGCTGGAGCGGGACTGGCCCGCCGTGCCAGCAGGAGCCGCGCCGCCGGCGGCGATCGTCGTCCTCGGCGGCGACGAGTTCCACGTTATGGGGCTGCCCGGCGTCGCGGTCGGCCGACTGTCTTTGGAGCGCGTCGCCGCCGCGGCCGCGCTACAACGGCGCACACATCTGCCGGTGCTCGTCAGCGGCGGCGTGCTGCACGCGGACGACAAGCCGTCGGTCGCGTCGCTGATGGCCGATACGATGCGCGACGATTTCGGCGGCTCCGTCCGGTGGACCGAGCAGCGATCAGCCGATACCTGGGCGAACGCCGCTGACAGCGCCGCCATCCTGCGGCGGGATGGGATCGGTTCGGTGTATGTGGTTACGAACGCTTGGCACATGCCTCGCGCCTTGATCGCGTTCGCCGCGGCCGGACTGACCGCCGTTCCGGCCCCGACGCCGCCGGATGCCGGTCCACGGTTTCGGGCGAGCGAGTTCATGCCGTCGGTTGCGGGGTGGCAGGCTAGTTACTGGGGTCTGCATGAGTGGTTGGGGATTGCGTATTATCGCCTCCGCTGACGCTATGCTGACATCGTACGGCCGGCTCGCGGACGTGCCGCCGGAGGCCCGCGCATTGATGGAGGTCGCGGCGCGGAACGAGTTCGCGTGCGGGCCGGCTTGGTTCGCCAATGTCGAGGCAAACGGACTGGCGCCCGGCGAGGCGCCGTCGTTCCTCGTTGGCGCGATCGGTGGCGCGGCGTCGCTCGTCGTGCCGATGCGGCGTGATCTGCGTGGTTTGTCGGCACTGACCACGCCGTACACTTGCGTCTGGACACCCATCCTCGCCGACACGCTCGAGCCCGATGACGCGGTACGACTGCTGACAGCGTTCGCGCGTGCGTGCCGGCGGTTCGGCACCGTCCGGCTCGACGCGATCCCGGCCGAGTGGCAAGCGCTCCGGCTGTTCTTAAGAGCTGTGCGGTCGGCGGGCCTGTCGCCGCTCGCGTTCGAGCATTTTGGCAACTGGCATGAGCGCGTCGAGGGGATCGGCTTCGACGATTACGTCGCCGCGCGCCCCGGCGAGCTGCGCCAGACGATCCGTCGTCGTCTGCGTCGCGCCGAGGCGGATCCCGCGTGCGCGGTCGAGGTGATCACCGGCGGAGACGCGCTCGAAACGGGGATTGCAGCGTTCGAAGCCGTGTACGCGCGGAGCTGGAAGGAGCCGGAGCCGTTTCCCCGCTTCAACGCCGGCCTCATTCGAACCGCCGCTGCCGCCGGCATGTTGCGCCTCGGTGTCCTACGGCAGGACGGGCAGCCGGTCGCGGTGCAGCTCTGGATCGTGGAGCCCAACGGACGGGCGACGGTGCACAAACTCGCCCACGACGAGGCGCACCGCGCCTGGTCGCCGGGTACGGTGCTCGCGGCCGTCATGATCCGCCGCTTGCTCGATGAGGAGCACGTCGCCGAACTCGACTATGGGCGCGGGGATGATGCTTACAAGCGGTTCTGGACGCGTGAGCGCCGGCGCCGCATCGGCTTCGTCCTCGCGAACCCACTTCATCCGCGCGGCGCCGCCGCGATCGCTTGGCAGGCGGCGGCCCGCCTTCGACGCTCGCTGCGCCGGCCGTCGCCATCACCCGCAGTCCAATGAATTCGCACAACCGCGAGGCGGGACTTCACGTGGGCGGGGAGTGTGCGTTGGCTGATTGGCTGGGCCGAAACGCTGTGATCCGCCGAACCGCGTCCTTGACCCGGCGGGCCAGCATGATCGGCGCCCAGATGGGATCGATCGTGACCCAGTGCAGCGGTGCAGCGCCGTTGGCGAGGCTCTGCTTGTAGCGGTCGTCGCCCGCCAAAAAGTCGTACACGGCGACGCCCTCCGCCTGCGCCCGCTCGATCGCGAGGTGATGGCAGGTAAGGCCCGGTTTGCGGCGCGGATCATCGCCATACGCGAAGCCGCTTTGGTAGGCGTGGACCCGGTCGCCCGAGCGTAGATTGTAGAGGTAGCCAACCACCGTCTCGCCCGCGCTGATCCGCAACATCTCGACCTGGCCGCGCGGTAGTCCGGCCGCGATTAGGGCGTGATGAAACCGAACGAAAGACGCGTCCGCAAACGCGCCCGGCTTGCCGCGCGCCTGCCACGTCTGCTGGTGAAAGACCGCGAGCGCGTCGAGCCATTCGGTTGCGGCTGCAACGTTCGGCGCCGATGCGATTGAGAGCGGCGCGCCCGCAGCCTGCTCAAATAAGCGCGCGGAGCGGCGGAGTTGTTGACGGGTGTTGGCGCTCAGCCCACCCAGAAAATTGCCGCTCCGTAGATCAACGAAGGGCGCGATGCGCGTCTGCACGACACGCGGCGCGAGCTCCGCGTTACTCGCGGCGTCGAGCGTCCGAGTGTTAACCCCGCTGAGCGTCGCCGCGCGTCCGCGCAACAGCCGAAGCATCGCCGTGAGTGTGCCGGGTGGCGCATCGCGGGCCAGCAGCGGGCCATTGTGCTCGATGAATACGCGGTCGATGTCGGGGCGTCCGCTCTCCGACAGATGGAGGCGCGACGGCAGCCCGCGCGTGCGGTTGAATAGCGCGAGCCCGACGGTCCGGTCGCTTTCGTTCGCCTCTATTAGGAACGGGTCGGTGTAGCGGTTCGCGGCGTCGGCGCCGACCCAGGTCCAGCTGCGGAAAATGGTTGCGTTTGGCTCGGCATCCGCCTCGAGCGCGCGCCAGCGTTGGCCGAGCGCGTCGAGGTCGGGCGCGCGGCTGATGCCGATCCGCACTCGTTCAGTGGCTTCCATCGAACAAGGCTGCGTAGGCGTCGAACATCCGGCGCTGATCGAACTCCGCTTCCGCCCGGGCGCGGTTCGCCTGACCGAGCCGCGCGCGGAGCGCCGCGTCGTCCGCGAGACGTCCGATCGCCATGGCCAGCGCCGCGTCCTCGCGCTGTGTGACGAGTTCGGCGGTCGCGTTGTCGGGCGCAAGCATATGCCGGACGTCGCCGACATCGGTTGCGGCGACGGGGAGCGCACTGGCCATGGCTTCGAGCAACGAGAGCGGCATCTGTTCGGTGTCGGATGACAGCGCGAATATGTCCATCTGCTCGAGGAACGGGCGTGGATCCGCCTGATGCCCGACGAACCGGACCCTGTCGCCGAGGCCCAGATCCGCGGATAGCGCCTCAAGCCCAGGGCGCTCCGGCCCATCGCCGACAATCAGGAGCGAGACCGGCGGGGATGTGACCGCGGCGGCGCGGATTAGCCGACCGACGGATTTTTCCGCCCGCAACGCGGCGACGGTGCCGACCACGACCGGTGCCCCCGGGCTGCGCGGCGGTCGGCCGGATGCGAAGCGGTCGAGGTCGATGCCGTTCGGCAGGTAGACCAGCCGCGACGGCGGGAGGCGCCAGATCGTGTTCGCGATCTCAAGGAGGCGGCGCGACGGCAAAACGATGGTGCTTCGCCGCAGCAGCAGCCGGCGTGTCCAGACGCGGCGCGGGATTTGCCGGTCGCGTTCCTCGGGGCCGAACCCGTCCTCGATGTGAATATGACGGGCGAGGGGCAGGGCATTCGCCATCGCCCATTCAATCGAGCCCCAGTTGTTTGTGATCAGCGCGTCGGGCCGCGTCGCCCGCAGCACGGCGCGAAAGCGGCGGAGATTGCCAAGCGTGTCGCCCTTGCGCATGTCGATCGTTGGGAAGGTAACGTCGAGCGCCGGGTCGAGCCGTTCGCGGCAGGCGGTATTGCCGTCCATGGCGACGACCGCGTGGCGGTAGCGCGGCCCGAAATGGTTGGCGATCGTTGCAAAACGAACCTGGGGTCCGCCCGTCGCAAAGGTCGCGAAGACATGCAGCAATTGGCGCGGCGGCGCGGTCATCGACACGCGGCCCACGCCCCGATCAGGCGACGTGCGGATGGATCGCGCGATCCTCGAACACCGCCGGATCGCTGATCGGCGACCAGCCGAGATCGGTCTTGGCGTCCGTGCAGTCGAACTGTGCGATCAGCCCGCGCGAGAGGATGTCGCGCTGCGACGGCATCGGCGAGTGGCGGCCGCCGGCACGTTTGACCAGCCACTTTCCGACCTCGCCCATCCAGAGGCTGCGAGCCGATTGCGGATGGTAGCGGAGCGGGCGACCGAGGGCGCGGCCGAGATTTTCTATATACTCGCGCGCCGACGGGCGTACATCGCCGACCAGATTATAGCAGCGGCCAATCACCGTCTCCGGCCGGTTGGCGGCGGCAACGATAGCGGAGGCGACGTCTTCAGCGAGGATGAACGGCAGCGGATTGCGCCCGTCGTTCCAGCCGACGCAATGCTGATCGTTGTTATAGAAACCGATGCCGCTGTGAAACGGCGATGTACCCTCGCCGACAACGAGGCCGGGACGAAGGATGCACACCGGCAAACCGTCCCGCGCATGCATATCGATGAGCATCCGGTCCGCCTCGGCCTTGGCGCGTGCGTAATCTGCCCGCTGCTCGGCTTGCGGGTCGGGCGGCGTTTGTCCGGTGATCGGCGTCGGTTGCGGCCCGAGATAGAGCGAGGCGATCGAGCCGATGTGCAACAAGAGGCGCGTGCCCGCGGCGAGACAGGCGCGAGCGACCGTTTCCGCGCCGCCGACCATCGCGGCCCGGATCGCCGAATAATCGGCGCCGCCGCCGCCATGCGCGAGGTTGACCACGACCGCCATGCCCTCGACCGCACGGCGGACGCTATCGGCGTCGCGGATGTCGCCGCGCGTCACGGTGACGCGCGGATCGGCATAGAGCGGCGGCAGGTTGCGCGTGCTCCGCGCCATCACCCGCACGCTGTGGCCGGCGTCCAGGAACGCGCGGACGACATAGGATCCAATGAAGCCAGTGCCGCCGAGCACGACGATATCCGGCGCCGCGGCCGCGTTCTGTTCGGCCGTGTCATTGGCCGGCACCGGGACCGTCGTCGCGACCGCAGCGGCCGGATAGGAGTCGGCGGCCATCCGCTCGCACACGTCCACCAGCATCCGACCGAACGCCCCGTCGAGCTCCGGCGCGTGCCCGGCGTCGAGCGCCGCGTGGAACGCGCCGATGCTGCCGAGCATGCTCTGGTAGAAAGGATCGCTTTGCGGCCTTAGCCGAAGCGTGCTGCCGCCGTAATGGACGGCGTTGCGGATGCTATCGCGCAAAAGCGCGCCACTGCTCGCGAGGCCGGACAGGGCCGCGTCCACCGGTTCGAGCCAGCGGGTCCGGCTGTAGGTCAGCACCCGGTTGGCGAGGATGTCGGCCACGCCGACCCCGTCGTCACATACGACCGTGACCTGCCAGAACGGAAACGCGGCGCCGACCACGAAGCGAAGCTGCGCGGGCAAATCCCGCCCCGTCAGAAGTGCATCCAGCGTCGGCTGCAAGCGCTGACCATCGCCGATGGGAACGGAGGGGCCGGCGACGGCGCGCACGTCGCCGATCGGCCCGGCCAGGGCGGCGATCTGCGACAGCGGATGCACCGCCTGTTCCAGCAGGATGTTGCCCGGCGCGTGGAACATCCAATGCCCGAACTGCCGCGCCGCAAGCTGCCGCAAGGCGGCGTTATAGATGCAGGAGACCGAGCGCGGCCGGCCAAGTTTGCCCGCCTCGACCATTCGCCGCAGCCGCGCGAAGGCAGGATGATGCACGAAGTTCTGATTGACCCCGAGCGTCGCGCCGGAGACCGAAGCCGCCGCGATCAGCGCGTCGCAATCCGCCGTGTCGGTCGCGAGGGGCTTTTCGATCAACGTGGGCAGCCTGGCCCACAGCAGCGCGCTCGCAACCGGCGCGTGCAGGTCGGGGGGCGTCAGCACGTGCGCGCAGTCGATCGCGCCGGCCGCGATCGCGGCCTCGGCGTCGGCGAAGATTGCCGGCGCGCCGCCCAACCACGACGCCAGCGTCCGCGCGGACGCCTCATTGGGATCGATAATGGCGGCAACCGTTACGCCTGGCAGGCGTCTCAACGCCTCGGCGTGGACCCGGGCTATGTTGCCCGCGCCGACTAAGCCCACACGCCTCACTGCCGCCCCCGAACATTATG
>CAYSTX010000093.1:0-12757 GCA_964434035.1 uncultured Acetobacteraceae bacterium
GGCCGGTGCGCAAACCACTCTGGATGCTCACGGAGCCATGGATGGTCGGGCGAGCACTGGATCGCGTAATCAATCGCGATCTCAATCCCGTGCGCGTGGGCGGCGGCGATCAGGGCGCGGAACTGCTCGAAATCGCCGAGCTCGGGGTGAATTGCGTCGTGCCCACCATCCTCCGACCCGATCGCGTATGGGCTGCCCGGATCGTCCGGCGCGGGCGTCAGGGTGTTGTTGCGGCCCTTGCGAAAGGCGCGGCCGATCGGGTGAATCGGCGGGAAATAGAGCACGTCGAACCCCATCGCGCGGATGCGGGGCAGGTGGCGGATGACATCTGCGAAGGTGCCATGCCGCGTAACGTCATCGCTCATTGAGCGTGGGAAGACCTCGTACCACGATGCGAACGCCGCCCCCGGCCGCTCGGCCAGGACCGTGTATTCGTTGGAAACGACACGGAATGGGCGCGGATCGGCCGCCGCCATTGTCTCCACAGTCGGCGCCGACAGCAGCACCTCGCGCCGCATCTCCTCGCCCACATCATTCAGCATGGCGGATAGCGCAGCGACGGCGGCACTCCGGTGCGCCATGCTAGCGACCAGCCGGTATCCTTCCTCGACCTCGAGCGCGGTTGGCACGTCGGCCGCGACCTTCTTTGACAGCTCGTCGTGGAATGTGCCGAACGCATCGCGCCACGCCTCGATCGCGAAGACAAAGGTGCCCGTCCCATCGAGCGGCAGGTCGGCGGCGTAGCGGTCGTTGCCGAGCGGGCGCATCCGCGTCTCGGTCCACTGGTCGTCGTCGCCCTGGTTGCGATAGCGTAGTGCGGCGCCGAGAACCTCGTGCCCGTCCGGGATGATGTCGGCCTCGACAACGACCGTCTCGCCCGCCAGTCGTTTCACGGGAAAACGTCCGTCATCGACCGATGGCCGTACGGCCTCGATTGCGTAGCGCGGCGCATGGCCGGCCTGCGTCGCTCCCTCCACATCGGGCGTGGCAGCGGCCGGCGGCGTCTCGACCGCGCCGGCGGCAAACACCGTAACCTCGCCGGGCGCGAGTGTGACCTCGTCACCCGCGCGGAGCGTCGCGACGTCGTCGGACGCTCCGCCGATGCGCTCGAACCGAGGGAAGCGGTCGCCGAGCGCCGGGAGAAGGCGCGATGCGGGAAGCGTCGTCGCGCGGTCAAGCATGCCGTTGGCGAGCACGATGGTCGCGCGCCCGGCGAACCGCGCATCGGCCGCGTCGGTGCCGAGCATGGCGACCGCCGGTTCGCCGGGGCCGAGCAGGGGACGCTGCGCGCGGGCAATCGTTCCGTTCGCGCGGCGTTCGGAGTTGGCGTGCGCGACCGCGTTGGTGAGATCAAGCACGGGCGCGGTGGCAAGCGACGCGAACGACGCGTACGTGCCTGACGCCGGGCTGAGCGGGTGCGGGTCGCCGTATTCGAACCCCATCGGGACCAGGAGCGCAGCCCCGGTTGCCGCCGCGAAATCGAGCGCGCGGCTATACGCGTGGGCGCGCTCTGTCGCGTGTGCGGCGTCGGTCAGGCCGAGGATGCTCGGCAGACGCGGGGCGAATGGCGCCTCGGGCGCGGCGAGCGTGGGCGCGATCGCGTCGAGCATCGCCACCTCTTCGGCGAGCCAGCCGGCGCGGAAATCCCACCACGGCAGCGAGGACGCGACGAAGTCGAACCGCGCGCCGGCGAGCGCCGCGCGCGACAGCGACGACATGCCGACCGTCCAGCCGATCAGCATCGCATCGGGATCGGTCTCGCGAACGCGGCCGACGAGGCCGTGGACGAACGCAGCGCTAAGCCGTGACAGGCCGATCAGGCGGAACCCGCCGAACCCGGCCGCGCGCCATACGGCGAGCCGCGCGGCCCACCAGTCGATGGCGGCTGGAGCATTGTCGCGCGTGCGTGCGCCTTCGAGGTCCGCCGCATCGCCGCGCGGGTCGAGCGTGTCGACGACGTTCGTCTCAAACACCTCCGGCGCGCGTCGCGCGAGCGGTCCATCGGCCGCGACATGGTCGAGCGGCACGTCCAGCAACGGCACGAGACCGGCGCCACGCGCCGCGGCAATGATCGACGCGAGCCCGACTGACGCCGCCGCCGCGTCGCCGGTCGCGATGCGCGGATGTAGATGGTTGTGATCGGCGACGAGGAAGATGTTGCCCGACGCCGCCGGTCGGAACGGCGGCGCGATGGAAACGTGGCTGAAGCCCATCCGCGCGACGTGCGCAAGCAACTCGGGCCAGCGCGGCAGGTCGCCGGCAAGCAGCGGATGCACCGCATAAATCGAAGGACGCCGCGCGACGTCTTCTGTCGTGCTTACGGGCGCGGGCCGTGCTGCGCGGGCATGGTCAAGTTTCGTGTCCATCCTGCGTATCTTGACCTGCCCGCCCCGCTCGAAAGTCGAACCTCAAGAGCGCGCCGCCCTCGGCGCGGTTGCTTCCCCGCGATCAGTCGAGCGGCACGCCGCCAGTTACTGCTTGATACGTCGCAATCGCCAGCGTCATCGGGTCGAACGGCTTGGTGATGATGAACGCCGGCTCCAGCGCCTCTCCGGTCAGCAACCGTTCGGGGTAGGCGGTGACAAAGATCACCGGTACGTGATGATCGCGCAAGATCCGCGCGACCGCGGACGTGCCGGTGCCGCCGGAGCCGAGGTTGATATCGGCGAGGATCAGGCCCGGTTGCGACTTCTTCGCGATCTTGACGGCGTCCTCCTCGGTGCTGGCGACGCCGACGACGCGGTGGCCGCAGGTCTGCACCAGCTCCTCCAGATCCATCGCGATGATCGGCTCGTCCTCGATGATCAGCACGTCGGTCGCGGCCGCGTCGCGCAGCCGCGCGCGCGCATCGCCGAGCATGTCGGCCGCGCCTTCGGGATCGACCCCGATCACACCTGCCGCCTCATCGACCGCCATTTCCTCGAGCGAGGTGAGTAGCAGTAATTGACGTTGCAGCCGTGACAATCCGCTCTGCCGTGTGTCGTCGGCGCCTTCCTGCTCGCGGTCGAAGCGGCGCGTGACGAGGTAATAAAGCTCCGACCGCGGGCTCGTCTCCCCGCGTTCATCGTTCGGCGCCGCGTCGCGCGCTTGTTCGGCTGCCATCCAGTCCTTCAGCGCGTCAGCCACCAGCGCGTCGCCGCGCGCCTGGCTGCCGGAGAGCGCGCGGGCGTAGCGGCGAGCGTACGGAAGCGCGCGGATCAGCTGCTCGCGGGCGGGGGATTGCATTCCGGACCTTTCCTCTCGACATCGACTGCGTGGACGGCGCGGGCTTGCGGCGGCTGCCGTCATGGGAACAAGTTGCCGCGTTCATGGACACCACAACCACAGCTTCGGCCCCGGCGCTACCCGTCACGGCGCGGAGCTTCCGGGGCGAAATCGTCGCTATGATACCCGATCTGCGCGCTTTCGCGCGGTTCCTCGTGCGCGATCCGGTGGCGGCTGACGATGTTGTGCAGGAGACGCTGGTGCGGGCTTTGCCGGCCGTCGCGCGTCTGCCGGAGGACGCCGCGCTGAAGCCGTGGCTGTTCACGATCGTGCGACATGTCTTCTATGAGCAGGAGCGTCGCCGGCGCACGGAGCGGCGCGTCATGGCTGAGGTTGTCGCGGACGATGAGGCCGCGCCCGGCCGGCAGGAAGGGCATAGCGACGTTGTCGACTTGCAACGGCTGCTGTGGACGTTGTCGCCCGTGCTGCGCGAGGCGCTCGTGCTCGTCGGCGCGCAGGGCATGAGCCTCGAGGAAGCGGCTTCGATTTGCGACGTGCCGGTCAACACAATGAAGGCGCGCGTCGCCCGCGCCCGTGCCCGCCTGGCGGCCGCCAGGACAGGCTGAGACGCGATTCAGCCGCTTCTGGCCTCGCGCATTCGTGAGGCATCCACATTCGCCCCCCGTCCATTTTCTTTCCAATCGCTGCTTGCCAATCGAGGAGATCGTGCATGGCGACTGCCGCGTTCCAAAGTCAGATCATTGCCATCCTGCCGAAACTGCGCGTCCAGGCGCTGGCGTTGACCCGCAATCGGGCGGCGGCGGACGACCTGGTTCAGGATGCGGTCTGCAACGCGCTCTCGGCCGAGTGCAGTTTCATTCCCGGAACCAACTTCGCCGCGTGGATGCACCGGATCCTGCGCAACAGGTTCATCTCCAACCTTCGTAAACGTCGCGACACCACTGACATCGACGATGTGCCGTCCTCCGCCTTTGCGACCAATGGCGCCCACGAGGACCGGCTTGCGCTGAAGGAGCTCGCGGTTGCGATCGCCCGACTGCCGGCCGATCAGCGGGAGGCACTGATCATGGTCGTCATTCACGGCATGAGCTATGAGGCGCTGGCCGACGCCACCGGCTGCGCGATCGGGACCGCGAAGAGCCGCGTGTTCCGGGCCCGCCGCCAGCTCGAGACCTGGTTGCTCGGCGACGCTCCCGCCCGCGACGACGGCGGCGATGTCGCTTCGCTCGAGGGCACCAACCACCTTCGCCGCCTCATTCGCGCGCCGCTCCCGGCGCGTGTTGACGTAGAGTTGTTGTAAACCTTGATCAGCCGCTACAAGTTGGGTGGTGACCGATAGGTCATGTGCGATCGCATGACGTCGCGTCGCCGCCCCTGGGACCGTCGTTAAAATGAAACACGTCGGCATGAATAAGCGGAAAGAGAAGCCGGTCGAGGTCAAGCCCATCGATGACGCGACCGTCGATGCCGCGTTCGACGTGTGGCTCAACCGTGGCCTTCATCAACTATTCGACAGCGTTGCAAATGAACCCATTCCTGAAAGTCTGCTGCGTTTGATCGGAGAGGACCGGGGGTCGTAATCCGATCCGGTCGCACTGTCGCGGCCGGCGCAGTCAAGAGGTCTATGAGAAGTCCCAGATTGGTTCGCATGCGGGTGCTGCCGCTGCTTCTACTGGCAGCCGCGCCCGGCGTTCTCCTGGCGGCCATCGTGGCCGTTCGGCACCCCGGATCGCTTTCCCTTTTGGAATGGACCGTTTTCGCCGCGGCGTTGGTATTCGTGGCCGTTGTCGTCACGATCGGCACCGAGCGTGGCGTTGTCGCGCCGGTGACGCGGCTGAAGAGCGCGGTCGCTTGCTGGACCCGGCACGGATCGTTTCCCACGATCGGACGCGACGACGACCCAACCGAAATCACCGAACTGATCCGCGCCTTCGACGACGCGATCCGCACGCTCGACACGCGCGAGATGGAGCTCCGGCGCGCGTTGGAGGCGCAGGATCTGGCGATGCGTGAGATCCACCATCGCGTGAAGAACAACCTGCAGATTGTCGCCTCGCTCCTCAATCTACAGGCGAGCCGCCTTCGGCTGCCGGAAGCAAGGGCCGAGTTTCAGTCGGCCCGCGACCGGGTGCGTGCGCTCGCGACGCTGCACCGGCACCTGTACGCCGAGGGCGGGCTGCACTCGATCACGATGCGGAGCTTCATCCATGAGTTGTGCGAACAGTTGTTTACCGCGTTCGGTCAGCCGTCCGACGGCCGCATCAACCTGCTGATCGAGGCGGACGATCTGCAGATGTCGAGCGATCAGGCGGTACCGCTGTCGCTGATCGTGACTGAGGCCGTCAGCAACGCGATCAAATACGCTTTTCCGGGCGGCCGGCCGGGGACGGTCTCGGTCCGACTCAGCGCCGACGCCGAACTTGCGAGGCTGGTGATCGAGGATGACGGCATCGGCATCCCGGCCGGCGGTGGCGATAGCGAGACCGGGCCGCGCGACGGTTTGGGCCGGCCGCTGATCCGCGGCTTCGCGCGGCAATTGGGCGCGGCGCTGACGGTGGATGACCGGGCAGGCGCGGGGACGCGCTACATGGTCGAGTTGCGGCTCCGGCGGGACCGCGACGAGGCGGTCGGCGAGGAGGCGCACGCCGACATCACCGCCTGAGCCGATTGCCATTGGAGGGCTTCAGCCGGTCGAGGCGCAGCCGCTCCCGACCATCCGTCAGCCGCCGCGCCGCCAATAGCACTGTCCCGACCGCGCCCATGCCGCTGCCGCCCGCGAGCAGAAACAGCAACAGGATCTGGTACTTCGAGGCCTCCAGCGGATCCATGCCGGCGAGGATCTGCCCTGTCATGATCCCCGGTAGCGTAATGATGCCGGCGGCGGCGAACGTGTTGATCATCGGCAGCAGGGCGCGGCGGATGGCCCGCCGTTGCAGTGGTGCGGTCGCCTCGGCGAAGCGGGCGCCGAGCGAAAGCCGCGCCTCGATCGCCGACCGCTCGCGCACCACGTCGCCGAGCACGGCGTCGAGCGCGATGCTGCTGGAATTCATCACGTTGCCAAGCACAATTCCCGCGAGCGGCACCGCGTAGCGCGGGTCATACCAGGGCGTTGGCCGGATCGCCGTCAGCAGTGCCAGCAGCACCGTTAGCAGCGTCGCCGTGCCGACGGACGCGCCGCCGACCGCGAGGTTGCCGAACCGCACCAGCCGTTGCGGCGGCCGCGCCGCCACTTCCCGCGCCGCAATCGCGGCCATTGCCAGCACGACGACGAGCGTTGCCGCCGGCGAGGCGGTCGCGAATACCCAGCGCAGCAGCAGGCCAACCAGCACCAGCTGCACCACCATCCGCGCCGCCGCGATCAACAGCGGCCGGGCAAGCCCGAGGCCGAGGACGGCGGAGAGCCCGGCATCGGCGAGCACTAGGACCGCCGCGATCGCGAGATCGTGCGCCGAGAGCAGGATTGGGGTCACGCGTGCACCTTCATCTCGCGCAACTGCCCGTCCTCCATCCGCAGCACCTGCGCGCCCAGCCGCTCAGCCTGCGGCGCGCTGTGCGTGACCAGCACGATCGCGACACCCGAGGCGAGCCGCCGCCGCAGCTCCGCCTCGACCCGCGCCGTCGCGTCGGGGTCGAGCGGGCCGGTCGGCTCGTCGAGCAGCAGCACCGGCGAGTCGAGCAGCAGCGTGCGGATGAGGCCGAGCCGCTGCCGCTCCCCGGTTGAGAGGCGGGCGACGGGGCCGGTCAGCGCGGTCTCCGGCAGCCCGAACGCGCGGGCGAGGTTTGCCGCCGTTTCGGCGCCGGCGCTGCCCTTTTGCGGGAAATGTGCGGCGACGTCCTCGTCCCACCAGCCGGGCTCGGCGCTCGCATAGGCGATGTGGCGGCGCCATGCGGGGCCGGAGAGCGTGCGGGAGTCCTCGCCATCCAGCCGCACAACGCCCTCGTGCGGGTCGAGGTCGGCGAGCATGCGGAGCAGCACGCTCTTGCCCGCGCCCGACGGCCCGGTGATGGCGAGACAGGCGCCGGCGTCTACGCGCAGGTCGATCGGCCCGACGCCAACACGCGCGAGACCTTCCGCTTCCAGACGCGGTCTGCTCAAGGTCCTGATGGCGTCCATGGTGGCCGACCATCGACGCGGCGACGCAGAGGTGTCAAATGCAAGGCCCGCAATGACGTATGAGGGGAATTGATGCGCATACGAGCGATCGCGACCGCAGTCTCGGCGGCGTGGCTCGCCGGCGCGTGCACGGTCGGACCGAACTTCGAGAAACCGGCGTCGTATCCGCCGACATCCTGGTTCGGCGGGG
This sequence comes from uncultured Acetobacteraceae bacterium, assembly GCA_964434035.1. Lineage (GTDB taxonomy): Bacteria > Pseudomonadota > Alphaproteobacteria > Acetobacterales > Acetobacteraceae > CAYSTX01. The sequence continues at coordinate 7,530 of CAYSTX010000093.1, forward strand.
TGCGCAAGGTGTCGATGACGGCGCCGCACGAAAGCGAGCCGGTGGCGGCCCCGATCGACCCGCATTGGTGGTCGCAGTTCCATGACCCCGAACTGGCCTCGCTCGAGGACCGTGTCGCCGCCGGCAACCTCGATGTCCGCGTGGCCACTCTGCGGCTCGCGGAATCACGTAGCCAGCGCGGGATCGTCGCGGCTGACCAGTATCCATCCGCGAACGGCAACGCGTCCTACACGCGCGAGCAGATCAGCAACCGCGGCGTCGTCGGTCTGTTCGGCGGCGCCGGCACCACCACGACCGGCAACACGACCGCGAACGGTCTCGGCGGACGTTTCGGCGCCATCCCGACACAGACGCAAGGCTCAACGACGCCAAAGATCCGGCCATTCGACCTCTGGCAATACGGTTTCGATGCGTCGTGGGAGCTGGACCTGTGGGGCCGCGTGCGGCGCTCGGTCGAGTCGGCGGACGCGAGCGTTGACGCGTCGGCCGAGGCGCGGCGCGACACTCTGCTGAGTTCGCTCGCTGAAGTCGCGCGCGACTACGTTCAGTTGCGCGGCACGCAGACGATGGAACAGATCGCCGAGGATAACCTCAAGACCGCGAAGCAGAGCCTGCAACTCGCGCGCGACCGGGCTTCCGGCGGTCTCGGCACCGATCTCGACGTCGCGAATGCGGCCGCACAGGTGCAGACGAATGCCGCGCAGATTCCGCAGTTGCAACAACAGGAAGCGTCGCTGATCAACGCGCTGTCGTTGTTGGTCGGGCTGCAGCCGGACGGGCTGCGCGGCGAGCTGGCGACCGCCAAGCCCATCCCGCCGGTGCCGCCGACGGTGCCGGTTGGTTTGCCGTCGGAACTTGCGCGCCGCCGCCCTGACATCCGTCAGGCGGAGGCGCAGTTGCACGCCGCGACCGCCAATATCGGCGTCGCGGTCGCAGACTTCTATCCGACGATCACGCTATCCGGTTCGGCTGGCTTCCAGGCGCTGCAATTGAGCACGCTGGGGGCATGGAACGCGGGGCAGTATGCGTTCGGCCCGTCGATCACGCTGCCGATCTTCCAGGGCGGACGGTTGCACGCGACGCTCGAACTCCGCCGCGCGCAGGAGAAAGAGGCGGCGGTCACCTATCAGAAGACTGTTCTGTCGGCGTGGCACGAGATCGACAACGCGCTGACCGCGTACCAGGCCGAGCAAGCCCGCCGCGCGCTGCTCGCCCAATCCGTCGTCGAAAACCGCCGCGCGGTCGGGCTCGCCCAGTCGCGCTATCAGCAGGGGCTTAGCGACTTCCTCAACGTGCTCGACGCCGAACGCTCGCTGCTTGCGGCCGAGCAGCAGGAGGCGGACAGCACGACGATCGTTTCGACGAACCTGGTCGCGCTGTACAAGGCGCTCGGGGGCGGGTGGGAGAGCGAGTATCCGGACCAGCCGATGCCGCAACAGGTGCAGGCAGCGCCGGCGAGCGCGGCGGAGACGGCCGCGCGCTGATCCGCTAGTGGCAAAAACCACAGGGACGATACCGGGGAATGATGGTCCGCTCTTAATGGGAAGCGGACGTAGAAGCCTCGCTGCCCCTACGGCCGATCTGCGCCCATGTGGGTCGTTGCGGGTCACCTCACCATCGCTCGAATGCAGACGTTCGGCGAAGCGCGGCGGTAGCTGCTCAGATGTCTGCTGGTCAAAATGCGAAGAGCTAGGAGAGCGCCGCGAGAAGCGTCTGGGCATCTGCGATCTCGGCAAACTGCGGCGTCGGCGAAAAGCCTTCGAGGGCGGTAGCGAGAACCGCGTGCGCGTCGCCAGGGTGGCCAGTGCTCTGGTAGAGCTTTGCCAGCGAGAGCGCCGCCCGCAACTCGAAGCTCTTTGCCTTCTGCTGTTGCGCTATGGCGATCGCGGCAAGGAAAGCCTCCTTGGCTGGACCGGTATTCGCCGTCTCGCTCTTGAGTAGTATTTCCCCACGGATGCGGTGGATTTCGCCCAGGAACCACTCTTCCCCGGTTTTCCGAACGGTCGCCAACTGCGCATCGATAGTTGCGAGACCGGCTTGCGTATCTCCAGCATTCGCTTCGATCTCGGCTATCAGCGTACCGTACCAGGGCTCAAAATGTCGAATGTTCTTATCACGCAGAAGGCGCAAGCCCTCCCGCATGCCTGCCTCTCCGTCCCGAATGCCGGCCCACCAGTTTACCCAGCCGAGGAAAAACGTCGCATGCGCCAGCCATAGGGGCATTCCGTGCTCGCGGGCGAGCGCAAATAGAGCCTGAGCGTGCGCTGCGGCGTGCGCAAAATTTCGGCGGATCGCGGACAGGATGCCCGCGTAAAAATGCGCGAACGCCATGCTCGGATTGTGCCGCGTCTGCGCCGAGAGGCTTAGTCCGCTTCGGCTGACACTCTCTGATTCCTCAAACTGTCCGAGAGCCCAAAGGACAATGGCAAGCGTAGCCTGAATTTGAACTCCCACGTCGTAACCGAACCGGGATACAAGGTCTCGATCCCTTTCGCTGTTATAGGCCGTGAGCGCTTGTTCCAGATGGCGCCGTGCACCGACAAAGTCGCCCTGGAACAAGGCGGTTGCTCCCGCGATGCGACGGGCCATAGCCTCATCCAGTGATCCCGGCAGAAGTTGAACATCACGCAGGAATGCCTCGCTCGCTTCGCGCATCGGCCCGAGCTCCGCGCAGACGAGACTTCCAGACCAGAGGCCGTAGTAGGCCGAAAATCTTTCGGCCGCGTCTTCGGAACCGGCCGCAAGCTCGGTCGCCCGATTGAAAGCGGCGCGCGTCTCCAACGAGGCATGCCCTTGCGCGTGAAGCAGGGCGTAGCCGTAAGCGGTCTGCAGATGCGTTCGTGAGTGTCGTTTGCCGGTGTGCTCGGCTGGCATACCCCCCTCCTCTTTATCTGCCATCTGGATCGCCTTGCCGAGATGCGCGATCGCCTCCTGGAACGCGGAGCGGCGCAGCGCCTGATCGCCGGCCTTACCCCACCATTCGATGGCTTCGTCGATGAGGCCCGCTTGCGTGAAGTGGCGCGCAACAGCTTCCGGCGCTGCTGCCGCTGTTGAAGGGAGACAATCGCGCAAAATCTCGGCCACACGGCGATGCAGCAGTTGCCGCCGGCTTTTTAGGAGATTTTCGTAGGCTGCATCCTGTATAAGCGTGTGCTTGAAGCGATAGTCGGAGTCGGGGGGCAAGCCCTGCACCAGCACGATGTCCGCGTCTGCGAGCTTTTCGAGGGCAGCTTGCAGCGGCGCATCTTCCATGCCGGCGATATCGCGCAGCAAGCCGTAGGAAAAATCACGGCCGATTACCGAACCGATCTGCGCTACTTCGCGCGCAGGGCCGAGGCGATCGAGTCGTGCCATCAACCATTGCTGGAGCGTCGGCGGAATGCCTTGGATGCAGGCTCGGTCGCTACGCTCCAATAAGAGGCGGGTCACTTCCTCGACAAATAGCGGCACACCGCCGGTGCGCGCCGCCACATCCTCAACGACATTACCCGGCAGCGCATGGCGAGCGGACAGCTCGGCCACCATGTCGCGCACCTGGCTTCGGTCGAGCGGGGCGAGGGATATGACGCCGTGATGCGAGCGCATGCTCCACGGCGGGTGAAACTCAGGCCGCATGGTCGCCAGAACAAGCAAGGGCGCCAGTGCACCGCGCTCAGCGATGCCACGGAGCACATCGAGGGTGGTCGGATCGGCCCAGTGTAAATCTTCAAATGCCAGCACTACCGGCTGCATCTTGGCGCCCGCTATCACCCAGTTGATCAGCGCCGCTAACTGCCGGTGGCGCAATTCTTCCGGCGCCAAGGTCGACACGCGTTCCTGCGGCAGCGGAAGGTCAATGAGCGGTGCCAGCAACGGAACGTTCTCCGCTGGATCGAGCTTGATTAACGTCAGGGTGTTCTCCAGGTCGGAAAGCTGCCGATCCGCCGGGATATTGGTACCTCCAAAACGCTGACGGCCCCACTCAGCAATCGGATGCCACGGCGTGTTCTGCAAGAGCTGCGAGCAGCTCCATTCGACCCACGTGTGCGGTGCGTCGCGCAATCGAGCATGAAATTCCTCGATCAGGCGTGACTTACCCAAACCAGGCTCGCCGACGATCATCATCAATTGGCCGTCGCCCTGCCGCGCCCGCTCCCAGCGACGCATCAGCATCGCGATTTCTTCCTCACGGCCAACGAGAGGCGTGAGGTGGCGTTGGCCTGCCCGGTGTCCGCCCCCGCTCGCCCGTACAAGCCGGAACAACGTTACCGGCTGGGGCACGCCTTTGAGTTCATGGATGCCGCGCTCTGCCGCGACGAACAGACCGGCGATCTGGCGCTGAACCTGCGCTGTGATTACGACAGTGCCCGGTTCCGCTAGCGCCTGTACGCGCGCCGCAGTATTGGGGGCATCGCCGTAAACCTCACCCGCCGCATCGAGCACCACCGGGCCGGTTTCGATGCCGATGCGTGCGTTGAGCGCTGGCTTGCCAGCGTTCCTACGGTTGACCTCAGCGAGCGCGCGTTGAATGGAGAGGGCCGCCCGCGCTGCGCGTTCAGCGTCGTTTTCCTGCGCGACCGGATAACCGAATATCGCCATCAGCCCATCACCTAGTTTTCTAGCGACGTGGCCGCCCATCTCCGTCACAGCGGCGGAGGCGACATCCAGATACGTGCGGAGCAGATCGCGCCAGTCCTCGGCATCGAGCCCGGTGGAGATGCCGGTCGAGTCCACAAGATCGCAGAACATCACCGTGATATGTCGACGCTCGCCGACGGCTTCCGCCATGGGCGGTCCACTTGGCGATGATCGCGCGGGTTCAGGGCCAACTAATGGGGCTTTAATGCTCGCATCGGCCCGCAAAGCAGCAAGAGCATCGAGGAGTTTCCGGCGATGCCCGACAATTCCGATACCAAGGTCCTTCAAGTCCTCCGCCGTCAAACTCGGCAGGACCGTGTCGTCGATCTCGTTTTTGCGGAACGTCGCCTCATATTGTTCGAGGCCAAGCCTCCGCAGCCAACCTCCGACGTCCATGGCGGCGCCCCTCGTTCGCCGACCGCTGAATGATCTCCCAGGCGAGACGACTTGTCTAGGGACCTGCTAATGACCGGTCTGGGGTCGATAGCTGCCGAAGCAACGGCCCAACCACGATGTCCGCTTTCCTGCTTTGCGCGTCCGAAAGCTGCCATTCCGGTTCGGCCAACTCCAGACATGGGTTTGCACGCGATTTAGGTCTGCTTCGTGTCGGA
>CAYSTX010000094.1:0-12606 GCA_964434035.1 uncultured Acetobacteraceae bacterium
GCGCCCGGCGGGTACTTCGCGGCCACGCCCTCCCACGGATCGGCCTCGAGCTGCTTCATGCCGAGGCTGATGCGCTGGGTCTCGGGGTTGAACCGGATCACCTGGACGGTGACGGTCTGGCCGATGGTCAGCGCTTCGGACGGGTGGTTGATGCGCCGCCAGGCGATGTCGGTCACATGCAGCAGGCCGTCGACGCCGCCCAGATCGACGAAGGCGCCGTAGTCGGTGATGTTCTTCACGACGCCGTCCAGGATCATGCCTTCCTTGAGGCCCTGGATCAGCTCGCTCCGCTGCTCGGCCCGCGTCTCTTCGAGCACGGCTCGGCGAGAAACCACGATGTTGCCGCGCGCGCGGTCCATCTTGAGGATCTGGAACGGCTGCGGCATGTTCATCAGCGGGCCGACATCGCGCACCGGCCGGATATCGACCTGGCTGCCCGGCAGGAACGCGACCGCGCCGCCGAGATCGACCGTGAAGCCGCCCTTGACCCGGCCATAGATCGTGCCGTTCACGCGCTGGTTCGCCTCGAACGCCCGCTCGAGGTTGGTCCAAGCCTCCTCACGCCGCGCCTTCTCGCGCGACAAGACGATCGTGCCGTCCCGGTCCTCGTACCGCTCGACGAAGAGCTCGATCAGGTCGCCCGGCTTTACCTCGGGCTTGGCGCCCGGGGGCGCGAATTCCTTGAGCGCGACGCGGCCTTCGCTTTTCAGGCCGACATCGACAATCGCAAATTCATCAGTGAGCCGCAGAACGCGGCCGGTAACAACGGAGCCGTCAAAGCCGGTGTCGCGGCCGAGGGTCTCGTCAAGCAGCGCCGCGAAGTCTTCGACTTCGTGACGCGGAGCCAGGGTGGCTGAAGCCATGGGGTATAGGGTTTCCGTCGCGGTCTGTTTACCGCGTTGGCCTGCGCGTCCCGGCGCATCTGCGTGGGATACGACTTGCCGGTGTGCGACTTCTGCGCCGCCCGACCAAGTGAACGATAAGACGTGGAAATAAACCGAGCGGGCGGGAAGTCAAGCTAATCCCCGCATTATTGGCGATTTTGGGCCGCCAGCACGACATCCAGTGCCCGCGCGAAGGTCGCCTCGGCGTCGAGCTCAGTCGTGTCGATCGTCACCGCGTCCGGCGCCGGGCGCAGCGGGGCGGCGGCGCGGGCCGCATCCAGCGCATCACGCGCACGCATGTCGGCGAGCACATCGTCGAGCTCCGCCTCGACCCCGCGATCCTGCAATTCGCGCAGCCGTCGCATCGCCCGCGTCTCGAGGCTGGCTGTGATGAACAGCTTCACCGCCGCGTCCGGCATTATCACCGTGCCGATATCGCGCCCGTCGAGCACGGCGCCATCGCCGCGGCCAACTGCCCGTTGGACGTCGAGGAGGGCGGCGCGCACGGCCGGGATGGCGGCCACCGCCGCCGCGGCGGCGTCCGCCTCCGGCCCACGCAGATCGGCGCGGTCGAGATCGGCCGGCGTAATCCCGCGGGCGGCGGCCTCGGCGGCCTTCGGGTCGGTTGGGTCCGCGCCGGCGTCAAGCACGCGTCGCCCGGCCGCGCGGTAGAGCAGGCCGGTGTCGAGATACGGGAGGCCGAGCGTCGCCGCGAGGCGACGGGCCAGCGTGCCCTTGCCGGCCGCGGCCGGGCCGTCGATCGCCACGACGAAGCCGTTCATGGCGCGTCGAACCGGGCGCCGAGACCCTGCATCAGCGAGGCGAATTCCGGAAAGCTGGTTTCAATGAAGGCCGTGTCGTCGGCGACGACAGGCGACGCGGCGGCAAGGCCGAGCACAAGCGCCGACATCGCGAGACGGTGATCCATGTGCGTCGCGACGACCCCGCCGCCCGGCGGCGGCCCGCCGTGCCCCTCGATCAGCAGGTCGTCCCCCTCGATCGCGACCGTGACGCCGTTGGCCGCGAGCATCGCGGCGGTGGCGGCGAGGCGGTCGCTTTCCTTCACGCGCAACTCGGCGAGGCCGCGCAGACGGGAGCGTCCGCGCGCGGCGGCACAGGCGACGGCCAGCACCGGGTATTCGTCAATCATGCTCGGCGCGCGCTCGGCCGGCACGTCGATCGCAGTGAGCGGCCCAGCGGTGGCAACCAGGTCGCCCACCGGCTCGCCGCCCGCCTCGTGCGCGTTCTCGATGGTGAGTGCCGCACCCATCTCGCGCAGGCATTCGAGCAGCCCGGTGCGGAGCGGATTGAGCCCGACGCCCTCAATCCGCACCGATGAGCCGGGCACCAGCAGCGCCGCGACCAGCGGAAACGCAGCGGACGACGGATCGCCCGGCACCGCGACGGCCGCGCCGCGAAGCTCCGGCTGACCGGCAAGCGTAACGATCCGGCCCAAACCGTCGTCGGTCGGGACGACGCCGACGGTCGCGCCGAAGTGGCGCAGCATCCGCTCCGTGTGGTCACGCGTCGCGGCGGCCTCGACAACGCGGGTCTCGCCCCGCGCGTTGAGCCCGGCCAGCATGACGGCCGATTTCACCTGCGCCGAGGCGACCGGGACGGTGTAGTCGAGCGGCAGCGCCTCACCCGTGCCGATGATCGCGAGCGGCAGCCGCCCGCCGGCGCGGCCTGCGAAGCGAGCGCCGGTCATGGCGAGCGGCTCCGTCACCCGCGCCATCGGCCGCCGCCGCAGCGACGCGTCGCCGGTCATCACCGCGAACAGCGAATGCGTCGCGAGCACGCCGCAGAGAAGCCGCGCCGCCGTCCCGGAGTTGCCCATGTCGAGCACGTCGGCGGGTTCGATCAGGCCGCCGATGCCGCGCCCGGCAACCGTCCACACGCCCGCCGCCTCGCGCACCGCGTCGGCGCCGAGGGCGCGCATCGCGGCTGCGGTGCGGAGCACGTCCTCGCCCTCCAAGAGCCCGGTGATCCGCGTCGGGCCAACGGCGAGCGCGCCGAGCATGAGCGCCCGGTGGCTGATCGACTTGTCGCCCGGCACGCGGACCCGGCCCGACAGCGGCTTGGCGGGCGCCGTCGCGCGCAGCGGGCGCGGTGTTTGGCACAATGCTTCTGGGGCTGGCGGGGCGTTCGATACTGTTGTCATGATCGGGCGCGGTTAGCATGGGCTATCGCCGTTTGACAGACGCGTCAGCGGGTGGCATGGCCGCGCCCTCGCCGTCGTCCCGCAAGTGCGTGACGGCCGGAATCGCAACCGATAACGCGCACGGATGAGACTGAAGACCGATGGCGAAGATTGAACTCGGACAGAAGCGTGTTTGCGTCGCTTGCGGCGCTCGTTTCTATGACCTCCTCCGCGTACCCGCTTCCTGCCCGAAATGCGGCACCGAGCAGCCGCTGGACGTCCCGCGTCCGCGCCGGTCCGGCGGCAATGTCGCCGAGGCGCGGGGGCCGAAGAAGCCGATGCCGGTGGTGGGCGCCGACGACGCGGATGTCGATGTTGAGGCGGATGTTGTGGAAGACGACGCCGAGGAGGACGTGATCGAGGACGCCTCCGACCTCGAGGACGATGCTGACGCGATCGGGCCGGACATCGAGGTTGAGCCGGATACCGACGAGGCCGGCCGCTAAATAGAGCGGCCGCCGAGGCTCAGCGAAAAGCGCGGCGCTTAGCGAAACGCGTGGCGGCCGTCGCTCAGGCTGTCTCGCTGATCCCGAGCGCCTGATACAGGCGGATGCTGGGCGGCCAGGCCCGCATCACCGGCTCCCGCCAGAAATAGGCGGCGCCGATCGCCAGTACGATGACGAGCACGCTGAGCAGCCAGAGTGGCCCGGCGTTGCGGCGCCTCGGCTGCGCGTCCCGGACCGTCAGCTTCTCGATCGCCAGCGTCTCATGCGGTGTCGAAGCCGATGCGGCCGTTAGCCAGCGCGGGGTCAATTCGGCGGCCATCGCGGGCTCATGCTCGATCTGTATGTCGCGTCCGACCTGTAGCTCGCGTTCGATGGACGGGCGCACGATCGGCATCATGGCCGCGCCCATCGCCCGCTCGACCGAGGAGGCGGGCGGCGGCTGGCTCGACGGCGGGGCAGGGGACCGGGGCGGCGGCACGTTGAGCGTGTCGAGCGGAACGTGGGTCACTGGGGACCACTGCGCTCCGCAGCGCGCGCACCGCACCAGCCGACTCCGCATAAGAGCGGCCTCGGGCACGTCGTATGCCGCCGAGCAGTCCGGGCAGACAATTCGCATAAGCGACTATGTGCGACGGACGCGCGAGACAGACAATGCCTAATAGCCCCTAGGCCGTGTCCCGCGCGTCGCCCCTTCCCGACGCGGCAGGGGAAGTGGCAGGACAGAGTTTGGAATGATCCGTTTCGAGGCAGTTGGGCTGAGCTACGCCGGTGACGCAACGGACGCGCGGCAAGTTTTGCGCGACATCACGCTCACGATCCCGGAGGGCGGGTTTCGCTGGCTGCTGGGGCCGTCGGGCGCGGGTAAGACCAGCCTGTTGCGATTGATGCGCCTCGCCGATCGGCCGACGACCGGCCATGCGATCATACTCGGCTGCGATGTCGGCCGCGCCGAGCGGGCGCGCCTGCCGGCAATTCGGCGGCGAATCGGCACAATTTTCCAGGATTTCCGGCTGCTCGGGCACCTGAGCGTGTTCGACAACGTCGCCCTGCCGCTCCGCCTTGCCGGGCGGCCGGAGGGACAGATCCGCGCCGACGTCACCGAGCTGCTGCGCTGGGTCGGACTGCTCGGGCGGCGCGATGACCGGCCGGACACCCTCTCGGGCGGGGAGCAGCAGCGGGTCGCGATCTCGCGCGCCGTGGTCGGGCGGCCGGCCCTGTTGCTCGCCGACGAGCCAACCGGCAACCTCGACGCGGCGCAGGGCGAGCGTCTGATGGATTTGTTGATGAGCCTGAATCGCATCGGCACGACCGTTGTCGTCGCGACCCATGACGAGGGGCTGGTCGCCCGCTACCCCGCCCCGGAGCTTCGGCTGAGCCATGGTCGTCTCGCGGATCGCTGAGCCGATCGGTGTCCCGTCCGCGCGGACGCGGCCCGCAGAGCCGATCAACACGCGCCGAGCCGAAGCGGCGGAGCGGCGGCGCCACAAGCTGCTCCGCCCCGCCGGTTTCGACGATCTTGGGATGCGCCGCGCGTTTGCGGACCGGATGCTGCCGGTATTGGTCGCGGCTATGGCGTTCCTGGCGGCGTTGGCGATTGCCGGCGCTTTCGCCGCCGCTTCGCTCGGCGCGCATTGGCGCGAAGGCGCGGGGGCGGAGGTGACAATCCAGGTCCCAGCCCCGCCGGCCGCGAGCGAGGGCAAGGGCGCGGCCAGCCCGGTCGAGACCGTGCTCGGCCTCGTCCGGTCCAGTCCCGCCGTCGCGTCCGCCCACGCGCTGAGCCGCGATGAGCTGGGCGCGCTGCTCCGGCCATGGCTTGGCGGCGACCAGGGGCGGCTAGCGCTGCCGCTGCCCGAGGTGATCGCGGTTCGGCTCAAGCCAGAGGTCGCCGCCGTCGAAGATGACCGCCTCGCAGCGCTCAACCACCTCACCGCAAGCCTGTCGGCCGTCGCGCCGGGCACGCTAGTGGAGAGCCATAGCGGCTGGGCGGCGCAATTGTCGGCGCTCGCCAACAGTCTCCGCGCGTCGGCGACCGCCGTGCTGGTCCTGGTCGCCTGCGTCGCCGCGTTGGTCGTCGCGGTTGCGACCCATTCCGGGCTGCTGGCGCGACGCGAGGCGATTGAAATCGTGCACGATCTCGGCGCGACCGATGCCTATATCGCCGCGCGTTTCGCCCGCCGGGCGACATCGCTCGCTGCGTTCGGCGCGCTGGCCGGAACGCTGGCTTCCGTGCCGGTGCTTGGGCTGCTGACGACCCTGTCCGCGCCCTTTGCCGGTCCCGCCGGTCTTGCCGTTGCCGAGTCGCCGGGAATTGGCGGTGCGGTCGGCGCGCTGATCGACGAGGTACCAGCGCTGCTCTGGGTCGCGCTGGCGATGATTCCGGCCGTCGCGGCGGCGCTCGGCTGGCTGACCGCCGCCGCGACGGTTCGCCGCTGGCTCCGGCAATTGCCGTGATGCGGCTGAGGGCGTCGCTGCTGGCGCACCGCGCGGCGCGGGGGGTTCTGGTCATCCTTGTGCTGGCCGGCGGGCTTTGGGTCGGTGGGTTCGCGTGGTTCGTCACCCGCACCGCGGAAGGACCGCCGCCCGAGCCGCAGGTGGCTGACGGGATCGTGGCGCTAACCGGCGGCGCTGGGCGGGTGGAGGCGGCGCTCCGGCTGCTGGAGGAAGGGAAGGCGCGCAAGCTGCTAATTTCGGGGACGAATGGCGCGGCGACCGTGCCGCACCTCGCGCACCTCGCGGGCATCGACGCGCGGCCCCTGATGGACCGCATCACCCTGGGCCGCGCCGCGACCTCGACGCACGGCAACGCCGCCGAAACCCGCGACTGGGCGGCGCGCAATGGCGTACGGTCCGTGTTCGTCGTGACCTCGACCTATCATATGCCGCGCGCCCTGGCCGAGCTGGCCGAGGCGGACCCCGACTTGGTTCTCATCCCATGGCCGGTGCGCCCGCCGCCGCGCTCGGTGGGCGTCGGGATGGTCCGGCTGCTGGCGGAGGAATATACGAAGTGGCTCGCCGTCCGCCTCGGTCTGTCGGCGCTGGAAGCCGAACCTCCGGCGTCCGTCGCGCCCGACACGACCGCCTGATCTCAGGAGCAAAGGTTAACAGAGGGCTGTGGACAGAACTGTGGGAAGCGCGGCCGGCATTCTTCCGTAGCGCTGAAATTCTCCTCCGCAACCCATTCAAGCTGCTGCCATTTTGGCCCGCATACCTGATCTGCAATTCGAAATGTGACTGGTGGGGATAGGACACATTATGAACGCCACGACACGCCGTCGTGCCCTGTGGCTGATTACGCTGGCTCTGATCCTCATCGCCGCGGACACCACGGTCTGGCTGATCGCCGAGCGTCGGTTGGCGAACGGGCTCGCTTCGGTCGAGGCGGACGCGGCGGCCGCCGGCTATCGCCTCGAGCAGGGGTCTATCGAACGGAGTGGCTGGCCGGTCGCCGCAATTCTCAAGCTCGAGCGGCCACGCGCGGCGTCGGGCGACGTTGCATGGACGGCGGACCGGGTCGACCTTTCGCTCGTTCCCTGGGCGCCGCGCCGCCTGACGATTGGCGTTATCGGCAACCAGACGATCGCGGCGCCAAATGCCGCCCTGCTGCGTGGCGCCGCCGAGAGCATGGCGTTCATAGTTCCGCTTGAGCCAGACCCGGCGATACCAGCCGTGACGCTGACGGCGCGGTCGCTGCGGCTATGGCAGGGCGCGCCGGACGATGCCGCGGTCGTTCATTCCCTCACCGGGCAGGTCGACGGCTTCGGTCCCGACCGAAACCTGCTCCTCGATGCGACCGCGACCGACATCGCGCTGCCGCCCAGCGTCCGTGCCGCGCTCGGTCCGCGCGTCGAGCAGGTGAACATTTCGGGCGACATCCTGCGCGTCGTCCCGTCCCGGCCCGCGGCGCCGGGGGCGACCCTCGCCGCGCAGGCGGCCGCGTGGCGGGACCGGGGCGGCACCGTTGATCTCCGCCACTTCGCGATCGCTTGGGATCAGCTGCGCGTCACCGGATCGAGCCGCATCGCGCTGGACCGGGACCTGCAGCCGGCGCTGAGCGGCACCGCCAAGTTCGAAGGTCTCGACCCGACCATCACCCGTCTGGCCGCGTCCGGTGCGATGCCGGAGCGCGAGGCCCAGGCGGCTCGCGCCGTCCTCGCGCTGATCGCGTCCCCGGCCGCGGCCCCGTCCACCGGGCCCGGCGCGACGACGCTCGAGTTCGGCGTGTCGGGACAAGTGCTGTCGATCGAGGGCCTGCCAGTGGCCCGCCTGCCGCCTCTCGTCTGGCCGCAATCGTGATTGCGTGAACACACTGTTCCCCGTTGCGCTCATCTGATGCGCGCGCGGCGTAGTACCATATGCCCGGCGCAAGGAGGCCCGACTGATGGATCCAGTCTCTTACGGCATCGACGCGCTTCATCTCGCGCGCGTGCAGTTCGCTTTCACCATCGGCTTTCACATTGTCCTCCCCGCATTTTCAATCGGGCTCGCGAGCTATTTGTTCGTGCTCGAGGCGCTGTGGCTGAAGACGCGCAGGCCCATCTATCTCGACACGTTCCGCTACTGGCTGAAGATCTTTGCCGTGGTCTTCGGCATGGGCGTCGTCTCCGGTCTCGTCATGGCGTACGAGTTCGGCACCAACTGGGCGCGCTTCGCCGATCGCGCCGGACCCATCCTCGGGCCGCTCATGGGTTACGAGGTGATGACCGCCTTCTTTCTGGAGGCCGGGTTCCTCGGCATCATGCTGTTCGGCCTCAATAGGGTCGGGCCGCGGCTACATTTTCTCGCGACGTGTCTTGTCGCAATTGGCACGCTGATCAGCGCGTTCTGGATCCTGGCGGCTAATTCCTGGATGCAGACGCCGCAGGGTTTCGTGATGTCGCCGACCGGGCGCTTTGTGCCGGACGACTGGGCGGAGATCATCTTCAACCCGTCCTTCCCGTTCCGGCTCGCGCACATGGTGACGGCGTCCTACCTGTCCGTCGCGTTCGTGGTCGGCGCGACCGGCGCCTGGCATCTGCTGCGCAACAACCAGAATTTGGGTGCGCGGCTGATGTTTTCGATGGCGCTCTGGATGGCGGCGATCGTGGCGCCGATCCAGATCGTCCTCGGCGATGCGCATGGTCTGAACACGTTGCAGCATCAGCCCGCCAAGATCGCGGCACTCGAAGGTGACTGGCACGCCCAGCCGGGTCAGCCGCTGATCCTGTTCGGCTGGCCGGATATGAAGAACGAACGAACCGACTATGAGATCGCGATCCCGCATCTGGGCGCGCTTGTGCTGACGCATACATGGGACGGGTCGATCCGCGGCCTCGCCGATTTTCCGCCTGATCAGCGGCCCTATTCCCCGATTGTCTTCTTCGCGTTCCGCATCATGGTCGGCCTCGGCTTCCTGATGGCGCTGGTCGGCTTGGTCAGTCTGTGGTTGCGCTGGAAACATCGTCTGTATGAGACGCGTCCGCTGATGCGGGTCATGGTTGCGATGGCGCCGGTCGGGTTCATCGCCTTGCTGTGCGGCTGGGTCGTGACCGAGGTTGGGCGGCAGCCGTTTACCGTCTATGGCCTGTTGCGCACCGCCGACAGCAATTCGCCGATCGACCTGCCGGGTGTCGCGACGTCACTCGCCGCGTTCGCGGTGGTCTATCTGATCGTCTTCGGCGCGGGCTTTGTCTTCCTGCTGAAGCTGATGGGCCGGCCGCCGACGCCCGGTGAACCGGGGCCGCTGCCGGGTCAACCGGTGCAGGCTTCCGGTCTGACGCCGGCACCGTCGTTGCTGTACCAGTCACCCGAGCACCCCGCGGTGCCAGGTGCGGCGGAGTGAGCGCCATGACCGACGCACCCTCGTTTGACCTGACGATAATCTGGGCCGGGGTCATCGCGTTCGCGGTGCTCGCCTACGTCTTGCTCGACGGCTTCGACCTCGGTGTCGGCATCCTGTTCGCCGCCGAGCACGAGCCCGAAGATCGCGATGTGATGGTCAACAGCATCGCCCCTATCTGGGACGGCAACGAAACGTGGCTCGTGCTTGGCGGCGGCGGATTGTTCGCCGTCTTTCCGCTCGCCTACGGCGTGATCATGACGGCGATGTATCCGACGATCATCGCCATGCTGCTCGCCCTCGTATTTCGCGGCGTCGCGTTTGAGTTCCGGTTTCGCGCCACGACCCGCCGGGGCAAACGGGTGTGGGATTACGCGTTCTGCCTCGGCTCGACGCTCGCAGCCTTTTGCCAAGGGTTGACGCTCGGCGGGCTGCTGCAGGGAATTAAGGTCGCCGACCGGGTATATGCCGGCGGCTGGTGGGACTGGCTCAACGGCTTCACCATCCTCTGCGGTATCGCGCTTGTCCTCGGCTACGCGCTGCAGGGGTCGGCATGGCTGATCTGGCGGACCGAGGGATCCCTCCGCGCGCGTGTACAGCAGCTCGCCCGGATTCTTGGGCCGATTCTGCTTCTGCTGGTTGTCGTCGTTAGCCTGTGGACGCCGTCTTTCGATCCGCGTGTCATGCATCGCTGGTTCGGCTGGCCCGGCATCGTGCTGACGAGCCCGGTGCCGATCCTGGTCGCGCTGGTCGCGTGGCGCTTCTGGCGCGGCTTGTCGCGCGATGAGCACCTGTCGCCATTTCTCTGCGCGCAGGCGCTGTTCGTGCTCTGCTTCGCAGGCCTCGGCATCTCGATGTACCCGATGATCGTGCCGCCCGCGATGACCGTCTTCGACGCCGCGGCGCCACGGAGTTCGCAGCTGTTCCTGATCGTAGGCGCCGCGGTGCTGATCCCGACTATCCTGACTTACACCGGCTTCGCCTACTGGATCTTCCGCGGCAAAGTGAAGCACGGCATCGGCTATCACTGATGCAGCCGGATTCGTTGCAAATGAAACTGACAGACGGCGAGTCGCGACCCAGGCCGACGCTGCGCAATCGGCTCCTGTGGTTCGTCGGTCTTTATGCGGTGAGCGTCGCCGTGGTTATGACGGTCGCGTACGTTCTGCGGCGGATCCTGATCGGCTGAGGCGAGGCGAGGCGGCCGTCCGCGCGCCGTCAGAACCGGTCTTTCGCCGCTCTCAGCGCGCCGAGGGCCGCCACATCCGGCGCGCGGACAAACGGGTTGGCCGCCCGCTCGCTGCCGATCGTTGACGGCACCGTCGGCTGCCCGGCGGCGCGCTGCCGCTTGACCTCGTCGGCGCGGGCGATCAGCGCCGCGTTGTTCGGGTCAACATGCAGTGCGAAGCGGGCGTTGCTTTCCGTGTATTCGTGGCCGCAGCAGACAAGCGTGTCGTCCGGCAGAGCAGCGAGCTTGCCGAGGCTCGTGAACATATCCGCAGCCGTTCCCTCCAGCAGCCGGCCGCAGCCGAGGCTGAACAGCGTGTCGCCGCAGAGCAGCACCGCGCCGTCCGGGAAGTGGAAAGCGATATGGCCGAGCGTGTGGCCCGGCGTCTCGATCACCCGCGCCGTGCTCTGACCCAGGTTGACCGTCTCGCCTTCGACCAGCGCGGTATGGAGCCGCGGCAGCCGGTGCGCGTCCTTCTTCGCGCCGACAACGGTGCAACCGAAGCGCGCACGAACCGCGTCGGTGCCCGCGACGTGATCCGCGTGGTGGTGCGTTAGGAAGATCGTGTCCAGCCGTCCGCCGGCCGCGTCGATCGCCGCGATGATCGCGTCGGCGTCCGCCGGATCGACGATCCCGACGGCCCCGGTCGCCGCGTCGCGTAGCAGCCAAGCGTAGTTATCGGAGAGGATCGGGACAGGGTGCGCGGTGATGCTCATGCCCGCCCGATTAGCACCGGACGACGCCGCCTGCCACCATGGCGAGCGCGGTGGTATAAGGCGGCGTATGGGGACGGATCTGTTTGGCGCGGCCGAGTTTTACGCATCGCCGCGCGGCGCGGTTGCGGCTTCGCTCGTCCGCGCGCGCATCGCGGCGCTGTGGCCGTCGGTCGCCGGGTGCGACGTGCTCGGGGTCGGCCATGTCGCTCCATACCTCGATTGCTGGCGGGAGGAGGCGGCGCGCTGCATCGCGTGCGCCCCCGCCTCGATTGGGCCTGCCCGTTGGCCCGCCGCCGGACGCTCGCTGATCTGCGCGGGCGAGGGCGATTTGCTGCCGTTTCCGGATTTGTCGTTCGACCGGGTTCTGCTCGTGCATGGGCTCGAGGCAGCGGATAATGCGCGGCGGATGCTGCGGGAAGTCTGGCGGGTTCTGCGCGATGACGGCCGTCTCCTGGTCGTCGCGGCCAACCGGCGCGGCCTCTGGGCGCATCTCGATAGTACACCGTTCGGGCAGGGGCAGCCGTTCTCCACCGGGCAGGTCGGCCGCCTGCTCGTCGCCTCGATGTTCGCGGTCGAGCGCCGAGACAGCGCCTTGTTCGTGCCGCCGAGCACGGCGAAGCTGGTGCTGCACGCGGCGCCGCTGATCGAGCAGGCGGGCCGGCACGTCGCGTCGCGCTTCGCCGGCGTGACGCTCACCGAGGCGATGAAGGATTGCTACGCGGCCCTACCGCTCCGCGCGGTGCGCCGGCGTTTCGTGCTGTCGGAGGCCGCCTGATGGGCGGATACGACCGCCACGCCGGTCACCATCATCACGCCGGATACTCGCACGGGCACGGACACAGCCACGCGCCGGTCGCGTTCGGCCGCGCGTTCGCGATCGGCATCGCGCTCAATGCCGCCTACGTCGTCGCCGAGGCCATCTATGGCATCGCCGCGCACTCGCTCGCGCTGCTGGCCGATGCGGGGCACAACTTGGGCGACGTACTGGGGCTTGGCAGCGCCTGGCTCGCCGCAATCCTGATCCGCCGGCACCCGAGCGGCCGCTACACCTATGGGCTCGGCGGCACGACCATTCTCGCCGCCCTCGGCAACGCGGTCCTGCTGCTGGTCGTCACCGGCGGCATCGGCTGGGAGGCGATCCGTCGGCTGATCTCCCCCGAGCAGACCGTCGGCCTCACGGTAATGATCATCGCCGGCCTCGGCGCGCTAGTGAACGGCGTGACGGCGCTGCTGTTCGCCTCCGGCCGGAAGGGCGACCTCAACATCCGCGCGGCGTTTCAGCACATGGCGGCCGACGGGATCCTCTCGGTCGGCGTC
>CAYSTX010000095.1:0-12506 GCA_964434035.1 uncultured Acetobacteraceae bacterium
CACCGTCCTTGGTGATGCGGGGCGCGCCGAAGCTCTTGTCGAGCACCACGTTGCGGCCCTTCGGACCGAGCGTGACCTTCACCGCGTCGGCGAGGATATCGACCCCGCGCAGCATGCGCTGGCGGGCATCACCGCCGAAACGAACGTCCTTGGCAGCCATGTGCTTATCCTTTCTGAATGGGGTCGATCAGACCGAGATGATGCCCATGATGTCGCTCTCCTTCATGATGAGGAGATCTTCGCCATCAATCTTCCCTTCGGTGCCGGACCACTTCCCGAACAGGATGCGGTCGCCGGCCTTCACGTCGAGGGCAACGATGCGACCCTGCTCGTCGCGCGCGCCTGGGCCGACGGCGATCACTTCGCCTTCCATCGGCTTTTCCTTAGCGGTGTCCGGAATGATGATGCCGCCCTTGGTCTTCTCCTCGGCTTCCAGCCGGCGGACGACGACCCGGTCGTGCAGGGGACGAAACTTCATGGGCTCGCTCCTGGGTATGGTCTGTTAGTCAGGGTTGTTAGCACTCTCCCTGGGAGAGTGCTGGACGACCTAAGCGAGGCCCCGCCCTGTGTCAAGAAATCGCGGGCGCCGGAAACCGCCCGAGATCGGGCGATATCCGCGGTAAGCGGTTTGCGTCGCCGCCGCGTACACTTATTGTAAACATATGCCTTTCGATGAACGCTCGGTCCCGCTTTCCGCGACCACTGAGACGCAGGCCCCGCCGCCGCGGGCAAGCGACAAGCGGAGTCGTCCCGTCGCCATCTGGCTGTTCACGGTCGCGGGGATGATCCTGGTGATGGTCGTGCTCGGTGGCGCGACGCGGCTCACCGGGTCCGGCCTCTCGATCATGGAATGGGCGCCCCTGTCGGGAGCGCTGCCGCCGCTCAACCATGCCGATTGGGAGCGGCTGTTCACTCTATACAAAGGTATCCCGCAGTACGAGTTGCTCCATCACGGGATGGGCCTTGGCGGGTTCAAGCAGATTTTCTGGCTCGAATGGGTGCATCGGCTCTGGGGCCGGTTGCTCGGCGTCGCGTTCGCCGCGCCGCTGATCTGGTTCTGGGCAACCGGTCGGATCGACCGGCGGCTGCGGCCGCGCTTGGTGCTGCTCTTCGTGCTCGGCGGGCTTCAAGGGGCGGTCGGCTGGTTCATGGTGGCGTCCGGCTTCTTCCCCGACAGCACGAGCGTCTCGCCGTACCGGCTAGTCATCCATCTGGTGCTCGCGCTGGCACTGTATGCCGCGCTGATCTGGACGGGGCTGTCGCTCCTGCCCGCGCCGGCACAAGACGCGGGCGCTAGCCAGGCCCGCGCGCGCGCCGGCGTCGCCGCGCGGATCACCCTCGGCCTCGTCGCGGTGACGATCGTTGCCGGCGGTTTCGTCGCGGGCAACCACGCGGGCCTTGATTACAACACGTTCCCGCTGATGGACGGCCGCCTGATCCCCGCCGGCTTCGCGCCGCTGCACCCGTGGATCGTCAATCTGTTTCAGACGATCCCGGCCGTGCAGTTTGATCACCGACTTCTGGCGACCCTGACCGCAACAGCGGCGTTGGCGACGACGATCCTCGCGTTCACCGCCGGACGCGCGCTGCGCTGGCCGGCGGCGGCGCTCGCCTGTGCGGTTGCGGCGCAGTACGCGCTCGGAGTCGCGACGCTGCTGAGCGTCGTGCTGGTGCCGCTCGCGGTGCTGCATCAGGCGACCGCCGTGTTGGTGCTGACGGCGTCGCTCGTCGTCGTCCACGCGCTGCGGGATCGGGCCGCGCTGTCGTGAGCGATCCCGCGCTCGCGCTGCTCGAAGAGGTGCCGATCGGCATTGCCGTGTTCGACGCTGATCAGCGGGCGGTCTTGGTCAACGCTGCCTACTGCGATTCCATGAGCATGCCGCCCGGCAGTTTCCCGCCAGGAACGACGCTGGAATCGATGCTGCGCGTCGGCGCCTATCGCGGCCTGCTCGGCCCAGGCGACCCGGAGGCGCAGGTCGCCGCCGCACTCGCCGCCGACCGCTCCCACCCGCAGCGCCTCCGCCGCCGCGTCTTCGATGGCCGAAGCTTCGACCTGCAAAGCCGGCCGCTGCCGGATGGCGGGCACGTTGTTTGCGCGGTCGAGATCACGCCGCTGGTACAGGCGCGCAATGAGGCGGAGCGCGGCGCAAGGCGGATCGCCAACGTCGTCTCGACGCTCCGCAGCGGCCTCGCCGCCTTCGCGCCCGACCGCACGATGCTGCTGCACAATGCCCGCTTCGCCGAGCTGATCGGCGTACCGTTGGCGCCACTCGCGCGCGGGATGCCGTTCGAATCGCTGCTCGATTTGATGCGCGGCAGCGACGAATACGCGAGCCTTGATGGCCAGTCGTTCATCGACCAGCAGCGCCAGATGGACCGCGCCCGCCCGATCAATCAGCGCCGCATCCGCTCCGACGGCCGCGTTCTTGACATCGCGTCCGACCCGTTGCCCGAGGGCGGTTGGACACTGTCGCTCACGGACATCTCGCAACTCGCCCGCGCCGAGGATGACAGCCGAAGGCGCGCCGCCGTCTCGGCCAGCATCGTCGAGAACATCCCGCACGCGATCTCGGTCTATGGCCCCGATCAGCGGGTCCGCATGGTCAACCGCACCTACAAGGAAATCATGGCCGACGTGCCGCTCGAGGTCGGCGAGCGGTTCGAGGATATGGTGCGCCGTCGCGTCTCAATCGGCGAATACAGCGCCGAGTTCGGCGAGAGCCTGCTCGCCTATCGCCGTGGGGCGCGCGAGCAGCCTGAGTTTTACCGCCGCGTCCGGCCTAACGGCACCATCCTCGACGTCCGCACCTCGCGGCTGCCGGATGGCGGCCATGTAGTGGTCATGACCGACGTCACGCGCCAGGTGATCGCCGAGACGGCGGCGCAGCGGCGCGCGTTGCAGATCGACGCGATGCTGGCGAGCACGCGGCACGGCATCGCGATGTTCGACGCCGACAAGCATCTCGTCGCGAGCAACCCTGCGGTGAGCGAGCTGCTCGGCCTACCCGACGGCGTCTTCGTGCGCGGCCGGGCGCTGATCGACATCATCAAGGACCTCTACGCGGCCGGCCTGTTCGGCACAGGCGAGACCGCGCGCGCCACGCGCGACAACGAAATCGCCCGCGACCGTACCGTGCCGTGGCTGGTGCGGCTCGTCACCGCCGCCGAGCGGGTGGTCGAAATCCAGGGCGACCCGACGCCCGATGGCGGCTTCGTTCTGAGCTACATCGACAGCACCCCCTTCATCGAGGCCGAACAGGCGTTGCGGGCGGCGAAAGACGCGGCGGAGGCGGCGAGCCAGGCGAAATCTCGCTTCCTCGCGACAATGAGTCACGAGCTCCGGACGCCGCTCAACGCCGTGATCGGGTTTTCCGACGCGCTCATCAGCGGCGCGACCTCCGGCGACCCCGAACGGGTGCGCGAGTTCGCGCGCACGATCCATGAGGCCGGTCAAAAGCTGCTGGAGCTGGTCAACAACGTCCTCGACGTGGCGCGGCTCGAGCCGGAGCAGCTGAACCTCTCGGTCGACCGGATCGACCTCGATCAGCTGCTCGACACGTGCATCCGCCAAAACACGTTCGCCGCCTCGACGCACGACATCACGCTCAAGCGTCTCCCAATCGACGGCGCAAGGCCCGGAACGGCGCCGCCGCGCATCCGCATCCTCGCCGATCAGGGGCGGCTCGCGCAGGCGATCAACCACCTCGTGTCGAACGCGATCAAGTTCGGCCGGCGCGGCGGCATGGTGGCCCTCGGCGCCGCCCCGACGAAGACCGGCGACCTCGTCATCACCGTCGAGGATGACGGCATCGGCATCCCCGAGGCAGACCTCGAGCGGGTGTTCGAGCCGTTCATTCAGATCGATCAACGACTCGAACGCCATTTCGCTGGGGCTGGTCTCGGCCTATATGTCAGTCGAACCCTGATCGAGGCGCACGATGGCACCGTGCGTCTGCGGCGTCGGCAAGCCGGCGGCACGATCGCGGAAATCGTTTTGCCCGCTGCCCGTGTCGAAGTCGCCGCACCGGTGACAGAAGGTGCGGCAGACGCGGCGCCGTTACGGACCGACACCGACGATAGGGAGGTCGTATGACCGCACTCGCCGAAACCGACCGGCTTTTCTTTGACCGCCCCGACGCGACGCTGTCGCAGGACGACGCGGCCCGCATCGCCGCCGGGGCGCTGACCCGCGCCGACGACGGCGAGCTGTTCCTCGAATATCGCGAAAGCGAAGCGATCAGCCTCGATGACGGGCGCATCCGCACCGCCGGTTTCGACACCACGCTCGGCTTCGGCCTGCGCTCGGTTGCCGGTGAGGCGACCGGGTACGCCCACGCGGGCGAGATCAGCGAAGAGGCGCTGTCCCGCGCCGCCGCGTCCGTCGCGGCCGTCGCCGACGGGCATTCGGGCGTCTCGTCGGAGCCGCCGCGCGCGACCAACCGGCGCCTCTATTCGGACGCGAACCCGCTATCGGACGGCTCGTTCGGCGCGCGCGCGGGCATTCTGTCGGAGATCGACGCCTATGCCCGCGGCAAGGATAGCCGCGTCGTGCAGGTGATGGCGTCGCTGATGGGAGAGTGGCAGGCGGTGCAGATCATCCGCGGCGATGGCAGCCGTACCGCCGACCTGCGCCCGCTCGTCCGCCTCAACGTCTCGGTCGTCGTCGAAAAGGACGGGAGGCGCGAGACCGGCGGCCACGGCATCGGCGGCCGGCACGGCTATGCGGCGATGGTCGATCCCGCGACTTGGCGCGCCGCCGTCGATGAGGCGCTGCGTCAGGCGCTCGTCAATCTCGAAAGCGTCCCGGCCCCGGCCGGCGAAATGGAGGTCGTGCTCGGCGCCGGCTGGCCCGGCATCCTGCTGCACGAGGCGATCGGACACGGGCTCGAAGGTGATTTCAATCGCAAGAAAACTTCTGCGTTCGCCGGCCTGCTCGGCAAGCGCGTCGCCTCGCCCGGCGTCACCGTGGTGGACGACGGGACGATCGCCGATCGACGCGGCAGCCTAACAGTGGACGACGAGGGCACGCCGACGAACCGCACGGTGCTGATCGAGGATGGCATCCTGACTGGCTACATGCAGGACCGGCTGAACGCGCGGCTCATGGGTATGGCGCCGACCGGGAACGGCCGCCGTCAGTCCTATGCCCACGCGCCGATGCCGCGCATGACGAACACGATCATGCTGGCCGGCACCGCGAAGCGCGAGGACATGATCCGCTCCGTCAAGCGCGGCCTCTACGCCGTCAATTTCGGGGGCGGCCAAGTCGACATCACGTCCGGCAAGTTCGTCTTCTCGGCGAGCGAGGCGTACATGATCGAGGACGGTCGCGTGACCGCCCCGGTCAAGGGCGCGACTCTGATCGGCAACGGGCCGGACGCACTGACGCGGGTGACCGCGGTCGGGGATGACATGGCGCTCGATCCCGGCATCGGCACCTGCGGCAAGAACGGCCAGGGCGTGCCGGTCGGCGTCGGACAGCCGACGCTCGCACTTTCGGGGCTGACCATCGGCGGCACCGCAGCCTGATGTGCTTTCGTTCGTTAACCGTACCGGCGCTGACGCTAACGCTCGGCCTTGTCGCCTTGCTGTTCGGCACAAGCGCGCGCGCCGCGTGCCCCTCGGCCGAGCTTTATTCGCCCCCGCTCGATTTGCCGCATACGCAGGCCGCGTTTCGTGCCGGAAGACCGATCGTGATCGTCGCCTTCGGATCATCCTCGACTGCCGGCTTCGAGGCGTCCAACCCCGCGCACAATTACCCGGCGATCTTGCAGGCGGATTTGAGCGAGGCGCTGAAGGGGGCCGAGGTGTCCGTGCTCAACCGCGGCATCGGCGGTCAGGACGCGAACGATGAGGAGAAGCGGCTCGAACAGGACGCGATCGCCCCGCGGCCCGACCTTATTCTCTGGCAGGTCGGCGGCAACGCCGTGCTGCGTGGCACACCGGCGGCGACATTTCGGACGCAGGTCGAGTTGGGGCTGCGACGGATGCGCGCCGCCGGGATCGATACGGTTCTAATCGACAACCAACGCGCGCCGCGCATCATCGCGAACCCGCGCCACACCGAAATCGAGGAAATGCTTGCGTCGGTCGCGGACGAGGACGGCGTGTCGTTCTTCTCGCGCGGACGGATGATGGACGCCTGGGCCGAAGCCGGCGCGCCGTATGCCGACTTCATAGCGAACGACGGTCTGCACCATAACGACCTCGGCTATCGCTGCTTCGCCGATGCACTGACACGCTCGATCGCGCACGCCGTGCTCGGACGCCCGGCCATCGCCGCCGCGACCGGCGGGACGGGCGGGACCGGCGCGGTCCGACCCTGATCCCGGCGTCGCGGGCAACCAAGGCGTGGCGGTCGATCGCCACGCTGTTCGCGATCCTCGGCGCCGCGTTCGGCATCTGGGTCGCGCATCTACCGTCGGTGAAGGCGGCGCACGGCCTGACGGACGGGCGGCTCGGCGTCATCCTGCTGTCGATCGTCGCCGGCGCGATCGGCGCGATGCAGGTCGCACCACGCGCGACACGCCACTTCGGCAGCCGCGCCGTCGCACTCGCCTGCACCGGTTTCACTTGCATCTTGCTGCCGATGCTCGTCGCCGCGCCGACAGTGCACATGCTGCTGCTCACCGCGCTCGCCTTCGGCGGATCAATGGGCGGCATCGATGTGGCGATCAACACGCAGGCGACTTCGCTCGAGCGGCAGACCGGACGGACATTGATGTCCGGCCTGCACGGCTTCTTCAGCATCGGCGGCTTGGCGGGCGCGGCGACAGGGGCTGCATCGCTGTCGGTCGGCCTGCCGCCCGTTGCGACCATGCTGGCTGCTTCGCTGCTGCTGTGTGCGGCGGCATGGATCAGCCGGCGCGGCCTGCTCGACGATCCGCCGCCGCCGGCAACGCGAACGACCGCGCGCGCCCGCGCCCCGATGGATGGGCGACTGCTGACGCTCGGCGCGCTCGCCTTCGTCGGGCTGTTCGGTGAGGGCGCGATGGGCGATTGGTCCGCCGTCTATCTGCGCGACGGCTTGGGCGCGGCGGCGCCGGTCGCGGCGTTCGGCTATGTCGCCTACTCGTTCGCGATGACCGCCGGGCGCTTCGGGGGCGATCGTGTCGTCGCGTCGCTCGGGCCGGTCGCGGCGCTGCGGATCGGCGGCGCGCTGGTCGGGCTCGGCCTCCTCGGCGGCCTGCTCGCCGGCGGAACCTGGGTGGCCATTGCGGGCTTCGCGGTCGCCGGCCTTGGCCTCGCCAACACCGTTCCGATCCTGTTCAGCGCCGCCGCGTCCATCGGCGAAGCCCGGTCGGGCGGGCCGAGCCAGGCGATCGCCTCGGTCGGCACGCTCGGCTATGTCGGATTCCTGGTTGGCCCGCCGCTGATCGGCTTCACCTCCGACGCGATCGGCCTGCGCCAGGCGCTCGGGATCGTGTCCGTCGCTGGCATCGTCCTTTCCGCGCTCGCGGGCAGCGCAGGAGCGCGCCGCCGCCGCGTCGCGCCGGTCAGTATTTGAGGAACGGCAAGCCCGACTGCAGCTTGTCCGCCGTCGGCAGATCCGCCGTCGTGAAGCCGCCGCCGAGCGCCTGCACCAAGGCGACGCTCGCGATCAACCGCTGTTCCTGTACCGACAGCGCGGATTCCTGATTGGTCAGCAGCGCCGTCTGCTCCGTGACGACCGTCGTATAGGCCGTTGTGCCCGCACGATACGTATTGAGCGCGATCTGCAGCGACCGCTCGGCTGAGCGCACCGCGTTCGCCGTCGCGGCCGCCTGCTGCTCCAGGATGCGAAGCGTCGACAGATCGTCCTCAACCTGCTGAAACGCGGTCAGCACCGTCTGCCGATAGCTCGCGACGCTCGCATCATACGCAGCGCGCGCGGCGGCAACCTCGGAGTTGCGAAGCCCGCCCTCGAACAGCGTCTCGCTCGCCGCCGCGCCTAGCGACCAGACACGATTGGCCGCCTTGATCAGCGAATCGATTGGGTTACCTGTGTAACCATACAATGCGGAGAGGCTGATGTCGGGGTAATACGCCGCGACCTGGACGCCGATCAGCGCGTTCTGCTGCTGCATCAGCCGCTCCGACGCTGCGATATCCGGCCGGCGCTGTAGCAGCACGGACGGCACAACGCCGGGTGCGACCGGCACGTCGATCGGTTGTTTTCCGGTATCAATCGACAACTCGGCCGGTGGTACGCCCGTGAGCACAGCGATCGCATGTTCCAACTGCGCGCGCAGCACACCGACATTGACGAGCAGCGCCCGCGCCGTATCGAGCTGCGTCTGCGCCAATGCAACGTCGGACGGGTTGGCTACGCCGGCCTGGTACTGGTTCTGCACGATCCGTAGCGCCGCTTCGAAAGCTTTCACCGTGTCGGTGAGCAGCTTGCCGAGCGAGTCCTGGCTTCGCAGCTCGAAATAATCGGTCGCAAGCAGCGCCTGCGCCGACAACGTCGCGATTGCGAGGTCGGCGGCACTCACCTGCGCGGCGGCAACGTCGCTCTCGATCTGCCGCCGGATCCGGCCCCACACGTCGAGATCCCAGCTCGCGGTGCCCTCGGCCGTGTAGATCGTCGATGTCGACCCTTTCGAACCGCGAGAACTCGTTCCGAAAGTACTGGACGACAACGAACCGCCGCCTCGGCCGGTGCGCGTCACGTTCGCCGTGCTGCCGATGACCGGAAACAGCGCGGAGCGGCCGATATCAACGATCGCCTGCGCTTGCCGATACTGCGCCTCGAACTGCTTGACCGTCTGGTTGGAGATCACGATCTGCCGCTCAAGCCGGTCGAGCAACGGGTCGTGATAGATCGACCACCACGCGCCCCTTTGGATGCCGTCCTGCGGCTGCGCGACCGTCCAGCCCGGTGGCGCTTCCTTGAACGTGGCGGTCAGGCCGACCGCCAGCGGACGGTGATAATCCGGGCCGACGGTGCAGGCAGTCAGCGCGGAGGCGGCGAGCAAAACGGCGAGCCTCATTCGGCAGGCCCCAGCGCCGGCGCCGTGCCGCCCGAGGCGCGGAACCGCAGCCGGTCGAGCATGAGGTAGACGGCGGGCGTCGTGTAGAGCGTCAGCACCTGGCTCACGATCAGGCCGCCCACGATCGCGACGCCGAGCGGCCGCAGCTCCGCCCCGTTGCCGAACGCGAACGCGAGCGGCATCGCGCCGAGGAGCGCCGCCGCCGTCGTCATCAGGATCGGCCGGAACCGCATGAGGCACGCCTCAAAGATCGCGTCGCGGCTCGACGCGCCCTCGGTTCGCTCGGCGTTGAGCGCGAAATCGATCATCAGGATGGCGTTCTTCTTCACGATGCCGATCAGCAGGATCACCCCGATCGCGGCGAGGAGGGAAAATTCGATGTTGAGGAGCGAGAGCGCGATCACCGCGCCGATACCGGCCGACGGCAAGGTCGAGAGGATCGTGATCGGGTGGACGAAACTCTCATACAGCACGCCGAGCACGATATAGACCGCGAGCAGCGCCGCCACGATGAGTATCGCCTCGCTATTAAGTGATTGCTGGAAGACCGCGGCCGTGCCCGCGAAGTTGCCAACGATATCGGCCGGCATGTGCAGGCGCGCCGTCGCCGCGTTGATCGCCGCCTGTGCGTCCGACAGTGACTTTCCGGGGGCGAGATTGAACGAGATCGTCGTCGCGACGAACTGTCCCTGATGGTTGACCGAAAGCGCGGTGTTGCCACGGCCGAACTGCGCGACAGCCGATAGCGGGATCATCGTCTCCTGACCCGTGCTGACGGCGGCGCCGGCCGAGGCACTGCCCCTGCCGCTGACGGCGATTGCGTTCTGCGCGGCGTTGCGCTGCGAATTGTTGATGCCGTTCGCGGATGCGGCGGCCGTCGCGCTCTTTCCCACCACGGTTCCCGCTGGCAAATTCGTCGTGGCGATCCCGCTCGGCGTGCCGCCCGACGTGCTGATCCAGATCTGTTTCAGCGTTTCGGGTGACTGCCAATATTCCGGCGCGACCTCCATCACGACGTGGTACTGGTTGAGTGCGTTGAAGATCGTCGAGACGGATCGCTGGCCGAATGCGTCATAGAGCGTGTTGTCGATCTGCGTCATCGTCAAGCCGAGACGCGACGCCGTCTCCCGGTCGATCGTGACGAGCGTTTCAAGACCCGCCTGCTGCTGATCGGAGTTAACGTCGACCAGCGTCGGATCTCGTTGCAACGCTGCCAGCAGCTTCGGCGCCCACTCGTAAACCTCGGCGGTGCTGTCGGCCTGCAGCGTATATTGATAGGCCGCGTTGCTTTGCCTTCCGCCGACGCGGACGTCCTGCGCCGGGACGAGAAACAGCCGCGCGCCCGGCACATGCGAGAGTTCGCGCCGGAGCCGCGCCATGACGACATCGACGCCATCGCGCTGGCTCTTGTCCTTGAGGAGAACGAATACCCGTCCGGTATTCACCTGCCCACCGCCACCGCCGCCGCCGGCACCGGTGAAACCGACGACGTTCTGCACCGCCTTGTCGCGCTGGACGATCGCCATCATCCGCGTCAGCTTCTCGCTCATCGCCTGAAACGAGATGCTCTGATCCGCCTGCAGGCCGCCGATCAGCCGGCCCGTATCCTGCTGCGGGAGAAAGCCCTTCGGGATCACCATCAAGCCGATGACGTTGAGCGCGACGGTCGCAATCAGGATCGTCAGCATCAGGAGATTGTGGTCGAGCGTCCAGGCGAGCGTGCGGCCATAGAAGCGTCGCAGCCGCTCGAGTGCCGTGACGCGGGTCAACGCTGACTTGGAAGCGGGCTTCGGGCGGAGAAACAGCGCGCACAGCATCGGCGTCGTCGTCAGCGAGATCACCATCGACACCAGGATCGCCATCGACAGCGTGATCGCGAACTCGCGGAACAGACGCCCGACGATGCCGCCCAGCAGCAGGATCGGCAGGAAAACGGCGATCAGCGACAGTGTGATGGAGATGATCGTGAACCCGACTTCGCGCGCGCCCTGGAGCGCCGCCTGCCGGCGCGGAATGCCGTCCTCGATATGGCGGGTTATGTTTTCGAGTACGACGATCGCGTCATCGACGACAAATCCGGTCGAGATCGTCAGCGCCATCAGCGACAGATTGTCGAGGCTGTAGCCAAGTAGATACATCGCCCCGAACGTACCGATCACCGAGACCGGCACCGCGACCATCGGGATAAACGTCGCGCGCCATTCGCGCAAAAACACCCAGACAACGAGCGTGACGAGCAGAACGGCGATGATCAGGGTGGTTTCGGTGTCGGCGAGCGAGGAGCGGATGCTGATCGTGCTATCGGATGCTATCTCGAGGTCGATATTGCTCGGCAATGCCCTCCTGATCGCTGGGAACATCGCCTTGATCGAGTCGACCGTCTGGATGACGTTGGCGCCGGGCTCCTTGAAGACGATCACCAGCACGGCCGGCTTGCCGTTCGCGAGGCCGAGGTTGCGCAGATCCTGAACACTATCGGTGATCGTCGCGATATCAGTCAGGTGGACGGCGGAGCCCTTGCGATACGCAACGATCAGCGGCTTGTAATCCGCGGCGTGGCTCGCCTGGTCGTTCGTGTAGATCTGCAACCGCCGATCGCCAAGCTGCACCACGCCTTTCGGTGCGTTCGCGTTGGCTGACGCGATCGCCGCACGCACGTCCTCAAGGCCGATGCCGTATTTAAACAACGCCTGCGGCTGCAGCTCGACCCGCACCGCCGGCAAGGCTGCGCCGGACAGGATCACCTGCCCGACGCCGGTGATTTGCGATAGCTGCTGTTGCAGCACAGTGCTCGCGGCGTCGTAGATCTGACCGCGCGTCAATGTCGGTGACGTCAGCGACGCGATGAGGATCGGCGCATCGGCCGGGTTGGTCTTGCGATAGATCGGGTTGCTCAACAGGTTCGTTGGCAGGTCGGCGCGCGCCGCGTTGATCGCCGCCTGCACGTCACGCGCCGCGCCGTTGATGTCGCGGTTGAGCCCGAACTGCAGGTTTATCTGCGTCTGACCGACCTGACTCTGCGACGTGATTTCGGTCACATTGGCGATCTGACCGAGGTGACGCTCAAGCGGGGCCGCAAGGCTGGTTGCAACCGTTTCCGGATCAGCGCCGGGGAGCTGCGCTTGCACCGAGATCGTCGGGAAGTCGACCTGTGGGAGCGAGGCGACCGGCAGCCGGAAGAACGCGAGCGCGCCGGCGGCGATGATCGAGAGCGTCAGCAGCGTGGTCGCGATCGGACGACGGATGAACGGGGCGGAAATGTTCATTCCGCCGGCGCCTCGCCGCCCAGAGACTGCTTCTTCGGCCCGCCGAGCATCACCGCGAGCCGGTCGAAGGCGAGGTAAATGACCGGCGTCGTGAACAGCGTCAGCACCTGGCTAAAGATCAGTCCGCCGACAATCGCGATGCCGAGCGGGCGGCGCAGCTCCGAGCCCGAACCGGTGCCGAGCATCAGCGGCAGCGCGCCGAGCAGCGCGGCCATCGTCGTCATCAGGATCGGCCGAAACCGCAGCAGGCACGCCTGGTAGATCGCCT
>CAYSTX010000096.1:0-8378 GCA_964434035.1 uncultured Acetobacteraceae bacterium
GAAGCACGGCGGGCCGAGTGGACAATCGAACCGGTTGTCTATTGTGTCCTGCGCTCCCTCAATTGATTGGAACTTGCGGCGGCGTAACTGTCACAGTTCTGGTAGCCCCGATTCCGAGGGGGACCATGCCGAATGTCGGGGACTTTCCCGGTCACGCTGCTCGATCTGGCCGGTAGTATCGCGCTGCTGCTCTGGGGTGTGCGCATGGTACAAACCGGCGTGCAGCGTATGTTCGGCGCGCGCCTGCGGTCCGCTCTGGGCGCCGCGCTGCGTTCGCCGGCGAAGGCGTTCCTGAGCGGCCTCGGCGTCACCGCCGTCTTGCAGAGCAGCACCGCCACCGGACTGATGGTTACGGGCTTCGCTGCCGGCGGGGTGGTGGAGCTGGTGCCGGCGCTCGCCGTTATGCTCGGGGCCAATGTCGGCACGACGCTGATCGTTCAGCTCCTCTCGCTT
This sequence comes from uncultured Acetobacteraceae bacterium, assembly GCA_964434035.1. Classification (GTDB taxonomy): domain Bacteria; phylum Pseudomonadota; class Alphaproteobacteria; order Acetobacterales; family Acetobacteraceae; genus CAYSTX01. The sequence continues at coordinate 454 of CAYSTX010000096.1, forward strand.
GACCTTTCGTCGGTCACGCCGGCGTTGATCCTACTCGGCGTGTTGTTGTTCCGCCGTGGCCAGGTCAGCCGAACGCGCGATCTCGGCCGTGCGGCGATCGGACTCGGACTGATGCTACTGGCGCTGCATCAACTCCTCGATCTCGTGACTCCGTTCGAGGATGCACCGAGCCTGCGGCTACTGCTCGGCGCGATCGCGACTGAACCGTTGCTGGACGTCGTGATCGCGGCGGGGCTGACCTGGGCCGCGCATTCCTCCGTCGCCATCATCCTGCTGATAATGTCTCTCGCCGCGAAAGGGGTCGTGCCGCCGCATGCTGCCTTCGCGCTGGTATTCGGTGCCAATCTCGGCACCGCGCTCAACCCACTGCTGGAAGGCGCGGAAGGAGCGAACGCAGTCGCGCGCCGCGTGCCGGCCGGTAACCTGGGCACTCGCGTCGTCGGTGTGGTGCTCGGGTTGATCGTGCTACCGAAGGTCAGCCCGTGGCTTGTCATGGTCGAGCCCGACCCCGCGCGTGCGGTCGCCGACCTGCACCTCGCCTTCAATCTCGTGCTCGCTGCTCTGTTCTTCCCGTTCCTGCCGCAATACGCCGCGCTTTTGCGCCGCCTGTTGCCTGCCCGCGTCGACACGCCGGACCCCTCACGCCCGCTCTATCTGGATGAGGCGTCGCGCGAGACGCCGGTGGTCGCGGTTGGCGCGGCGGCACGCGAGGCGCTGCGACTGCCCGACATGTTGGAAGCGATGTTGCTCGCGGCGCGCGACGCGTTCTTGGCCGACGACCGCAAGCGAGTCGCGGAAGCCAAGCGCATGGATGACATGCTGGACAGGCTAAACGGGGCGATCAAGACCTATCTCACCGGCCTCGACCCGGAAGCGACCTCGCAGACAGATCAGCATCGCATCGAGGAAATCCTGGCGTTTACCACCAACCTCGAATCCGCCGGCGACGTCGTGGATAAGAATTTGCTCGGCCATGCTGCCAAGCGGCTGAAGCGGAACATCGCGCTGCCCCGCGAGCAGACGGAGGAGTTGGCCATCATCATCGCGCGGCTGATCGTCAACCTGCGCGCGGCGGCCTCGGTGTTCATGACCGAGGAGGTGCGGGCGGCGCGCTTGCTGGCGGCGGAGAAGGAAGTCTTCCGCAACCTCGAAGCCGCCGCAACGGATGAGCACTTCGCCCAAATCCGTGCCGGGCAGGCGCAGGCGGCCGAAGCCAGCGCGTGGCGGCTCGATCTGCTGCGGGACCTAAAGCGCGTCAACGACCACCTGGTCGCCGCCGCGGCGTATCCCGTCCTTAAGGATCAGGGCGAGCTGCTGCCGACCCGCCTTCGCGAGAACGGCTGAACTGCACGTGGCCAAGTCCAAGTCCCTTGACCAAGTCCAGTTCGCCGCGCTGCCGTTCCACTACGACAAAGACGGCCGCCTCCGCGTGATGCTCCTGCCAGAGGCCTACGAGCTGGTCGACGAAGGCGGCCTCGCCGAAATTCTGGGGCTCTCGATGGGCGTCAAAACTAGGCCCGAATGGACGGAAAGTAAGCGCGGATCCGAAATGAGGGCCACGGGTTTGCCGTCCGTACGCCTGCGTATAGTCTACCCGTATGGATCACGCCCCGACCGCCGCCCCGCGTCTGACCTCCGCCGAGATGCTGGCGCGGCTCGTCGGGTTCGACACGACCAGCCGCAACAGCAACCTCGACCTGATCGACTTCGTGCGCGATTACCTCGACGCGCACGGCGTGCCGTATCGCCTTAGCTATGACCCGACGGGCGCGAAGGCCAACATCCACGCCGTGGTCGGCCCCGCTGTGCCGGGGGGCGTCGCGCTGTCGGGACATGTGGACACGGTGCCGGTGGACGGTCAGACCTGGAGCGGCGACCCGTTCACGCTCCGCGCCGAGGACGGCCGGCTGATCGGACGGGGCACGGCGGATATGAAGGGCTTCGTCGCCGCTTCACTCGCCGCCGTGCCGGATCTGCTCGCGCGGAAGCTCGCGCGGCCCGCGCACCTATTCATTACCTATGACGAGGAAACCGACACCTCCGGCGCGCGGCGGCTGATCGCGGACCTGAAGGAAGCGCCGCTCCGCCCCGCGCTCTGCGTAGTCGGTGAACCGACATCGATGCGCCCGGTCGTTGCGCACAAGGGCCGCACCGCCGTCACCGTCCGTGTGCGCGGCAAGCCCGGGCATTCGAGCCAGCCGGCGCGTGGGGTCAACGCCGTGCACGCGGCGGCCGAGGCGGTCGCCTGGATCGCCGCCGAGGCGCGGCGCCATGCGGCCGAGGGTCCGTTCGAGGACGGGTTCGATCCGCCGCACACCACGATCCAAGTCGGCACCATCGCCGGCGGCACGATCCTCAACATCATCCCCGAGACGTGCAGCTTCGACATGGAATACCGGACGATCCCGGCCGACGACCCGCTCGTCCTGATCGACCGCCTCCGCGCGCATGTCGCAACCATGATCGAGCCGGCGATGCGCGCGGTCGATCCCGCCTGCGGCTTCTCGATCGACGTGCGGGACGACCTGCCCGCGCTCTCGCTCGACACCGCGCATCCGCTGTTCGCGACCGTCGCGCACCTGACGGACTCGAACGCCGCCGGCAAGGTCAGCTACGGGACCGAGGGCGGGCTGTATCAACGCGCCGACATTCCGACCATCGTCTGCGGGCCGGGTGACATTGCGCAGGCGCATCAGCCCGACGAGTGGATCGCGCAGAGCGATCTCGACGCCTGCGACCGCTTCATCCGGCGGCTTGCCGACCGGGTCCTGGTCTGACGCTGGCCGAAGGAAAACGCCGGTTTGACCGACGACACCCCGCAACCGCCGCTGCCGCAGTTCGACGTGCGGCTAGCCGCGCCCGATTTGCGCCCGCATCTGGCCGGCAACACGGGCGTGCCCGGCTTCACGACGCTGATCGGCGACGCGCCCGGGCCGCACGTGATGCTGGTCTCGATCATGCACGGCAACGAGTTTGCCGGCGCGATCGTGCTGGACCGGCTGCTCCGCTCTGGGATGCGACCGGCGTGCGGGCGCCTCACGCTCGGCTTCGCCAACATCGCCGCGTTCGAGCGGTTCGACCCGCGTCACCCCACCGCGTCACGCTTCGTCGATGAGGATCTGAACCGGCTCTGGGACCGCAGCGTGCTCGACGGCGCGCGCCACTCGGTCGAGCTCGGCCGGGCACGGGCGATGCGGCCGCTGATCGACACCGCCGATATGCTGCTCGATCTGCATTCGATGCTCTGGCCATCCGACCCGCTGATGCTGTGCGGCGCCGGTCAGCGCGGCCGGGCGCTGGCGCAGCGTGTCGGCGCGCCGACGCTGGTCGTCGCCGATCATGGCCACGCGAGCGGCAAGCGGCTGATCGACTATGACCGATTTACTGACCCGTCCGGCCACGCTGCGGCGAACCTGCTCGAGGCGGGGCAGCATTGGGAGGAGCCGACGATCGCGATGACGGCCGCCTGCGTCGACGGCCTGTTGCGCGCGGTCGGCATGATCGGCGATGCCGCAGCGGCCGAGGACGCGTCCCGCCGGACGGCCACACGGCAGCGCTTCGCCGAGGTGACGATGGCGGTGACCGCGACCACGACTGGTTTCAGCTTCATGCAGCCGTTCCGGGGCGGCGAGATCGTGCGCCGGCGCAACACGCTGATCGCGCTAGACGGCGATGCCGAAATCCGCACGCCGCACGCCGATTGCCTGCTGGTGATGCCAAGCCTGCGGCCAAGCCGTGGGCACACGGCTGTACGCCTCGCACGGTTTACCGATACGGCAGTGCGGGACGCGGCAGCGGATTAAGACAAGTCCTGGATTGCAAAGGCTCGCCTTTGCCGGGGTCCAGGGGCAGCGTCCCTGGCCTCCTGAGGCACCGCGAGCACGATCGCGGTAAGCGCCGGCAAGAACACGAGCGTCAACGCCGTCGCGACCAGCAGCCCGCCAATCATCGCGATCGCCATCGGTCCCCAGAACACGTTGAGCGACAGCGGCACGAAGGCGAGCACGGCGGCCAGTGCCGTCAGCACGACTGGCCGCGCGCGGCGCACGGTCGAGCCGACAACGGCCGAATGTGCGTCGAGGCCGGCCGCGCGATCCTGCCGCACCTGATCGACCAGGATCAGCGTGTTGCGCATGATCATGCCGCCGAGCGCGATGATACCAAGCAGTGAGACGAACCCGAACGGCGCGTTGGCGATCAGCAGGGCTGGCACCGCGCCGATGATGCCGAGCGGCGCCGTCGCGACAACGAGCGCCGCGCGCCGCACCGATTGCAGTTGCACCATCAGCACGAGCGCGATCGCACCCAACATCGTCGGAAGGACAGCGAGCAACGCCGCGTTCGCCTTGGCACTTTCCTCGGCGGCGCCCCCGGCCTCGATCCGCACACCTGGCGGCAGCGACGCCATCAGTGGAGCGAGCCGCACCAGCGCCGCCGCGGTCACGTCCGGCGCCTGCAGGCCGTCGCGCACGTCGGACTGCACGGTCAGCATCGGCGCACGATTGCGCCGCCAGAGGATCGGCTCCTCGTCCCGCGCCTCGATCCGCGCGACCTGCGACACGCGCACCGGGCCGCGCGGCGTCGGCAGCATCAGATCGGGCAGAAGGTCGAGGTTGAGCCGCTCATCCGCTGCGGCGCGAATGACGACTTTCAGCCGCTTCGTCCCGTCGCGTATTTCGGTCGCCGTCAGACCGGTGACGAGCGTCTGCAACGAGTCCGACAGATCCCCCGGCGACAGCCCAAGCGCCCGGAGCCTCGGCAGATCGAGCGACAGGTGCACGGACGGCGTCCGCTCCCCCCACGCGAGCTGCGCGTCGGTGGCGCCCGGCGTCTGGCGCAGGATGTCGAGCGCGCGGTCGGCGGTCGCTCGGACGGCGGCGAGGTCGTTGCCGGTGACACGAAATTGCACCGGCATGCCGACAGGCGGCCCAAGCTCGAGGCGGCTCGTGCGAAACCGCGCCTCCGGCACCGCATTCTCGTTGTTCGCGCGCTGCAGCCGCGCCCGCACACGCTCGCGCGCCTCGGCGTCCTTCGTGACGACCAGGATTGTCGCCACCGCCTCATTCGGCAGCGCCGGGTTGTACGCGAGCACGAAGCGCGGCGGCCCGGCGCCGACGAAGCTCGTCACGCTCCGCACGTCCGGGTCGGTCCCTCGCCCGTCCGCCGCACCCGCCAGACGCTCGACCGCGGCGACGGCGCGCTCGGTCGCGCCGATTGACGCGCCCTGCCGCAAGGTCACGTCGACCAGTAGCTCCGGTCGCGCCGAGTTCGGGAAAAACTGCTGCCGCACCGCCGCCATGCCGGAGACGGAGAGGACCAACAGCAGCACGGTCATGCCGACCACAAGCCTGCGCCACCGCAACGCCCAGGTGACGACGCGGCCGAGCGCCTGGTACCGCGGCGTCGCGTACGGGTCGGCATCGTGGTGCGCGGCGCCGGGCTTCGGCTCCGGCAGCAACAGCACGCCGAGATACGGCGTGAACACAACCGCGACGATCCAGCTCGTCAGCAGCGCAAGGCCGACGACCCAGAAGATGCCGCCCGCATATTCGCCCGTGGTGGAGCGCGCGATGCCGACCGGCAGAAACGCCGCGACCGTGACCAGCGTGCCCGACAGCATCGGAAACGCGGTCGAGGTCCACGCGAAGGTCGCTGCGCGCACCCGATCCCAGCCGGAATCCAGCTTCACCGCCATCGTTTCAATAGCAATGATCGCGTCGTCCACCAGCAACCCGAGGGCCAGGATCAGCGCGCCGAGCGAAATCCGCTGCAACTCGATCCCGAGCGCATCCATCGCGACGAAGACTGCGGACAAGGTGAGCGGGACCGACAGCGCGACAATGATGCCCACGCGAAACCCGAGCGAGGCGAACGACACCAGCATGACGACGACGAGCGCCACCGCGAATTTCAGCAGGAACTCGTTGACCGCCTCGGCGATCTGCTGGCTCTGATCGACGACCTGTTCGAACGTGACGCCGGTCGGCAAGTCGGCGCGGATGCTTGCGGCCTCGGCACGCAGCGCACGGCCGAAATCGAGGCCATTGGTGCCCTTCTGCATACTGACCGCGAGCACGATCCCCGGTAGGCCGTCATGGCGGACGAGGAACGACGGCGGATCCTCCTGACCGCGCGCCACCGTCGCGATGCTGTCGAGCCGCACCGTGCGCCCATTGACACCGATCTCGGTCGCCGCAACCGCGGCGCGGCCATCGAGCGCGCCGTCGAGCCGGATCGGTACGGCGGTCGTCGGCGTCTGTATCGTCCCGCCCGGCGTGACCGCGTTGGCGCGCGACAATGCGGCCGCGATGTCGGACGGCGAGACGCCGAGTGCGGCGAGGCGCGCGGTGCTGATGTCGACGTCGATCGTGCGGCCGATTTCACCTGAAATGATGACCTTCTCCGCCCCCTTCACGCGCAGCAGCCGGTCGCGCGCGGCTTCCGCGAGGCGGACGAGGTCGGCGTTGCTGGAACCGGTCAGCGTGAACACCGCGCCGAACACGTCGGTATATTCGTCATCCGCCGAAACCGACACGCCGGCGGGCAGCGACGGGCGCAGATCTTCGATCTTCTTCCGCGTTTGATAGAACAGATCCGGCGCCAACGCGGGCGGCGTGTTGTCGGCGAATGTGACCTGGATCGCGGCGAAGCCAGGCCGCGAGAACGTCTTCAGGTTATCGAGGTGGGCGAGGTCCTGCAGCTTACGCTCGATCGGCTCGGCCGTCAGTCGCTGCATCTCATCGGCCGTCGCGCCGGGCCAGGTCGCGGTCACGATCATTGTCTTGACCGTGAAGCTCGGGTCCTCCGCCCGGCCGAGCTTGAGGTAGGACAGCACGCCGGCCGCGAACAGCAGCACGGCGAGGAAGCCGACGAGGCTGCGGTGACGGACCGACCATTCGGAGAGGTTGAAGCCGCTCACGGGCGTCAGCCCGCGCTCGGACGCGTGTCGGCGACGCGCACGGCGGCCGCCGGATCGAGCTTCTGGCCGCCGACGCTGACGACGCGGGCACCGTCCGGAACGCCGCTCACCGAGACCGTGCCCGTGCCGAATCGTACGATCCGTACCGGCGTCGCCGCCAGCCGCACGCCGCCGCTGGGCGCGTCCGCGACGGTCCAGACCATCGGCCCGGAACCCCGGTCGACCAGCGCCGAGGCGGGCAGCTCGGCAACGAGCACGCCGTCGCCTGGTGCGGCGAGATGCACCGTCGCGGTCATGCCGAGCGCGAGCCAGGGTGGCGGGTCGTTGATGACGAACCGCGCGGCATAGGTGCGGAGCGCCGCGTCCGGGATCGGGGCTACCTCACGCAGCGTCGCCGCGAAATGCTGATCCGGCCGCGACCACAGACTGACGGTCGCGCGCGCCTGCCGAAGATCGGCCACCGCGTCCTCGGGCACCGCGATTTGGGCCTCGGGCGGGCCGGCCTCGGCGAGCTTCAGGACCGGCGTTCCGTCGGCGACGACCGCCCCTTGTTCGGCCAGCACCCCGGTAATTACGCCGGACGCGGGCGCGCGCAGTTCGGCATAGGCCAGCCGGTCCTGCGCAACGCGCAGCGCCGCCTCGGCCGACCGCACGCGCTCGTGCGCGACGCTCGCCGACGCCTGCCGCTGGTCGTTGTCGGAGGCCGACACGTGACCGAGGTGAACGAGCGCGCCGTACCGGGTCGCCTCGGCGCTCGCCTGCACTTGCTGCGCATGGGCGGAGTCGAGGTCGGACTGCGCGGAGCGGACGGACAGCGCGAAATCGGTCGGGTCGAGCCGGGCGAGCACCTGCCCTTCGGTCACCACCGCGCCGACATCGACCAGCCGCGCGTCGATCCGGCCAGCGACGCGAAAGCCGAGCGTCGCCTCCCGCCGCGGCGCGACCACGCCGCTATAGGTGCGGGTGTCCTCGGGCGCGGCAGTGTGGACGACGACGACCTGCACCG
>CAYSTX010000096.1:8478-10480 GCA_964434035.1 uncultured Acetobacteraceae bacterium
CGAGCGGCGGCAGGCTGGCGAGGCGCATGGCTTGTCGCTCCGACTGATTCGTATCGGAACGTGAACCACGCCATGACGAATGTCAATATTCGTCAGTCATCATCATCTTTCGCCCGTCGAAGCGCCCGCAGACAGAACCCGGCCATCGCCTCGGCGGCGACGCCGAAATCCTCGTCGACGCACTGGGCCATCACCTCGGGGTGGGAGAAGCCGATCGTGGTCGCCTGCACGAGCCTCGCCGACTGCTCGGGGTCCAGCCGGGCGAAATCGCCGGAGGCCTGTCCATCCATGATGATGTGGCGGATCGCGGTTTCGACGTCGCGAATGTAGCTCGCGATCACCGGCCAATGCTCCTGCATCGCCGCGGCCACCATGTCGTGCATCTTTCTATCGTTGAAAAACAGGCTCTTCGTCTGCGTTTCTATCGCGATAAATAGCTCCGTCAGCCGCTCGGCGGCCGGCGATTGGCGGCGGGCGATGCTCCAGGCGAGTTCGCTCATGTCGTTGAGCAGCCGCGTGCAGATCGCTTCGTTGATCGCTGCCTTGCTCGGGAAAAAGCGATAGACGTTCGCTGGCGACATGCCGAGCGCGCGGGCGATGTCGGCGACCGTCGTCTTCTGATAGCCGATTGTTCGGAACTGACGGTCCGCCTCCGCCTCGATCGCGGCGCGCGTCGCGGCAGCCCGGTCGGTCGGCGCTTCGATCTCCGGCTGGCTCATGGCGGCTTGCATATGACGATTGCCGTCAGTCATCACAAGTCATTGGGGAGGCTCGCCATCGATCGGCTCGGCCCCGAGGCGGCGGAACAGCGCCCTCACCGCCTCGATCGCCTCGGCGCACGCGGCCGGGTCCGTGCCTTTGGCGACGATCGCAACGCCGCCGCCGCTGCCGCGGAAGAACGGATAGCTGCCGATATCGAGTGCCGGAAAGCGTTGCGCGATGTCGCCAAGACCCCCGGCAATCGCGCCCTCCGGCAGGCCGAACACGTGCACGGCGGAAGACGCGACGGGCGGCCCTCCGGCGAGCGTCGGCGCGAGCGAGTCGAACATCGACTGCATGACGCGCGGGATGCCCGCCATGACATGCACGTTGCCGATCGTGAAGCCGGGCGCGATCGAGACGACATTGTCGATCAGCTTTGCGCCGCGCGGCATCGTCGCCATTCGCTGCCGTGCCGCGTTGAACTCGCCGGGCTTGTAGTGCCGCTCGAGCCGCGCCCAGGCCTCCGGATGCTTCTCCCACGCCACGCCAAACGCGGCGGCGACGCATTCGCTCGTAATGTCGTCATGCGTCGGGCCGATTCCGCCGGTCGTGAACACGTGGTCGAACCGGGCGCGCACCTCGTTGACCGTCTCGATGATCGTCGCGGCGACGTCGGGGATGATGCGGACTTCCCGCAGCGGTATGCCGATTTCGCCGAGCCTTGTGGCGATGAAGCGGATGTTGGCGTCCTGCGTCCGGCCGGACAGAACCTCGTTGCCGATGACGAGCAGGCAGGCGGTCGGGGTACGTGTCATGCGGCCGACCATGCCCCAACCCACGCGGTCAGAGGAAGTCGCGGAGCAGCGGGATCAGCGGCAGATCGGCCGGCGGCATCGGGTATTCGGCCAGCCGCTCGGGCCGCACCCAGCTCAGCATCTGCCCCTCGCGCGGCCGCGGCGTGCCCTTCCAGCGGCGGCAGAGAAAGAGCGGCATCAGCAGGTGAAAACGCTCATAGGCGTGCGAGGCGAACGCGAATGGCGCGAGGCAGGCGGCCGAGACGTCGATCCCAAGCTCCTCCTTGAGCTCCCGGATCAGCCCCGCCTCCGGCGTCTCTCCAGGGTCGAGCTTGCCGCCCGGAAACTCCCAGAGCCCGGCCATCTTCTTGCCCTCCGGCCGGCGAGCCAGCAGCACGCGGCCGTCGATGTCGATCAGCGCGCAGGCGGCGACCAGCAGCAGGGGCTTCGCGCCATTGTTTGACGGATCATGGACGGGCTCGTCACCGCCTTTCTGTTGGTCCAGC
>CAYSTX010000096.1:10490-12340 GCA_964434035.1 uncultured Acetobacteraceae bacterium
CCACCGTCTCGGCACCGCCGAACAAATCGTCCCGCGTCGCCTCGAACCGGTGCACCGGATGCTTGCCGCCACGCGCCAGGAACGCCTCCGACCCGTCGCCCACATGGCGAAAGCCGATGCGGCGCAGGACGGCGGCCGATGCGCCGTTGTCGGTGGCGACAGTCGCCTCCAGCCCGGCCAGGTCGAGATTGGCCAGCGCCCAGCGGGCGAGCCGCCCGGCCGCTTCCGACGCGACGCCATGGCCCCAGAAGCGCCGTCCGACCCAGTAGCCGAGCCGCCCGACCCGGCGCTTCGCGTCCACGCGCAGCCCGACCGCGCCGACCAGCATCTCGTCCGCGCCCTCCCGGCCGGTGACAGCGAGATGCCACGCGCGGCCGGCGACGCGCTCAGCGAAAGTCGTGCCGATCCACTCGTCGGCGAGTGCGCGCGGATACGGGAACGGCACGGCCGCAAGCGTGCGGCACACCTCCCAATCGTTGACCAGCCGGTGCATCGCCTCGGCGTCCGCCGCCTGCCACGGGCGGAGCGTCAGCCGCTCGGTCGTGAGCGGCGTGAAGGCGGCGGGATCGGCGGCCGGGGCCGGCTTCGCTGCGGCGCTCGTCTTGCGCGCGCGGCGTGGCTTCGCGGGCTTGACGGCGTCGTTCATCCCGCTCGAATCAGCTCCGGTAGCTGCCGTTGATGTCGATGTAGCCGTGCGTCAAATCGCACGTCCAGACGGACGCTTGGCCCCGACCGAGGCCGATGTCGACCGTGATCTCAATCTCCCGCCCGCGCATGTGCGCGACCACCGGCGTCTCGTCATAGCCGGGCACGACGCCGCCATCCCGCGCCATCCAGACGCCGCCGACGCCGACCGAGAGCTTGTCCCGGTCCGCCGGCTCGCCCGCCTTGCCGACCGCCATCACGATGCGGCCCCAGTTCGCGTCCTCGCCCGCGATCGCCGTCTTGACCAGCGGCGAGTTGGCGATCGCCATCGCGATGCGCCGCGCCGACTTGCTGGTCACGGCGCCGGTCACGTCGATCCGCACCAGCTTCTGCGCGCCCTCACCGTCGCGCACGACCTGCAGCGCGAGATCGAGCAGCAAATCGTCGAGCGCGCGGGCGAAGTCCTTCAGCATCCGTCCGGAGCCGTTGCCCTTCTTGTCCTCGGACGGCACGCGCACGTGCTTCGTCTGTCCGGTCGCGAACAGCATCACCGTGTCCGACGTCGACGTGTCGCTATCGACCGTCGTGCAGTTGAAGCTGCGATCGACCCCGCGCCGCAGCAGCTTGCCAAGCGAGGCGGCCGGGATTTTGGCGTCGGTGAAGACGAAGGCCAGCATCGTCGCCATGTCCGGCGCGATCATGCCGCTGCCCTTGGCGATGCCCGTGATCCGCACGGTCGCGCCGCCCAGCTCGGCCGTGCGGGTCGCGGCTTTCGGGAACGTGTCGGTGGTCATGATCCCCCGCGCCGCCTGCTCCCACGCATCGGGGGAGAGGTCGCGCACGAGGCCGGGGAGTGCCGCAGTCAGCCGTTCATACGGCAGTTGCTCGCCGATGACGCCGGTAGACGCGAGCATCACATCGCGCGGTGCGCAGTCGAGCGCCTTGGCCGTCGCCGCTGCCGTCTCCGCGCAGGCATCGCGTCCGGCGCGGCCGGTAAAGACGTTCGCATTGCCCGCGTTGATGACGACGGCCCGCGCCTTGCCAGATCTTAACGCTGTGCGGCACCAGTCGACCGGCGCCCCGGGACACAGGTTACGCGTGAAAACGCCCGCCGCCGTCGTGCCCGGCGCGAGTTCGACAAGCACGACGTCGGTCCGGCCCTTGTAGCGAATGCCGGCCGCCGCCGAGGCGAGCCGCACCCCGTC
>CAYSTX010000097.1:0-4249 GCA_964434035.1 uncultured Acetobacteraceae bacterium
GCGTCGTGGTCGGGTGCGGACTGCACGCCGTGGTTCGGTCATCGCACCGGCGACGGCTACGCGATCCAGGGCAACATGCTCACCGGGCCGGAAGTACTCGCCGTCATGGAAACTGCGTTCCTCGCGTCCGCCGCCTCCGAACTCGCCGAGCGCCTGCTGATCGCGCTCGAGGCCGGGCAGGCGGCGGGTGGCGACAAGCGCGGCAAGCAATCGGCGGCGCTGGTCGTTTACGGCGCGGAGGACTACCCTTTTGTCGATCTTCGCGTCGACGAGAACCGCCATCCGGTTGCGGAATTGCGGCGTATCTGGCCGATTTTTCAGGCGCAGGTGCGGCCGTTCCTCGCCGGAATGCCGCGCAAAGGAGAGCCCGCGCGGCCGGCGCCTGATAGCGTGATCGCCATGCTGCGCACGCCGCCGCCATACCGGCCGGGCGGCGGAGGGAGCGACTGAGATGGATCTCTGGACCGACATCATCGGCCTCGACGTACCCGAGGAGCGGCGCACCGAATTGCTGCACGCGTTCGAGACGATCGCCGCCGAGATCCGCAAGCTGCGCGCGCTCGATCTCGGCGACGTGCATCCGGCCGTCGTTTTCGACCCGACTCTCGGCGAGCGCGCGCCATGAGCGCGCCGCCCGGTTTCGGCACGATCGCCGAACTGTCGAAGGAAATCGCGGTCGGAAGGCTGTCGGCGGTCGCGCTGATGGAAGAGACGCTGGAGCGGATCGCGCGGTTCGATTCGGCGCTACAAAGTTTCATCTGCCTCGCACCCGACCCGCTCGAGGCGGCGTTGGAGGCCGATGCGGCGGTGGCGACGGGGCGGGATCTCGGTCCGCTCCATGGCATTCCGATCGGGATCAAGGACAACTACCTGACGGCCGACATGCCGACGACCGCCGGTACGACGGCGCCCGGCGTCGCGTTTCCGATGGTCGACTCAGCGGTCGCGACGCGGCTGCGTGCGGCGGGCGCGATCCTGGTCGGCAAGACACGCACGCACGAATACGCCTGGGGCACGATCACGCCGCCGACGCGCAACCCGTGGGACCATTCGCGCATTCCCGGAGGGTCGAGCGGCGGGTCCGCCGCCGCCGTCGCGGCCGGGCTCTGTGCCGCGGCAATGGGCTCCGATACCGGCGGCTCCATCCGCATTCCGGCAAGTTTCTGCGGCACGGTCGGGCTGAAGCCGACCTTTGGCCGCATCAGCCGTGCGGGGATCGTGCCGCATAGTTGGTCGCTCGATCACGCGGGAACGCTAACCCGCAGCGTCGAGGACGCGGCGATCCTGCTCGGCGTGCTCGCCGGCCACGATCCGGCCGACCCTGGCAGCCGCGACGTGCATCTCGGCGATGTCGTTGCCGCCACGCGTGGCGCGACGGCCGCGGGGCTGCGTGTTGCTGTCATCCGCAACCATTTCTTCGGCCGCAATCACGCGGATGTCGACGCGGCGGTGGAGGGCGCGATCGGCTGGTTCGGGGCGCAGGGCGCGCACGTGCAGTACGTGACGATGCCCGATCTTGAATACGGACTGGGCGCGATCTTTGCCGTCGAGCTCGCGTCGTCGGCCGCGTATCACGACGCGGCGCTCCGCTCCGGCACGGTGCAGCACTTCACCGATGACGTGCGGCTGCTGGTCGAGATGGGACGGCTTGTCACCGGCGCCGATCTGGTGAAGGCCGAGCAGTTCCGGCATCGCCTGATGGCGGATTTCGCCCGCCTGTTCGAGACGGCCGACATCATCATCGGCCCAACCGAGCCGGTGACCGCGCCGCCGATTGGGGCGCAAACCGTGGAGATTGCCGGCGGCACCGAAAGCGCGCTCGGAGCGACGTGGCGCCTGACCTATCCCTACAATCTCACTGGCCTGCCGGCGATCAGCGTGCCTTGCGGCTTCGATGCGGCCGGCCTGCCGATCGGTCTGCAGATCGCGGCGAAACCGTTCGACGAGGTGACGCTGCTGCGTGCCGCCGCGGCATTCGAAGCGGCGCATGATTTCAAGGAGCGGCGCCCCAACGATGTCTGACACGATCACCGTCGCTGCGATTCAGATGGAGCCGCGTATCGGCGAGCCGGAGCGCAATCGCACGCACAGCCTCGATCTGATCGGACAGGCGGCCGACCGGGGCGCGCGTCTCGTTGTGCTGCCGGAGTTGACAAACTCCGGGTACGTGTTCGCGTCCCGCGCCGAGGCCATCGATCTGGCCGAGGACGCGGCGACTGGACCGACAATCACCGCGTGGACCCGCGTCGCGGCCGCGCGCAATCTCGTCATTGTCGCGGGTTTCAATGAGCGAGCGGGCGATGCGCTCTACAACAGTGCAATCGTGATCGGCCCGGACGGGGTGCTCGGCCGGTTCCGCAAGGTGCATTTGTGGGACGCGGAGAACACGATCTTCACGCCGGGCAATCTCCGCTTTCCGGTCTTCGACCTGCCGTTCGGCCGGATGGGCGTTTTCATTTGTTACGATGGCTGGTTTCCCGAAAGCTATCGCGCCTGCGCGCTACAGGGGGCGGATCTCGTTTGCATCCCGACCAACTGGGTGCCGATGCCCGACCAGCCGCCGAACCGCGAGGTGATGGCGAACACGCTGGTAATGGCGGGGGCGCATTCGAACGCGCTGTTTGTCGTGGCGGCCGATCGGGTCGGTGTCGAGCGCGGGCAGTCTTTCCTCGGCAACAGCTTGATCGTCGGGCCGACCGGGTTTCCGCTTGCCGGTCCGGCGCCGGCGGATGCCGAGGCAATTCTGTTCGCAACGATCGAGCCGCGCAAAGCGGCGGGCGCGCGGCGGCTCAATGTGCATAATCATTTGCTGGGCAACCGGCGCCCGAACCAGTACGACGCATCGTCCGCGTAAGCCGACGCCGGGCGGACAACGTCGCTTCGGTGCCGGCAGCAGCGCGTCATCGCGCGGCGGCGCGGGCGCGGCAGGCGTCGCCGAAAGCCGCGAACAGCGCCCGGCTTTCGGGGAATCGCGCGTAGTCCCATTCCGGATGCCACTGCACGCCATAAGCGAAGGCAGACGCATCGGCGACGCGTACGCCCTCGATCGTGCCGTCAGGCGCCCAGGCTTCCGGAACCAGCCGGCTTGCGGGCCGGTCGATCGCCTGGCCGTGCAGGGAATTGACCGTAACGCACGTGCCGCCAAGCACGGAAGCGAGGCCGCCGCAGGCCTCGACCGGATGCTTCGGGCCGTAGCGCCGCTCCGCCGGCCCGTCGCCGCCACGGTGGTCGTGCCGTCCGTCAAGCGCGTGAACGCGCTGATGCAGGGTGCCACCGAGGGCGACGTTTAATTCCTGAATACCGCGGCAGATCGCCAGCAGCGGCACACCCTGTTCGAGCGCGGCGCGGATGAGCGGCAGAGTGGTCGCGTCCCGCGCTAGGTCGTGCAGATCGGGCGTCTCGCTTTCGCCGCCGTTGTATTCGGTCGGGTGCACGTTGCTCGGGCTACCCGGCAGCAGCAGCCCGTCGAGGCGCGGCAGGGCGGTGAGCATCGCCGGGCCGAGCGGCGGCAGCATGACCGGGATGACCCCGGCGCCGCCGAGCAGTGCCTCGCAATAACGCGCCGGTTGGTCGAACCGGACGCGCTCGCCATCGCGGCTGCGGGCACAAGCGGGTACGCCCACCAACGCGGTGATCGTGTCGGACGTCATCAGGTCACCTCGTTCAGCAGCGGGGTCGGCTCCGGCTCCGGCTCGGTCGTGGTGGGCGGAGCCGCGGGGATCGGCGTTGGCGGATTCTTCGGACGCGCGGCGTCAGCCACGACGACGCCGATCGTGCCGATCAGCATCAGGGCCGCCATGCCGCGCGGTGTGCCGTCGGTCAGCACGCCGACCAGCGTGCCGCTGACGGCACCGAGGCTGAACCCGAGCGTCCCCATCAGCGCCGACGCGCTCGCCGCGTGCGGAGCGTGACGACTGAGTGCGCCGACAGTCGTGTTCGGCATGATGAAGCCCATCGCGAACATCATCGCGAAGACGCAGACGACAACGAGCGGGAGCGTGTCGGCACCCGCCATGCTCGCGGCCGTGAGGACGATCGTCGCGACAAGCGCGGTCCAGGCGGCGATTCGCAACACAAGCCCGGCCGCGATTCGGGAGAGGATCCGGGCATTGACTTGCGAGGCGAGGATGTAGGCGGCAGCGCAGAGGCCGAACACCATGCCGTAATGCGGCGGCGACAGGTGGAAGCGCTCGATATAGATGGGCGGCGATCCGCCGATATAGGCGAACATCGCGAACATCGCGAACCC
>CAYSTX010000097.1:4349-8704 GCA_964434035.1 uncultured Acetobacteraceae bacterium
ACCAGCATGAGCTGCGACATCAACCGTGCTGCAGCGTTGCCGTCGGCAAGGTCGCGCACGATCGCGCGCGGGATCACCATGCTCGCCGAGCCGCCGAAGGCCGCGATTGCGCGCATAACCGACAATACGAACAGATTTGGCGCGAGCGCGCAGCCGACCGAGGCGAGCGTATAGATCACGGTTCCGACGATCAGCGGTCCGCGCCGGCCGAAGCGGTCGGAAAGCGTGCCCTGTGTCACCTGCCCGACCGCGAGGCCAAGGAACCAAGTCGCGAGCGTCACTTGCGCCCCGCCGGCCGCGATGCCGTAGGTCGCTTCGATCGCCGGGAAGGAGGGTAGATACATGTCGGTCGAGACCGGCCCGACCGCAGTGAGAAAGCCGAGGAGAACAGGAAGCCAGGAGGGAAAGCGCATTCGCCCTGTATCGCGCCGTCGCGAGCATGCCGAAAGGCACAAGTGAGTAACACTGACCCAATTTGCCGCCCGGTCCCGGACGAGCGGCGTCAGCTCGGTGGGCGCACCGGGGTCAGAAGTCGGTGCAACGGCCGTCCTTCTCCCAGTCGCCATAGCGCGTCGGCTCGGGGCCTTTCGGACCGCCGATTTCCTTCGGCAGGGATGGGGTGCGCGCCGGCGCCGGTGCGACATCGGCCGGGGTGGGCTTCTCGCCGGTTTCGGACGTGTCATCCCTCATGGGGGACGAAATGGCGTGCCGCCCCGCCGGCGGCAAGCTCGGGCCGGCCGCGCTAGCCGATGATGACGTCGATCGGGTGCGGCGCGTCCGTGACGGTGGCGGGAGTGAGGCCCGCCGCGTCGCCGTCGCATTGCGCCGGCAGCAAGCCGCCGCCCTCGAACGTCACCGTGCGCGCCTGATGGATCGTGACGCCGGGGGCGCGCGGAAGCATCTGCAATGGCAGGGCTGCCCCGTACATCAGCACGGCGCCCGGCCCATTCCAGCCGAAGGTGACGACGGAAAACCCCGCCGTGTCCGGCTTTGCGTCGGGGGCAAGGACGAAGCCGCCGCCGTAATAATGGCCTTTCGCGACGATCACGCTGGAAGCCGTGTGTTGGACGCCGTCGATCCGCACTACGATCGGCGCGAAGCGATAGCGGGCTAGCTCGCGGATCACCTGTGCGACGTAGGCGCCCTTGCCGATCGCCCGCTTGAGCGGGACCGAGACCCGCTCCACGACGTGGGCGTCGAAGCCGACGCCCATCATCTGGAGGAAGACGCGCGACCGTCCGTCGGCGTCCATGATTATTCCCGGCTGCAGGCGGCGGGTGCGGCCGAAGGCGAGCGCGGCCACAATGCCGCGCGGTGTCCGCAGCAGGCCAAGTTCGTTCGCGATCACGTTGGCCGTGCCGAGCGGGATGATCCCGAGCCGGGCGCCGCTGCCGGAGATGCCTGCCGCGACTTCGGCGATCGTACCGTCGCCGCCGGCGGCGACGACCAGCTTCGTGCCGGAGCGGACGGCGGCGCGCGCCAGGACCTCGGCGTGGCCCGGTCGGCCGGTTTCCGCCAGTTCGAGCCGCAAGCCGTTGGCGACCATGACGTCGAGCACGCGCCAAAGCAGCTGCGCCCGTCGCCGTCCGGCCACCGGGTTGTAGATGATGATCAAGGGTGCGGCCGCGAGATGGCGACCGATGATGCCGCGTCCTTCAAGATCCACGGCTATGACCCGCTTCAGTTGCGCCGAGATGACGAAACGATGACGCTGGCATGACATAGCGCGTCCGTTGTATGACGCGTTGCGTCATCATAACTTCACTTCGGCGGCTCGGACTATGCCGTATCTCCTCGCGTAATTAGTTACGCAGCATGATTGCGGGCTGCGCTGCTAGCACCAAGCTACTGGCACGAAACAGAGCAGACGGTCGTCGCATGAACGCCCCCCCGTCCGACGATCATCGCCCCGCCACTTACCGAACGATATTCATTTCCGACGCACATCTAGGCACCCGTGGTTGCCGAAGCGAGTTCCTCGCGGATTTCCTCCGGCGCAACTCTTGCGAGCATTTGTTCCTGGTCGGTGACATCATCGATGGCTGGCGGCTGCGGAAGTCCTGGTACTGGGACAAGTCACACGACGAGGTGTTGCGCCTCATTCTGCGGCACGCCCGCGGAGGCACCGAGGTCACCTACATCCCCGGGAACCATGACGAAATGTTTCGGGCCTGGCTGCCGCTCGGGCTCGAGGTTGGGGGTATCAAGCTCCGCAAGGACGCCGAACACCTCACCGCCGACGGCCGCCGCCTGCTGGTGATGCACGGCGACGAGTTCGACAGCGTCGTGCGGTACGCACGGTTCCTCGCGCTCCTCGGCGACTGGGCTTACACGGTCGCGCTCGGCGTCAACACGTCATTCAACGCTGTCCGGCGCCGGCTTGGCTATCCGTATTGGTCGCTGTCCGCATGGCTGAAGCGGCAGGTCAAGGAAGCTGTCAAGGCGATCGACCGGTTCGAGACGGCGCTGGCCGGCGAGGCGCGGCGGCGCGGTTTCGACGGCGTTGTCTGCGGACACATCCATCACGCCGAGATGCGCATGGTCAACGGCGTGCTCTACCTCAACGATGGCGATTGGGTCGAAAGCTGTACGGCGCTCGTTGAGCACCACGACGGCCGGCTCGAGCTGATCGACTGGGCCGCCATGAACCGACTGTCCTTCTTCACCCAGCGCGACGCGATCGCCGCTCCGGCCTGACGCCCCGATCCTGGACGCGCTCTCACCCGCCTCTGCCCTAGCGCCTGCCGCCGAGCGTCGCCACGCGGCGTCGTCAACCTTGGCGCGGATCGCGATCGTCACGGATGCGTGGCGACCCCAGGTCAACGGCGTCGTCCGCACGCTCTCCACGGTCGCCGATGAGCTGCGGGCGATCGGCCACGAGGTTCTGGTCGTTGGGCCCGATCGGTTCCGCACCCTCCCCTGCCCGACCTATCCCGACATCTCGCTCTCGCTGTTTCCGTCGCGCCGGTTGACCGGGCTGATCGAGGCCTTCGTGCCGGACGCGCTGCACGTCGCGACCGAGGGGCCGCTCGGCCTCGCCGCCGCTGACTGGGCCCGCGTGCAGGGGCTGCATTACACGACGGCGTTTCACACGCGCTTCCCCGAATACCTCAAAGCGCGGACGGGGCTGCCGACTGGGCCGCTCTATGCGTGGCTCCGCCGCTTCCACGGGCGCGGCTCCGGCACGATGGTGGCGACGGAGAGCCTGCGCGCCGATCTCGCGTCCCGCGGCTTCGGCCGGCTTCTGCCATGGTCGCGCGGCGTCGATCTCGACCGCTTCAGCCCGAGCCCACGCGAGAATTGGGATCTGAAGCGGCCCATCTTCACGTATGTCGGCCGGGTCGCGGTCGAGAAGAACATCAAGGGGTTCCTCGACCTAGAGCTGCCCGGATCGAAGGTGGTTGTCGGCGGCGGCCCGCAGCTTGACGCGCTCCGCCGCGCCTATCCCTCCGTCCTCTTCACCGGGCCGCGGCAGGGCGAGGCGCTATCGGCCGCTTACGCCGGCAGCGACGTGTTCGTTTTCCCGAGCCGGACCGACACGTTCGGTCTGGTCGTGCTTGAAAGCCTCGCCTGCGGCACCCCGGTCGCCGCGTTCGACGTCACCGGGCCGCGCGACGTACTGGCCGGCGCGAACGGCTTCATCGGCGCCCTTTCTGATGATTTGCGGGAAGCGGCGCTGACGGCACTCGACGCCGATCGCGACGCCTGCCGGCGGCATGCGGAGCGGTTTTCCTGGCGTGCCTGCGCCGAGATCTTCGCGAGCAACCTCGTTCCGCTGAGCGACCGCCACATCTAGGGGCGGTCCCGGAGTTTTCCACAAGTTTTTGTGGATTCCGTCGAACAAACCGTTGCTCCAGCACCATCCGGCCCGTACTGTATCTTGTGTCGGCGACGACCAAGCAGACCAGCTATGGGGGTGTCATGGACTGGAACGAAGACATCATTTCGCGCCTGCGCACCCTCTGGTCCGAGGGCCTCTCGACGGCCGAAATCGGACGGCAGCTCGGTGTCACCAAAAACGCCGTGGTCGGCAAGGCGCATCGGCTCGATCTTCCCTCCCGTCCGTCGCCGATCCGTCGCGGCGGCCCGGGCGCCGGGGGGCGGACGCCGCAGCCCCGCCGGGTCGCCGGGCCGACGCTGCCGCCGCTCGCCTGCACACGGACGGCCGAAGCGGAATCCGCAAACATCCGTCCGTCCGCCACGCCGGCCTTGCGCGTCGCTGCCGTCGCGCGGTCCGGCGTTGGGCGGACGATTTCCTGCTGCTGGCCGATCGGCGAGCCCGGGACCCGCAGCTTCCGCTTCTGTGACGCGGACTCCGCGCCGGGCAAGCCGTATTGCGCCGAGCACGCGACGGT
>CAYSTX010000097.1:8804-12328 GCA_964434035.1 uncultured Acetobacteraceae bacterium
TGTGTCGTGGCGACTCGTTCATCTTCGCGCACGCGCTGTTTCGTTGCGGTTTGTAGTCTTAACCGCTAGGGTCGCGTGTGCTGGCGGATCGACGTCGCGCCTCACGCGACGAATGGGCAATTAGACGCACGTTTCTGGCTTGGCCACGCTGACTGCCTGACGGAATACGCGACGCCGACGGCCACGCCGGGGACGCGCTGACACGGGAGCCAACGGTGCGGCGCGCGCCCTGACCGCAACTAGGGCGGACGCCGGCACGCACGCGCCGGCGCCGTCCGCAGGCAAGAGGCGAACGTGTCGATGCCATCAGGCACCGTAAAGTGGTTCAACGCGACCAAAGGCTACGGCTTCATCGCCCCTGACACGGGCGGTAAGGACGTTTTCGTCCACATCAGCGCCGTCCAGCGGGCTGGCATGCGAAGCCTCGACGAGGGGCAGAAGATCGCCTTCGAGATCGAGCAGCAGCAGAACGGGCGGGCGGCGGCGGTCAATCTCCGTCCGGAGCAGTAAGGGGCGGGATCTGCGCCGCGCGACTTGATGCGCGCGCACGAGCTGATTTTTGGCCAGGCGTTGCGTCCGCGCCGGTGGTTGGCTACGCCACGCGCAATGCCAAGCGAGCCATATGCCCCGCCCACTGCGTCGAGTGCCGCGCTCGACACGGATGCGGTCCGTGCGGCCTACCGGCGCTGGGCTGGCGTCTATGACACGGCCTTTGGCCTGATCTCGTCGGCCGCGCGGCGGCGTGCCGTCGCGCTGGTCAACCAATTGCCGGGCGGCCTTGTGCTCGAGGTCGGCGTCGGCACCGGCCTCGCGCTGCCGCATTACGCGGCGGGCAAGCGCGTGACCGGGATCGACCTCTCCACCGAGATGCTGGAGCGGGCGCGGCTGCGCGTCGCGCGCGCCCGGCTCTATCATGTCGACGCGCTGGCGGAGATGGATGCCGAAGCGATGACCTTCGCCGACGCGACCTTCGACATCGCCGTCGCCATGTTCGTCGCCTCCGTCGTGCCGCATCCAGCGCGGCTGCTGGCGGAAATGCGCCGCGTCGTCCGGCCCGGCGGCACGATCGTTTTCATCAACCATTTCGCCGCCCCACGCGGGCCGCGCCTCTGGATCGAACGCGCGCTGGGCCCCGCCTCGCGAGCGCTCGGATGGCATCCGGACTTCGCGCCGGCCGCGCTACTCTCGGCCACTGACCGGGCCTGCGCCACCACCGAACCGGCGCCCCCATTCGGGCTTTTCACGCTGGTGAGCCTGCCGAACGCGCCGGCGTGAGACGGGTAGGCCGAGGATGGAAATCGTACCGTTGCGCAAGCCTTGATCTGCGGCAGGCGCTCGGCTACCCCCTCTTTTGATCCGCCGGTTCCGGGCCCCGTGCCCATTCGACGGGCACGCGACGTCATGGGTCAAAGAATGAAAAATCTTGGACGAGCCCTTTCAGCGGCGGTGATCACGGTTACGGCTTGGGGCGCGGCGATGTCCAACGCCTGGGCCCAGGCGCCGCGGCCCTGGGAAATGGGCATGCAGCCCGCGTTCAGCCCGGTGAAGGAGCGAATGATCAATCTTCATTCGCTGGTTCTCTGGATCATCACGTTTATCACCCTTTTCGTCGCCGGCCTGCTTGGCTGGGTCATGTATCGCTACCATCGCAAGCGGAACCCGATGGCGAGCAAGCTCAGCCATAACACCCCGCTCGAAGTCGCCTGGACGCTGCTCCCGGTGCTGATCCTGGTCGTGATCGCGATCCCGTCGTTCAGCCTCGTCTATTATGAGGACCGGACGCACGACGCGGCGCTGACGGTGAAGGTCACCGGTCATCAGTGGTATTGGGAATACACCTACCCCGATCAGGGCAATATAGACTTCAGCAGCTACATCGTCCCGGACGACCAGCTGAAGCCAGGGCAGAAGCGGCTGCTTGACGTTGACAACGAAATGGTCGTGCCAGTCGGCAAGAACATCCGGATCCTCACCACCGGCGGCGACGTGATCCATAGCTTTTTCATCCCGTCACTCGGGGTGCAGCGCTACGCGATCCCCGGACGGACGATCGAGACCTGGTTCCGCGCGAACAAGCCCGGCACCTATTATGGTGAGTGCAACCAGATCTGCGGCACAAACCACAGCCGGATGCCGATCGTCGTGCGCGCGGTGCCGGAGGCGGAATTCACCGCTTGGGTCGCCTCCGCGAAAACAAAATATTCAGCGACCGCGCCGGAGCCGGCCCCGGGCGTATCCTCTACGCTGCTTGCGGCGCGTGCGCCGTGAACCACTTGATCTTCATCGTCGCCCCAATCACGACCGCGGCCGCCCCGGCCAAGGAGCACTGAGCATGTCCGTCACCACCCACGACCATACGCACGGCCCAGGTCATGCTCACGAGGAGCACAAGCTCTCCTTCGCGCAGCGGTGGCTGTTTAGCACGAACCACAAGGACATCGGCACGCTCTACCTGACGTTCGCGATTCTCGCGGGCATCGTTGGCGGCGTCCTGTCGATTATCATGCGGGCACAGCTGTCGCACCCGGGCAATACGATCGTGACCAGCGGGCAGGAGTGGAATACGATTGTCACGGCGCACGGCCTGATCATGATCTTCTTCACGGTCATGCCCGCGATGATCGGCGGCTTCGGCAACTGGTTCGTGCCGCTGATGATCGGCGCACCCGATATGGCGTTTCCGCGCCTCAACAACATCAGCTTCTGGCTGCTGGTGCCGGCGTTCCTCTTGATCATGACCGGCCTTATCATGGGCGAGAGCGGCACCGGCTGGACGCTTTATCCGCCGCTTTCCAACTCGACCTACGAGCCTGGGCCGGGCATGGACTTCACGCTGTTCGCGCTCCACCTCGCCGGCGTCTCGTCGCTGCTCGCGTCGATCAACTTCATTACAACGATCTTCAACATGCGCGCGCCCGGCATGACGCTGCACAAGATGCCGCTGTTCGTGTGGTCGCAGCTCATCACCGCGTTCCTGTTGCTGCTGTCGATCCCGGTGCTGGCCGGCGCGATTACGATGCTGATTACTGACCGCAACTTCGGCACGGCCTTCTTCGACCCGGCCGGCGGCGGCGACCCGGTGCTGTTCCAGCACCTGTTCTGGTTCTTCGGCCACCCCGAGGTCTACATCATGATCCTGCCCGGCTTCGGGATCGTGAGCCATGTGATCTCGACCTTCAGCCGCAAGCCCATCTTCGGCTATCTCGGCATGGCCTATGCCAAGGTCGCGATCGGCGTGGTCGGCTTCGTCGTGTGGGCGCACCACATGTTCGTCTCGGGCATCGACGTTGACACCCGCGCCTACTTCATGGCCGCGACAATGATCATCGCGGTGCCAACCGGCATCAAGATCTTCTCCTGGATCGCGACAATGTGGGGCGGCTCGCTCGAGCTCGATACGCCGATGCTCTGGGCGATCGGGTTCATCTTCCTCTTTACGATTGGCGGTGTGACGGGCGTTGTTCTGGCGAACGCCGGCATCGACCAGATCCTGCACAACACGTACTACGTGGTGGCGCACTTCC
>CAYSTX010000098.1:0-12287 GCA_964434035.1 uncultured Acetobacteraceae bacterium
CGGCGGCCGATCTCCGCCGTCACCGGGTGCACCCGATAGCCGAGCACCGTCGGCACGCGGGCGAGGGCGAGCTCCACCGTCGATGTGCCGGACTTGGCCAGTGCCGCCTCGGCCGCAGCGAAGGCATCGTATTTGTCGTCCGCGTCGGCGACGATCAGCGGCCGGACGGGCCAGGCGGCGGCCATCGTTTCGACCGCCTGCGCGACCGTGGGCGCGACCGGCAGCACCGGCAGCAGGCCGGGCCGGTTGATGGCGAGGCGTGCGACTGCGTCGCCGAAGATCTGCATGTGCCGCTTGATCTCACCCGTCCGGCTGCCCGGCATCACAATCAGCACGCGCGCATCGGAGGACAGGGCGTGGCGGGTGCGGAAGCGGGCGCCGTCGCCGCGGTCGGCGCCGCTCTCCAGTACCGGGTGGCCGACGAACGTCGCATCAATGCCGTGGCGGGCGAAGAACGCGGGCTCGAACGGCAGCAGGCACAGCAGCCGCTCCCACAGCCCCGGCCAAGATTTCACACGCGACTCCCGCCACGCCCAGGCTTGCGGCGCGACGTAATGTGCGCGGGGGATGCCGAGCGGCTCGAGCGTGCGGAGCAGGCGGAGCGTGAAGCCAGGGATGTCGATCGTCACGATTACGTCGGGGCGGAGCCGCGCGATGTCGGCCCGCGTCTCTTCCAGGCGGCGGCGGAGGACGCGCAGCATCGGCAGCACCTCGACGAGGCCCATCAGCGCGAGGTCCTGCATTGGGAACAGGCTGTCGAGGCCCTGCGCCGCCATCATCTTCCCGCCGACGCCTGCGAACCGCACGTCCGGCCGCGCGGCCCGCAGCGCCGCCATCAGCCGCCCGCCCAGCACGTCGCCGCTGGCTTCACCGGCGACGAGATAAACGAGCGTCATGCGTCCGGATTGCCGCCATAGAGCGCTTCGGGCGCGACCGACGGGGCCATGATTTCAACGAGTGCGCCGTCGCGCGCGGCGCGGAAGAAGCAGGTGCGCCTTCCGGTGTGACAGGCAACGCCCGTCTGATCGACGAGCAGCAGCAGCGCGTCGCCGTCGCAGTCGAGCCGCAGCTCCACTAAGCGCTGCATCTGTCCCGAGCTTTCGCCCTTCCGCCAGAGGCGCGCGCGGCTGCGTGACCAGTAGCAGACTTGGCCGGTCGCCAGCGTTTCGGTGAGCGCCTCGCGGTTCATCCAGGCCATCATCAGCACCTCGCCCGAGTCGTGCTGCTGCGCGATCGCGGGGATGAGGCCAGCGGCGTCGAAGGCGACCGCGTCCAAAACGGCGTCCGCCGCCACCGCGTTCATGGCCGTGCCGCCGCGCCGTTGGCGGGAGCGAGCATGTCCGGCGTATCGAAGTCCCGCAGCACGGCGTCGTTGCTGAACTCGATCTCGGTCGCGACGTCGAGATGCTGGCCGAGCAGGTGGCGCGCGCCGCTGTCGCCGGTGATCGTCGCGATCTCGGGGAAGAACGACCGGTCCCACAACATCGGGTTGCCCTGTTTGCCGCGATACGTCGGCAGCACGATCCGCCGGCCTTCGTCCGGATCATAGGCGGCGAGCAGCCGGTCCAGCATGTCGGACGAGACGAGCGGCATGTCGCCGAGGCAGACAAGCGCCGCCGCGCACTCGGGCGGCACGGCGGCGATGCCAGCGCGGAGGCTGGCGGAGAGGCCTTCCGCATAGTCGGCCGCGTGCACGAAGCGCACTGGCCGCCCCGTCAGCGCCGCCTCGATTTCGCCCGCCATGTGGCCGGTCACGACCAGCACCGGGCGCGCGTGGCTCGCGAGCACATTGTCGACGACGCGGGCGATCATCGGCCTGCCGTCGTCGCCCGCGATCAACAGCTTGTTGCGCGGTGCCATCCTTCGCGAGCGGCCGGCCGCCAGGATGACGGCCGCGATCAGCGGCGCGCGCTTCGGCGCTGGGCCGACGCGGGCGGCGGTCGGTCCGCCGGCGGCCTCGCGCGGCAGCGGCCTAGCGTCGACGTCCTTCAGCAGCCCGCCGACGCCCATACCCATCACCTCGCGCGGGCCAACTGGCAGGCCTGCGAACAGGCGGGAGAGCACAAGGTCGATGCCGTTCAGCTTCGGGCTGCGCGAGCAGCCGGGCAGGACGATGGCCGGAATTGCCCCGATCCGGCCGATGCAGATCAGGTTCCCCGGATCGACCGGCATCCCGAAATGCTCGATCGTGCCGCCCGCCGCGACGAGACCGGCGGGACCGACGTCGCGCCGGTCCACCACCGCCGAGGCGCCGACGATCAGCAGTAGGTTCGCGCCCGCGCGGCGTAGCGTGTCCAGCGCGTCGGCGATCGCGTTCGCCGTGTGCGCGCACCGGACCGCCGGCAGCATCCGGCCGGTCAGACCCTCGACGCGCGCGGCGGTCGCCTGCTCGGCGCCCTCCAGCACGCTTTCGCGAAGGCCCGGCAACTCCGTCATCACCAGCCCGACCGTGAGCGGCCGGAACGGATGAACTTCCATTGGCGGCCCGCCTTGCCGCGCGATCGCCTCCGTGACCGCGATCGCGGCGCCGGGGGCGGCGAAGGGGATTACCTTGATAGTGGCGACGATGTCGCGCGGCGCGACGGTCGCGTAGTTGGGCAGCGTACCGATGGTGAGCGCCTCATCGACACCGTTGATGCGGTCGATCCGCGCGGCGTCGATCACCAGCACGCCGGCCGCCTCCGCGCGCAGATTGACGCGGCCGGTCGCCGCTGGGCGGCGCGAGACGAGGGGTGAGACCAGCGCGTCGGCGAGCCGGTCGGCGCACATGTCCTCGGGCACATCGCCGGGCTCGAGCCGCGCCGCGATCACATCGGTGTGGCCGGCTTCCTTGAGTGCCGCGATCGCCTCGGCGTCCAGCACCGAGCCTTTGCGCAGCACGCGGCCGGGCAAGCGGGCGGTATGGGCCAGGATGGTGCCCCGCGCCTCATCCAGCGGGACGGGGCCGAACCTCATGCCACGGCAGCCGTCGGGCGGGCCGCTTGCGGCTCTGCCATCTTGTTTCCGAGCGGCGCGCCGCGCCGTGCCGCGACAATCTCGGCCATGACCGAGAGCGCGATCTCGGGCGCGGTGACGGCGCCGATGCTCAGCCCAACCGGGCCGCGGATGCGCGCGGCCGAAGCCGCGTCGTGACCGAGTGCCGCGAGCCGGCCGAGCCGCGCGCCGTGGGTTTTCCGCGAGCCGAGCGCGCCGATATAGAACGCATCCGACCGCAGCGCGGCGTCGAGCGCCGGGTCGTCGAGCTTCGGGTCGTGCGTCAGCGTCACGATCGCCGTGCGCCGGTCCGGCTTGATCGTCGCCATCGCGTCATCCGGCCAGTCGGTGAGCACGGTGACGCCGGGAAACCGCTCTTCGGTGGCGAAGGCGCGGCGCGGATCGACGATCGTCACGCCATAGCCGAGCGTCGCCGCCATTGGCGCTAGCGCCTGCGCCACGTGCACGGCGCCGACGATCACCAGCCGGAGTGGCGGGTTGTAGGCGTGCAGGAACCAGGTCTCGCCGTCGACAGTGACGCTGCGGCTCTTGTCTTCATGGAGCGCGCGTTCCGCCGCCTCGGCGAGCGCAGCCGGCGTACCGGGTGCGGGCAGGAGGCGTTCGGCGCCGTCGGTGAGCCGTGTCGCGAGCACGACCGGCCGTCCGGCCTCGCGTGCTTCGGTCAGGGCGGCGAGCGTTTCCGGCGTCATCCGAGCTTTTCCACAAACACCTGAAGCTTACCGCCGCACGCGAGTCCCACCTCCCACGCGCGCTCATCGGTGACGCCGAAATCGAGCAGTTGCGGCGCGCCCGTCTCCATCGTCTTGCGCGCCGCCTCAGCGACCGCGCCCTCAATGCAGCCGCCGCTGACGGAGCCGGCCATGCGGCCGGACGCGGTGACGGCCAACTGGCTGCCGGCGGGGCGAGGAGAACTGCCCCAGGTCTCGGTCACGGTCGCGAGCGCCACCGTCTCGCCACTTGCCCGCCAGGTCGCGGCGATGCGCAGGACGTCCTCGGGTTCGGTCGGCAGGGATGGATTGCTCATCGAGTGCTCCTCCAATCGGGGATCGATGCGGACGGACGCGACAGCGTCTCGATCAGGGTCCGCAGACTGTCGAGATTATGCACCGTCCGGAACTCGTCCACATGCGGTAGCATCGCACGGATGCCCTGCGTTTTTGGCTCGAATCCCTTCCACCGTAGCAGCGGGTTGAGCCAGATCAGACGGCGGCAGGAGCGGTGCAGACGGGCCATTGCGGCGTCCAGCCCCTCGGCGCCCTCCCGGTCGAGCCCGTCGGTGATCAGCAGGACGGTCGCGCGCTGGCTTAAAACGCGGCGGGACCAGTCACGGTTGAATTTGCTGATCGTCGAGCCGATGCGGGTGCCGCCGGACCAGTCGGGCACGATCTTGGAAACCATTTCGAACGCGACCTCCGGGTCGCGCGCCCGTAGCTGCCGGGTGACGTTGGAGAGGCGCGTGCCGAACAGGAAGACCGCGACGCGGTCGCGGTGGTTCGTCACGGCGTGCAGAAAATGCAGCAAGATCGGCGCGTAGCGCGCCATTGATCCAGAGATGTCGCAGAGAATGACCAGCGGCGGCGGCCGTCGCACCGTGCGCGTCCGGGCGAGCGTCAGCACCTCGCCAGCGGTGCGCCGGCTATCGCGGATCGTGCGGCCGAGATCGACCCGCGGCCCCGTTGGATCGGCCCGGCGGCGCCGGGTTGGGCGGAGGTCGAGCGGCAGGGTCAGAAGGCGGATTTCGGATTTCGCGGCGGCAATCTCGGCGCCGGACATTGCTTCGAAGTCAAGCGCTTGCAGCCGCTCTCTCTCACTGACAGTCAACGCCGCATCGATGTTCGGCTGCTCGTCGCTTTCGGGAGGCTGTGGCGCTTCGCGCTTCGGCGCCATCGCTTCGGCGACGCGTCGCCCAGCCGGTGGGGCGCGCGCGGGCTCGGGCGATTGCTGCCCCTCGAGCATCGCGAGTGCGGCGGCGCTTCGGGTCGCTTCCGGGTCGCGCCAGAACATGGCGAACGCTTGCTCGAACACCGGCTCGTATTCGTGCCGTCGGACCAGCGTCGCGCGCAGGGCCGCGCGGGTCTGCTCTCGGTCACCGATGTCGATCACCCGCAGCGCCACTTGCGCATTCATCGCGTCCAGCATGCCGACCGGCAACCCGGCGCGGCGGAGCAGGCGTGCGAAGTGCATGACGTTCGCGCCGAGCCGGCCGGACCCGGCTTCCGGCGCGGCCGTCGTCATCCTTGGCGCGTCTCGGCGATCAGGCGGGCTGCCTCGGCGCCTCGGACTTTCGCCAGATCGTCCTGATATTTCAGCAAAACGCCGAGCGTCTCGTTGACCGCCTCCGGCGTCAGCTCGACCCGATTGAGATAGGCGAGCGCGCCCGCCCAGTCGATCGTCTCGGCGACGCCGGGGAGCTTGAACAGATCTTCGCCCCGCAGCCGCTGCACGAAAGCAACGACCTGCGCCGAGAGCTCGGCCGGCACGTTCGGGGCGCGCGCGGCCAGGATGGCGCGCTCACGCGGCGCGTCGGGGTAGTCGACCCATTGATAGAGGCAACGCCGGCGAATCGCGTCATGCACCTCGCGCGTCCGGTTCGACGTGATGATGGCGACCGGCGGCGTCTTGGCGCGGATGGTGCCGAGTTCGGGGATCGTGAGCTGAAAATCGGCCAGCAATTCGAGCAGGAACGCCTCGAACGGCTCGTCCGCCCGGTCCAGTTCGTCGATTAGCAGGATCGCCGGCGGCAGGTCCGGGTCGATCGCCGACAGCAGCGGACGGGCAAGTAGGAAGCGGCGGTCATAGATGTCGCGCGCCGCGTCGTCGCCGGTGCTTTCGGCGAGGCGGATCGCCATCAGCTGCCGCGCGTGGTCCCACTCATACGCGGCGGCGGCGAGGTCCAGCCCCTCATAGCATTGCAGCCGCACGAGCCGCCGGCCGAGCCCGGCCGACAGAACCTTGGCGATCTCGGTCTTGCCGGTGCCGGGCTCACCTTCCAGCAGAAGCGGCCGACCCAGAGCGAGGGCCAGATGGATTGTCGTCGCGAGGTCCCGGTCGGCGACGTATCCGTGGGCGCTGAGGAGCGCCGATGTTTCGGCGACCGTACGCGGTGTAGCTACAGACACTTACAGATAAGCCGAGAAGATAAGGACGAAGATGACGAAGAAGATGCCGATGCCGATCCAGGCGACGATCGGCAGACCGAAGAACTCGGACGGGATCATTGAAAACAGGCTGACGCTCGCGGGCGGCAGTGGTGGCGGCGGCCGCGTGACCGCGTGCAGTGCCGCTTCATCAGCCGCAAGACCTGGGGCGGCCGGGCCTTCGGCGACCGCCGGCTCGGGAGTGGTCAGCACCGCGACGAAGCGGTCGAAGAACTGGTCCGCCATCGACTTCGCGGTTGCGTCGATCAGCCGCGCGCCAAGTTGCGCGAGCTTGCCGCCGACCTGCGCCTGCACCGTGTAGGTCATCAGCGTGCCGCCATTGTCCTCGGCCAGCTTCACGTCGGCACCGCCCTTGGCGAAGCCCGCGACGCCGCCCTGACCCTCACCGGAAATGCGATACCCCTCGGGCGGCACGATGTCCGACAAATGGACCTTGCCGGCGAATTTGGCCGCGATCGGCCCGATCCTCACCGATGCCGTCGCCGTAAGATCCTGCTCGGAGGTCTTTTCCAACGTGTCGCAACCGGGGATGCACGCTTTGAGGATTTCGGGGTCGTTGAGGGCTGCAAACACCTTCTCGCGGGCCGCAGGAATGCGGCGCTCGCCTGTCATATCCATCGATTGTCTTCTCCGTTGCGCGCGGCGGACGTTACTGGCAGGGGGGTAGGCGTGCAACCGAGCCGCGCCCGTCACTCGGGCCCACTTAGGCAGTCGGAAGCGCAAATGCACCCCAGGCCGCGGCAGGTCTGACGCGCACCCCGGCGGGCTTCTCCGCAGGCGTCCCGTCTGCCATATGCGAGGGCAGCATCCGGCGCGTTACGGCGCGCCGCGCCAGCTAAATTGGGAGTGTCCGCCCATGCCATACCTTGACGCCGCCGACCTGCCCGGGATTTCGGCCGGGGATCGTCTGCGTGCGCTGCTGGCGCGGCCCGGTATTCTGACGATGCCCGGCGCGTACAACGGTCTCGCCGCGGCGCAGGCGCGCGACGCGGGGTTTGAGGCGCTCTATCTGTCCGGTGCCGCGATGTCGGCCTCGATGGGGCTGCCTGATCTCGGCGTCATCACGGTCGATGAGGCGACGTTCTTCGTGCGCCAAGTGACGCGCGCGTCCGGGTTGCCGGTGCTGGTCGATGGTGACACCGGGTACGGCGAGGCGCTGAACGTGATGCATATGGTCCGCAGCTTCGAGGAAGCGGGCGCGGCCGCCGTGCATATCGAGGATCAGCTGCTGCCGAAGAAATGCGGCCATCTGAACGACAAGAAGCTCGCCGACGCGCACGACATGGCGGCCAAGGTCGCCGCCGCGCGCCGCGCTCGCCGCTCGATGTTGATCATGGCCCGCACAGACGCGGTGGCGAGCGAGGGGATGGACGCGGCGGTTGCGCGCGCTCGCAAATATGTCGAGGCGGGCGCCGACGCGATCTTCCCCGAGGCACTGGTGACGGCCGAGATGTTCACCGAGTTCGCCCGCCGGCTGCCGGATGTGCCGCTGCTCGCCAACATGACCGAATTCGGCCGCACGCCGTTCTTCACGGCCGCCGAGTTCGAGGCGATGGGCTATCGCATGGTGATCTGGCCGGTCTCCACGCTCCGCGTCGCTGCTCTCGCGCTCGAAGAGCTGTATGCGATGATGCGGCGCGACGGCGGGACGCACAATGCGATCGATCGGATGCAGACGCGCGCCGATCTCTACAAGACGATCCGCTACCACGAATACGAAGCGCTCGACGCATCGATCGTGACGACTGTGGTGCCGGAGGCAATGCCGCAGCGGCACGCCACCTGACGCCGCACCCTCCGTTGATGTCGGACGCGCTTGCCAAACCGCTCTATATCGGCAGCGAAATCTATCGCGGCTCGACGTACGGCAAGACGCATCCGCTCGCGATCCCGCGCGTCTCGACCTGCACCGACCTGATCCGCGCGATGGGCTGGCTCGATCCGGCCGATTATCGCGACGCGCCGATGGCAACGGTGCGGCAGATCGCGCGGTTCCATGACCTCGACTACATTGCCGCGCTACAACGCGCCGAGCGGACGCAGGCGGTGAGCGACGCGGACCGCGCGCGCTACAGGATCGGCGCCGAGGGCAATCCGGTCTATGCCGAGATATTCCGCCGGCCCGCGACGTCCGCCGGCGGCGTACTGCTGGCGGCGGCGCTGACCGCCCTTGGCGGCATTGTCCACTGCCCCGGCGGCGGCACGCATCACGGCAGGCGGGATCGGGCGTCGGGGTTTTGCTACCTCAACGACCCCGTGCTCGCGATCCTCGCCTGGCTCGATCAGGGGCTGGAGCGGATCGTCTATCTCGACATCGATGCGCATCACGGCGACGGCGTGCAGGACGCGTTTCATGGCGATCCGCGCGTGCTGACGATCAGCATCCATGAGGACGGACGCTGGCCACGCACCGGCCCGGTCGAGGACCGCGCGGGTGGTGTCGCCCGTAACTTTCCGGTGCCGGCTGGCTTCAACGATACCGAAATGCGCTGGCTGATGGACGCGGCCATCATCCCGCTGATCACCGCGCATCGGCCGCAGGCGCTTTTGCTGCAGACCGGCGCCGACGCGCTGCTCGAGGATCCGCTCGCGCATCTGGCGCTTTCGAACAACGCGTATTGGTGGGTGGTCGAGCGGGTGAGGGCGCTCGCACCGCGGCTCATCGTGGTCGGCGGCGGCGGATACAATCCGTATACGGTCGGCCGCTGCTGGGCCGGCATCTGGGCGACGCTCACGGGCCAGAAGATCCCCGACCGCACCACGCCGGAAGCCGAAGCGGTTCTCCGCGCGCTCCGCTATAACCGCGCCGCCGGACGCTTGCCGCCCGAACACTGGTTCACGACGATTCGCGACCAGCCGCGTGACGGGCCCGTGCGCGATGACATTTGCCGCCTCGCCGAGGCGGCCCTCGAGGAGACGATTGCCGCATGACATCCCGCCGCCGCTTTTTCTTCGGTGCCGCCGCCCTGTTGTTCGCGCCCATGCTCGGGCCGGTGCTGGCGGGCGCGCAGTCGCTTATTGACCCGAAAGCGGCCCAACCGGAGCTGCCGAAGTCGCCGCTCACCATCGTCTCGCATGACGGCAAGCGGCACGATTTCTCGGTCGAGATGGCGGTGACGCCGGACGAGCAGACGACCGGCCTGATGTTCCGCAAATCGGTCCCGGAGAACGGCGGGATGCTGTTCGACTGGGGTACGCCGCGACCGGTGCAGATGTGGATGCGCAACACGGTCGCCCCGCTCGACATGGTCTTCATCAACCAGGACGGCACCATCCGCGCGATCGCCGAAAACACGGTGCCGGAAAGCCTGGCCGTGATCGACAGCGACGGGCCGGTGCGGGCAACGCTCGAACTCGCCGCGGGCACGACGGCGCGGCTCGACATAAGGGTTGGCGACCACGTGGAGGCCGCGATCTTCAAGACTGCGTCCTGATCCTTGCGCCGACGCCTCCGTCCCCATAGCTTCCGCCTCGGCCGGGGCGTGGCGCAGCCTGGTAGCGCATCTGCTTTGGGAGCAGAGGGCCGGAGGTTCGAATCCTCTCGCCCCGACCATTTTTTTGACGCGTCCAGTATCACCTGAGGACCAATATGCGCGCCCGCATCTTCCAGCCGCCCCGCAGTCCGTTGCAATCCGGCCGTGCCGGCACCAACCAGTGGTTGCTGGAGTTCGAGCCGTCGCAGCGGCGGGAGCCCGACCCGCTAATGGGCTGGATCGGCGGCGCCGATACCCAGTCGCAGGTCAAGCTCGAGTTTGCGACGCGGGAAGAGGCGGTCCTTTACGCCGAGCGGCACGGGATCCCATACGACCTCGAACCGGCCGAGACGCCACGGATCAAACCGAAAGCTTATGCGGATAATTTCCGGTATAACCGGCGCGACAACTGGACGCACTGACGAAGCGGGTGCGGCGCCCTTAGCTCAGCTGGATAGAGCAGCAGCCTTCTAATCTGCGGGTCGGTGGTTCGAGTCCACCAGGGCGCGCCAATTTCCGGCCACTTCCAGACCTTAAAACGAACCAAATCAAGGCGTCCGCGCCTTCCTTTGAAGCAATCCTCTCGAGACCCCTGAGGGTGCGCCCTCTCGGGCCGTAATCCGGTCTCAGAGGAGCGGCGCTTGATGCTATAGTGTACTTCATGGCCGACGGAACGCTCCGGGCGTGCCGAGTCCGATGCCTGGCCGGGCCTAGGCATAGCCCATCGACAGCCCTGAGGAGACGGCCGGGCGGTCGCCGGGAGGAGTGTGCCATGACAACTTACATCATGCTGGCCAAGTGGACCGAACAGGGCATCCGCAACGCGACGGAGTCCCCAAGCCGTCTCGATAAGATGCGGCAACAGCTGAAAGATATGGGTGGGGACTTGAAACTGTTCTTTCTCACCATGGGCGAATACGACATGGTCGCTATCTATGAGGCTCCGGACGATGCAGTGGCGGCTCGTTTCAACCTACAGCTCGGCATGCTTGGCAATATCCGGACGCAAACGATGAAGGCGTTCCCCGAGCTGGCGTACAGGGAGATCATCCGGACGCTCCTTTAGCTCGGGTCACGCACGAGGAGTGACGGGGATGCCGTGTCCATCTGGCTCCCAGCCGGCGGCGTTCGAACCGCTGGCCTAGGTGTCGCTCAGCCGCGCAGGTTGAGACCGTCTGGGTAGGGTGTGCGGTGGGCGGCGACCGCCGTTTCCATCGTAACGAAATTCGCGCCTTGCCGTGCAAGGTCCTCGATGAACGTCTCGAGTGCGATCATCCGGTCCCCGTTTTGATAGCGACCGGCGATCAGGCGGGATCGGATCGCTGCCGAACCGTGTTTCTCACGACGCAACGGAACCCTATATGGCTGGTGGAAGTATCCACCGCCTCGGGATGGCGCGCTGCAGGACGGTAGCGGCGGCAATAATTTGGTGCGCAGAGATGGCTGCCGCCCTTCAGTACTTTGCGCGGGATCCGAATGTTCGGCATCGCCGGGTCGAAGCTGCCCGCCTCGTTCGCGCCGCGCGGGTTGCGGGGAATGCAGCAGGCCTTCGCGGCGTCGCCTTCATGGCGCGGCGCGTACCAGTCTTTCGTCCATTCCCAGACATTGCCGATCATGTCGTATAAACCGAAACCATTCGGCGGAAAGGCACCGACCGGGCTGGTTCCCTCCCATCCGTCCTCTTTCGTGTTCTGGTGAGGGAACTGGCCTTGCCATGTGTTTGCCATGATTCTCCCGCCCGGCCGCATCACGTCGCCCCACGCGAATTTAGCGCCGTCGAGCCCGCCGCGTGCGGCGAACTCCCACTCTGCCTCGGTCGGCAGATCCTTGCCGGCCCAGGCCGCATAGGCGAGCGCATCCGCATGCGCGATGTGCACGACAGGATGGTCGTCGAGCCCGTCAAGCGAAGAACCTGGTCCCTGCGGGTGGCGCCAGTCCGCGCCGAGACAGAATTGCCACCACTGCGACCAGTCGCGCAGATCCACCTGCCGCTTCGCGTTGCGAAACACGAGGCTGCCCGGATGCAGCATCTCCGGCTTCGCGCCGGGATAGTCGCGCGGATTGGGCGGGATTTCGGCGAACGTGACATGACCGGTCGCGGCGACGAAGGCGGCGAACTCCCGGTTCGTGACGGGTGTCGTATCGATCCAGAACGCATCGACCGCGACGCAGTGCGCCGGCGCTTCTTCCGGGTAGGCGTCGTCCGCGCCCATGCGGAAGGTGCCGCCCGCGATCCACGCCATGCCCGGCCGGCCCGATTGGGTTGCGTGAGGACTCATGTCGACGGCGTCGCGTGACTGGTTCTGGTCATGCATCACGCTGTTTCCCTTCGCAGAAAGCTCTCATCTCTTGCCTGTTTCGCTGCGGCTTTGTACCGTTTAGCATCGCCGCGGCGGAACAAGCGGGCGGATCGGGAAGGAGCGCGTCATGTCTGGAATACGCGTCGCTATCGTTGCCGCCGTTCTGGCGGCGTTGACGCCTTCGTTGGCGAGTGCCGCGGTGACGGAAGACAGTTTCAAGCTTCGCAACACGGCCGATCTGGTCGATTTGTGCTCCGCCAGCCAGTCGGACCCGCTCTACACGGCGGCCGTCCATTTCTGCGAAGGGTTTGGCGTCGGCGTCTACCGGACGCTCGAGGCGCATCAGGCCGCGGCGCGGCATC
>CAYSTX010000099.1:0-12125 GCA_964434035.1 uncultured Acetobacteraceae bacterium
AATCAGAAAACGCCGCGTCGAATCAATGCGTTGATCAGGTTCTCAACCTAGGCGGCTTTCGCCGGGCTCGCGGACCGCCCGCCGAATTCAGAATCCAACGATGCAGTCCGCGCCGGCAGCCTGGACACGGAGGCAGAACTTTTCGGCCTCGCTCTTGACCGCAAACTCGCCGGTCCGAAGGCGCCAGGTTGTATGGCCGTTGACGTCCGCCGCCATGATTCGCGGCGTCATCTCGGCGAACAGGTCGCCATGCCGAGCGACCAGCCTGTCCCAGGACCGCTGCGCGTCCGCCGCCGTCGGCATCGAGACGAGTTGCACCGCGAAGCTATCGGGTCCGTGGCCGGACCGACTTGGCTCGGTCGTTACGGCAGGCGCCGGCTCGGCGAGGGCGATTTCGGCCGGGGACGGCGTGCTTGCGGCGAGCGGCGCCGGGGCGGCGTTACCGACGACGGGCGGCGCCGCGCCGGCTGTTGGGGGCGCGGTCGTAGCCACCGAGGGCGCCAACTGTGTCGGCGGAACGTCAGCAGCGGATACCGACATCGTCGTCGCGGCGGGCAAAGCGGCCATCGACACTGGCGCCGGCGGCGGCTCGGGCGCGGCGGCTTGTTCGTCCTGCACCGGCGCCGCCGTCAGCCGTGCTGGCGGTTCGCTTGGCTCGGGAACTGGAGAAGCAGGAGCCGAGGCGAGCGGCGCGGTCATCGCGACGAACGTTGACGGCGCGGGCCGTTCCACAGCAGCGGGTGGCACTGCGGGCGTCGCCGGCGGCGCGCCGACCACCGGGGACGGCAGCGTCTCGGCCGCGACCGGGTCCGACCCCTTGTTCGCCACCGGCGGGTTCGACCGGCCATGCCGGCCCATCAGCGCGGTCGCGAGCGCCAGGTTCCCCTGCGCCACCGAAGACGACCCAGGCGCTTCGGCCAGTTGCCGGAGCGTCGGCAGCGCCTCGGCCGAGTGCCCGCTGAGGGCGAGCGCCAAGGCGAGGTTGCCGCGCGACACAGTATCCGTCGGCGCCACGCCGACCGCCCGCCGCAGCAGCTCGACCGCGCGCGGAAGGTTGCCCTGTTCGGCCGCGACCACGCCGGCGCCGTTGAGCGCGTCGAGGTCGTTCGGATGCTTCAGCAGAACGCCGACATAGATCTGCGACGCCTCATCGGGCCGCCCCGCCGCGATCGCGATGCGGGCGACGCCGTTCGCGACCCGCGGATCGCCCCCCTGCGACGCCAGAATGGCTTTGCCGGCCTGCAGCGCCTCCTCCGGTTTGCCGAGGTCGAGCAGTTGCCTCGCCGGCAGCAGCGGGTCGGCCACGTTCTGCGGCGGGTCAACGGCGCCCTGCAAAATCTGCGCGGCCCCCTGCATGTCGCCGTCGTCGCGGAGCGCCTTGGCAATCTGGGCGCGGACGGCGGGCGTGATCGTCGGCTCGGCGACCTGTGTCGCGCATCCGCCCAGTCCGACCAGCAGTGCGAACGCAAAGCTGGTGGACGGTGTGGCGGACATCAGACGCGCCCCTTGCAACCGTCGCATGACAGAAACCCGAGTGAAATTCCCGGCTTTAGTGATCGGTCGCGTTCGCGAGTCGGCGCAATCGCCGATCGTTACTGGCGCGAGAAATTGCCCAGGCGAATTTAGCCTGGCGACCGAGGAGCGAGCGCCACGAACCGGCCTGGATAGTCGATCAGAACCCGCCGCCCGGCGAGCCAGTCGCCGCCGAGGATCATGTCTATGCCCGGCGGCCCCGTAACGTCACCGGCCAGAGCGACGAAATCCGCGACCCGATCCGCGCCGACATCGAGCCGGGCGATGCTGCGCGGGCGCAGGACGGAGGCATTCGGCCCGACGCCCCGCACCTCCGCGGGCGGCCCGGTCACTTCCGACGGGCCGTCCGGACCGAGAACCAACGCGCCTTCCCGCGTCAGCAGGCTGCGCGCCGAGCCGGTGTCTAGCAGCACCCGCGCCGACCGGCCGTTGAGTGATGCGCCCAGCACCAAAAAGCCCCGCTCAGGCGGCGCGATCAGCCGAACGACCACCGCCGATGTTGGCGCCGAGACCGCACAGGGCGGGCCGAGCCGGAGCACTCCGGCGGCATAATCGAGGTCGAGCGCGAGCGACCACAGCATGTCGGCGCCGAGCAGCCCCTCGGCCCCCGCATCGGACGGCATGTCGCCGACAGCGACGCTTAGGTCGCCCGCGATCGAGCGCCGATGCAAGGCAACCGGCCCGAGCGCCAGCGCCCGAACGTCCGCGACCGGCCGTCGCTCAATCCCACCGACACCCTCCAGAGCAATCGCGGCCCACTGGTCCCGCCGCAGCCTGAGCCGCGCGGCCGCGCCCGGCGTCACCAACGAGCGGACGGCGCCGGTGTCGAGGATCATCCGGAGTGGCTGGCCGTCCACGGTCGCAACGACGATCGGGACGCCGCGCCGGATCGTCACCGGTACCGTGGCGGCGACCGGACACGACGCGCGCGCCGTGCGTCCCGTCGCCGCCGCCAGCAGTGCCGCGCCGATCAGATGTCGGCGTAACAACGAGTCTCCGCCTCCCCGCCCGGATGCGTCACCGCGCCGAGATAGGCCGGGCCGACCAGCTGCGCGTATTTCCAGATCGCGCCCGCGTTATAGTCCGTGCGGCGCGGCGACCACGCGGCACGGCGGGCGGCGAGCTCGTCGTCCGACAGACGCACGTCGATCGTGCCCGCCTCGGCGTCGATCACGATGCGGTCGCCGTTGCGGAGCAGCCCGATCGGACCGCCAACTGCCGCCTCCGGCCCGACATGGCCGATGCAGAAGCCGCGCGTCGCGCCGGAGAACCGGCCGTCAGTGATCAGCGCCACCTGCTCGCCCATGCCCTGCCCATAGATCGCGCTGGTGGTCGACAGCATCTCGCGCATGCCGGGACCGCCCTTCGGCCCTTCGTAGCGGATGACGATGACGTCTCCCGCCTTGTAAGCCCTCGCCTGCACGGCGGCGAACGCCTCCTCCTCGCTGTCGAAGCAGAGCGCCGTCCCTTCGAAACGCTGCGACGCGAGGCCGGCGACCTTCACGATCGCCCCCTCCGGGGCGAGGTTGCCGCGCAGGCCGACGACGCCGCCGGTCGGCGAGAGCGGCTTCGAGACGGGGTGGATGACGTCCTGCTCGGTCGGGAAGACGACGTCCTTCAGGTTCTCGGCGAGTGTCTTGCCGGTCACCGTCATGCAGTCGCCATGCAGCAAGCCGCCGTCGAGCAGCGCCTTCAGGATGACCGGGATGCCGCCGACGTTGAACACGTCGAGCGCTACATAGCGGCCGCCGGGCTTGAGGTCGGCGATGTAGGGCGTACGGCGCATGATCGCGACGACGTCGTCCATCGTGAAGCGGATCCCCGCCTCATGCGCGATGGCGGGCAGATGCAGACCCGCGTTGGTCGAGCCGCCAGTCGCGCCGACGACAACGGCCGCGTTCTCGAGTGCGGCGCGCGTGACGATGTCGCGCGGGCGGAGGCCGCTTTCCACGAGCCGCATCACCGCCCGCCCGCTCTCGACCGCGAACGCATCGCGCGCCTCATATGGCGCCGGCGCGCCGGCGGAGCCCGGGAGCGCCAAGCCGATCGCTTCACTCACGGTCGCCATTGTGTTCGCCGTGAACTGCCCACCGCAGGCGCCCGCCGAGGGACAGGCGACGCATTCGAGTTCGTGCAGTTCCTCGTCGCTCATCGTGCCGGCGGCGTGTTTGCCGACCGCCTCGAACACGTCGACTACGGTGACGTCGCGCCCATGAAACCGGCCCGGCAGGATCGAGCCGCCGTACATGAAGACGCTCGGTACATTGAGGCGGAGCATCGCCATCATCATGCCCGGCAGCGACTTGTCGCAGCCGGCGAGGCCGACCAGCGCGTCATAGCAGTGGCCGCGCATCGTCAGCTCGACACTGTCGGCAATGAGGTCGCGCGAGACCAGCGAGGATTTCATGCCGGCATGGCCCATCGCGATGCCGTCGGTGACGGTGATCGTCGTGAACTCGCGCGGCGTGCCGCCCGCCTCATCGACGCCGCGCTTGACCGACTGCGCCTGCCGCGAGAGCGCGATGTTGCAGGGCGCGGCCTCGTTCCAGCAGGTGGCGACGCCGACGAGTGGGGCGGCGATCTGCTCCTCCGTCAGGCCCATCGCGTGGTAGTAGCTTCGGTGCGGCGCCCGGTCCGGCCCCTCGGTCACATGACGCGACGGCATCCGTGCCTTGTCCCAGCGTTTCGTTAGCATTTTGGTGCATTCCCCAAACTTGTCGCGTTGCCCCGAGACCATCGCGTGTTAGGCTTTTCGCCGCAACACGAGGAGGACGCGATCTGCCATGCGCCGCATGTCACGTGCGTTCGCGGTGCTGTCACTTGCGGCCATTTTGCCGACCGCCTGCTCGGAGACCGGCACGGCGATCCCGCCCGCCCCGCCGTTGCGGCCACTCGGCGTCCTCTGGTCCGGCGCGGGCTGGACGGTTGAGCGTGTGGGCGTACCTGGCACGTCCCGGACCTATTGCATCGCGTATCGCAGCGAACACGGTCCCCAACTGCAGTTCACCGAGACGCAGGGACGGGTCGGTTTCATTGTCGCGGATCTCACCGGGCGGGCGGCGCCGGGCACTCGCTATCCGATCGACCTCCGGTTCGAGCCGGGCGGCATGGTCGCCGCCTCGGCGGTCGCGGACTCACCGGGCGGGCGGCTAAATGGCACGCTGCCGCCCGATCCGTCCGACGACCGGGTCGCCCGTTACGGTCGCGCCGCGCATTCCGTCGTGGTGTCGAGTTCGGTCCTTGGCCCGCTCGGCAGCACGCGGCTCGACGGTAGTTCGGCCGCGCTCGTCCAGCTCGACGCCTGCGACCGCGGCACGATCTGATCCGTCAGCGACGTCGGCGTCGCGTAGCGCGGCCGCTCCCGAGGATCACCAGCATTTCAGTGCGTTTCCCAAACTTTTTTGCGCTCACGCACGACCATCGCGTGTTAGGCTTTTTACCGCATCACTGGAGGACGCGGGCAGCCATGCGCCGCCTGGCACGCTCACTTGCGACGCTTGTGCTTGCCGCTATCCTACCGACCGCGTGCGCACCGACCCGCACGGCATCGTCGCCTCCGCAACCGTCGCGGCCAGTTGGGGTCGTCTGGTCCGGTGCGGGCTGGACGGTCGAACGCGTCAGCGTGCCCGGCACCGCCGAGACCTACTGCATCGCGTATCGCAGCGACCACGGCCGCGACCTGCAGTTCACCGAGACGCAGGGACAGACCAGTTTCGTCGTCACCGATGTCACCGGGCAGGTCGCGCCGGGCGCCCAATATCCAATCGACCTTCGGTTCGAGCCTGGCGGGACGGTCGCGGCCTCCGCCATCGCCGAGGCGACAGGTGGCCGGCTCAAAGGCACACCGCCGCCCAATGCGTCCGTTGATCGGCTCGCCCTCTACGGCCGTGCCGCGCAGTCCGTCATGGTGTCAAGTTCAGTCCTTGGCCCGCTCGGCCGCACGCGGCTGAACGGCAGCACCGCGGCCTTCGATCAGCTCGACGCCTGCGACAGCGGCACGGTCCGATCGACGCCGCCACGGCAGCCGCACCCGGCCAGACGACCCCGGCGACAGCCGCCGCCACTGTCAAGCAACTTTCAGCTCTCCGAGATAGGCCTCGCGGATCGCCGGATCCTCGCGTAGCGCGGCCGCCGTGCCGGACAGGACGACGCGGCCGGTCTGTAGCACATAGGCGCGGTGCGCGATCGAGAGCGCCATGCTGGCGTTCTGTTCGACCATGAAGATCGTCGTGCCCTGACGATTGATCTGCTGGATGATGTCGAAGACCTGTTCGACGAACAGCGGCGACAATCCCATCGACGGCTCGTCCATGCAGATCAGCCGCGGCCGCGCCATCAGCGCGCGGCCGATCGCGACCATCTGCTGCTCGCCGCCCGAGAGCGTGCCTGAGATCTGCGACCGCCGCTCCTTCACGCGCGGGAAGAGCGTGTAGACGCGCTCAAGATCCTCCTCGAACTCGGGGCCGGTGTTGCTGCGCGTGTATGCGCCCATCTCCAGATTCTCAAACACCGTCATGCGCGGAAACAGCCGCCGCGCCTCCAGCACCGGCGCGATGCCGCGGCGGACGCGCTCGGCGGTCGAGAGGCGCTCGATTGGCTGGCCCTCGAAGATCACGGTCCCGGTTGTTGGGCGGACCACACCCATGATCGTCTTCATCGTTGTCGACTTACCGGAAGCGTTACCGCCGAGCAGCGAGACGATCTCGCCCTGCCGGATCGCGTAGTTCACGTCCTTCAGAACATGCAGGTCGCCGTAATACGTGTTGACGTCGCGGAACTCGAGCATCAACGGCGCAGTCGGGGTCGAGGTCGTTGCGGGTGTAATCACCGCCGGATCGTCGATGTCAGCCATGGGCCACCGCCGCGCGCGCCGCGCGTCCGAGATAAGCCGTCAACACTTCTTCGTTGCGACGCACCTCATCCGGTCGTCCCTCCGCAATCTTGTCGCCGTGGTCGAGCACGACGACCGTGTCGGCGAGCCGCGTCACCACG
This sequence comes from uncultured Acetobacteraceae bacterium, assembly GCA_964434035.1. Classification (GTDB taxonomy): domain Bacteria; phylum Pseudomonadota; class Alphaproteobacteria; order Acetobacterales; family Acetobacteraceae; genus CAYSTX01. The sequence continues at coordinate 6,526 of CAYSTX010000099.1, forward strand.
TCGAGCTTGTGCTCGATCAGCAGGATCGTCAGGCCGAGCGCGTTCAGGCTCTTGATCTGCTCAGCCAGCTCCAGCGTCTCGGCCGGGTTCATGCCGGCGGTCGGCTCATCGAGCAGCAGGATGCGCGGCCGGGACGCGATCGCGCGCGCGATCTCGGTGCGGCGACGATTCGCGTACGACAGGTGCGACACGGTCTGCCCGATACGCGGCGACAGCCGGTTGCCAAACGCGCCGAGCACCTCGAGCGCCCATTCCCGCGCCGCGCTTTCCTCGCGCCGGTTGCGCGGCAGGCGCAGCACGGCGCCGACCGGGGTGGTCTTAAGCCGCGAATGCTCGCCGACCAGTATGTTGTCGAGCACGGTCAGATTGTTGAACAGACGCAGGTTCTGAAACGTGCGCGCGACGCCGAGCTTCAAGATCTGATGCGGCGGGAGACCGATCAGCTCCGCCCCGCCGAACTTGATCGACCCGCTCGCCGCCTGCGTCAGACCAGTAATGGCGTTGAACAGCGTCGACTTGCCCGAGCCGTTCGGCCCGATGACCGCGACGACCCCGCCCGCCGGAACCGTGAGATCGACGTTGTTCAGCGCGACGAGGCCGCCGAAGCGCACCGTCACCCCTCGCACCTCGAGCGCCAGCGCCGGCCGTTCTGGCGTCGGCGACAGGGCGTTGAGCCCGGTAAAGCCGCCGCGTCGCACCTCGGCGTGCTGCTGCTCGAACGTCAGCGCCGCCTGCGGGCGCGAAGCGGGTACGAGACCCTGTCGGCGGAACAGCATCATCAGTACGAGGATGATGCCGAAGATCAGCTCAATCGCTTGTGTCAGATCGATCTCGAGCATCCACGGCGCGTCGACCAGGCGGCCGAACGCGTGGATCCACGACGACAGGTCCTGCAAGAACCACGATTGCAGCAATTGCAGGATGACCGCGCCAAGGATCGCGCCCCAGACGCTGCCCATGCCGCCGAGCACGACCATAACGAGAATCATGACCGAGACCGGGAAGCCAAACATCTCGGGCGTCGCGGTCTGCAGCTTGGCGACATAAAAGGTGCCCGCCGCACCGGCGAACGCGGCGCCCATCGCGAAGGCAAGCAGCTTCGTCTTTGTCCGGTCCACGCCCATCGCGCCGGCGGCGATCTCATCCTCGCGGATCGCCATCCAGGCGCGTCCGACGCGGCTGTCGCGGAGGCGGATGCTGATGAACGCGAACAGCGCCACCATCGCGAGCGCAACGTAGTAATAGGGTGTCGCGTCCACGCCGAAGCTGTTGCCGAGCAGGCTCGGCGCCGCGATACCGTTGAGGCCCGCCGCGCCGTTCGTCACGGATGAGACGTTGCGAAAGACAATCGGGACGATCTCACCGAAGCCGAGCGTCACGATCGCGAGGTAGTCGCCGCGAAGCCGCAGCGTCGGCGCGCCGAACAGGATGCCGAAAAACGCCGCGAGCAGCGCCGAGATCGGCAACATGAGCCAGAACGAGACGGTGAAGTGCACGACATCGGGGCCGCCCGATTGCGGCACGCGCTGCACCAACTCGAGCCACGCGAAAGGCTGCCAGAAATCGCTCCACGGCGGCATGACCTGAAACGCGGTCAGGATGCCGTACGCATAGGCGCCGATCGCGAAGAACGCGGCGTATCCGAGATCGAGCAGCCCCGCCATGCCGACGACGATGTTGAGCCCGAGCGCCAGCGACGCGTACGCCGCCGCGTTGGCGGCGCTGTCGATGTCGGCGTCGTTGTCGTGGATTAACGGAAAGGCGACCAGGAAGACGGTGAGCGCAAGCAGCAGCACCTGCTTTGCGCGCGGCGTCGCGACCCTGTCCATCGCCCGCCGCCACGCCGATTTCGCCGGCGGGACGGCGACGGCTCCGGTCAGATTGGTGGCAGCCTCTGAGCTCATGAGTGCTGCCCCCTTACGACTTCGTCGGCGCCATCTGACCGAACAGGCCAGCCGGCTTGAACACGAGCACGAGCACCAGGATCGAGAAGATGATGACGTCGGTCCACGCGGTGGAGATGAACTGACCGCCCATTGCCTCGATCAAGCCGATGATGACGCCGCCGACCATCGCGCCCGGGATGTTGCCGATGCCGCCGAGCACCGCCGCCGTAAAGGCGCGGAGACCGGCGGTGAAGCCGATGATGAAGCTCGTGAAGTTGTAATAGAGACCGAAGATCAGCCCGCCCGCGCCTGCGAGTGCCGAGCCGATGAAGAACGCGATGATGATAACACGGTCGACCTCGACCCCCATCATCCGCGCCGCTTCCTGATCCTGCGCGGTCGCGCGCATCGCGCGGCCCATTTTGGTCCGGCGCACAAACAACTGCAGCCCGATCATCAGCGCGAACGCGACGACGCAGATGAGCACTTCGCGTAACCGAAGCACCGCGCCGCCGATCGGGAATCCGATCTGCGGCAGCGGGTTCGGGTAGTTCTTGCTATCGGCGCCAATGGTCAACAGCACGATGTTGAACAGGATGTAGGAGACGCCGATCGTCGTGATCATTGCCGCCGGCCCCTTCACGTTGCGAAGGGGCCGAAGCGACAGACGCTCGATCGCCACGCCAATACCGCCCGACAGGATCATCGTGACGATAAACGCCACGAGGAGCACGAAGATGAGCGGCAAGCCGGTCATGACCACCGCCTGACCGCTGATGCCGAAGAGCTGCAGCGTCCAGAGACCGATGAAGCTGCCCACCATGAAGACGTTGAAGTGGGCGAAGTTGATCAGCTCGAGGATGCCGTAAACGAGCGTGAACCCAAGCGCGAGCAGCGCATACATCGCGCCGAGGCTCAGTCCGTTGATCGTCTGCTGCACCAGCAGGTCGGTGAAGGTCATGACCGTTTCAGATCCCGATCAGGCCGACGGAGCCGTGCCGATATATTTGTATTGCCGCATATCGTCGGCCGGGATCGCCTTGTTCTGCTGGATCTGGAAGACGCTGATCGTCTTGTCCGTCAGATCGCCGTTCTCATCGAACGAGATAGGACCCTGCAGCGTGTTGACGTGGATCGCCTGGATCGCGTCGCGGACCGCAGACCGCGTCGGAACCTTACCGGCGGCCGTGATGTTGCGGACGGCGGCGATGATGACCTGTGCGGCATCATAGGCCGTCACCGCGTAGTCGTCCGGCAACATGCCGTATTTCTTGCGGTACTCCTCGACCCACTTCGCCATCTTCGCGTCTTCCGTCACGTGCGGAGAGGCGACCGTCGCATACCAGCCCTCGTTCGCCGGATAGCCGACGGCTGTCAGCATCTCCGGGGTTTGAACACCGTCGCCGCCGCCCTTAATCATCTTCGGAATGATGTCATAGGCCTGCTTTGCCAGCTTCACGCCGGCCTGCATGACGCCGCCGTAGTAGAGCGCGTCGGGATTGAGCGACTTGATCTTGGTCAGAACCGCCGAGTAGTCGGACGCTTTCGGGTCAAGGCGATCGCGGCCAAGCACCTTGATGCCCTTCTTTTCGGCCTGCGCCTGGAACGCATCGGCCAGACCGACGCCATAGGCGCCGCTGTCGTCGAGCACATAGACCGTCTTCACATGCAACTTGTCCGCGTAGTAGTTCGCCATGTACGGACCCTGGAAGGCGTCCGTCGCGACGGTGCGGAAATAAATTGCCTTGCCGGCCGGGCGGAACTGCGCAGCGAATTTCGGATCGGTGATGTCGGGGTTGGTCGAGCTCGGCGTAATGATCGCGAGATCACCCTGGCTCAGGATCGGCGCCATCGCCTTGCCGGCGCCGCTCATCTGCGGGCCGATCGCGGCAATGGTGGACTTGTCAGACACCATCTTGCGCGCGTTGGTCGCCGCCTGCGCCGGGTCATACTGGCCGGACGTTGCCGTGCCGTCGTCATACGGCGTGACCACGAACTTGTAGCCGTTGACGCCCTTCACGTTCGCTTCGTCGAACGCCATCAGCGCGCCGTTTTCGATCCGCTTGGCGCCTTCCGCGTCAGCGCCCGTCAGCGAGAGGTTGATCCCGACCGTGACAGTCTTGTCGGCCGCACGCGCCGCCTCCGGGAACGCCCAGAGACCGGCGGTAAAGGCGACGGCGGCAACGCCGCCAAGGAGGCGCGCCGTACGGCGCCGCGTGAGTGCTTGGTTCAGCATGTGAGCCCCTTCTGACATCTGCCGCATGGCAGGCATGCGAGGAAAGCAGATCATGCTTCCGTTCGCAAACCGACCCGAACACGGACGCGCAGACGGTGGCTAGCAAGAGCCGGGCCATCGAACAGCCGACAGGCGGAGAAGTTGGAGGCGGGCGCTAACTAGCCGAGGCGGGCCAGGGCGGCGCCGAGGCGGGATGCCTCGGCCTCGGCGGCGGCGAGACGCTCGCGCGTTTCCTCGACAATCTCTGGTTTTGCGCGGGCAACGAAGCTCTCATTGCCAAGTTTGGCCGCGATCCGCCCCGCCTCGGCAGCTACGCGGTCGCGGTCGCGGGCAAGGCGGGCGCGCTCGGCGTCGAGGTCGATCAGCCCGGCAAGTGGCAGGATGATCGTCGCCTCGTCGAGCACGGCCTGCGCCGCGCCCGTCAGCGAATCGCCCGGCCGGAAGGCACGCAACTCGCTCGCCCGCGCGAGACGTCGGATGCTGCCCTCCCACGCGGCGGCGCGCGCAACCCTCTCCGGCCGCGCGTCGCGGAGCAGGACGGGCGAGAGAACGGACGGCGGGACGCCCATTTCGGCCCGCACCGTGCGGACTTCGGAGACGAGACGGATGACCCAGCCGAGTTCGTCACGCGCCGCCGCAGCATCGGTCACGGCCGGCGGCTCCGGCCACGGCGCGCGGATGAGCGAGCACGGCGCGCCGTATCCCATCTCGTCCCACAGCGTCTCCGTCACGAACGGCACGGCGGGGTGCAGCAGACGCAGGATCAGGCCGAGCGTATAGGCCCCTGCCCCGCGCAACTCGGCTGCCTCCGCGCTGTCGGGCGCGGCGAGCGTCGGTTTCGCGAGTTCGAGGAACCAGTCGCAGAACTCATTCCAGACGAAACGATAGCACGCCGCGGCATACTCATCTATGCGAAACGCGTCGAGCGCGGCCGTCGCCTCCGTGATCGCCCGGCCCGCCGCGTCGAGCAGCCAGCGGGCGAGCGGGAGGCGCGCAGATGCCGGATCGAACGCCGAGTCGGGCGCCATGCCGTTCATCTCGCAGAACCGCGCCGCGTTCCAGAGCTTGGTGACGAAGCCACGGTCCTGCTCAACCAGTGTCGCGCTCAGCTTGACGTCGCGACCCGGATTGACGCGCGTGCAGATCGCCCAGCGCAGCGCGTCCGCACCGTAGGCGTCGATGAGACCGAGCGGGTCGATGACGTTGCCCCGGCTCTTGCTCATCTTCTGCCCGCGCTCATCGCGGATGAGGCCGTGGATCAGGACGGTGCGAAACGGCACCTCGCCCATCACATGCAGGCCCAGCATCATCATCCGGGCGACCCAGAAAAAGATGATGTCAAAGCCCGTCACAAGCACATCGCCCGGGTAGTAGCGCGCGACGTCGCGCACCGCTTCCGGGTCGTTCGACGGCCAGCCGAGTGTGCTAAACGGCCACAGCCCCGAGCTGAACCACGTGTCCAGCACGTCCTCGTCCTG
>CAYSTX010000100.1:0-12057 GCA_964434035.1 uncultured Acetobacteraceae bacterium
CCGGTTCAGAATGTCCGGCTCGTAGAACGTGATGTCGTGGTCATACGCCGCGAGCGCTTGCAGCAGACCGCGATAATAGGTGGCGGCGCCGTTCCAGTACGATGACAAAAGGCTGGAGCCATAGAAGGCAATCCTCATTCCGCCGCCTCCCGTAGCGTCGTGGGTTGGCCTACCGTGACGCCTCGGCAAGCCGACAGGATGGTCAACAGTTCGTCCACCCGATGCGCGCAGGTGTGGTGTTGCCGGATGGTTTCCAGGCCGCTTGAAATTAGCGACTTCGCAAGGTCCTGGTCCCGCAGCAGTGACTCCATCTGTAAGGTCATTGCTTCACCATCGCGTGCCAACAGGAAGTCACCGCTGCGGAACAGCCCCTCCTCGTCATGCCAGGGCGCGCAAATAAGGGGAATGCCGCAGGCTAACGCCTCGAACACGCGTATGGTGGGAATGCCCGGGAGCGCCGTTACATAGGGCCGCCGCGGTACGTGGACCGTCATGCGGTGCCGCGCAAACACCTCCGGCACTTCGACATTGGGTATCCACCCGCCATACGCGAGCGAAGTCCGACGGAAAGCTGCAAGCGCTTTGTCGGGATAGCGGACGCCCCGCACCGTTCCGGCCAGCCGAAGCCGACGTGCTGGCTCGATCAGAAACTCGTTCAGTTCCTGTGCGCGTTCGCCATCACCCCAATTGCCGATCCACACAAGATCAGCACGTTCGGACGCCGGAGCGCGCGGATAGAACAGCCGCGTGTCGGCCGCCTCGTGCCAGGTGAATACCTGGCGCCCCCAGCCACGCTCGAGATAGCGTTCCCGCAGCACCTCGCCAAACACCAGCACCGCGTCATAGTCCTGCAGTGCCAGATCGGCGATCGACGCAGCGTCCGATGCGGCGCGATGATGTGTATCGTGGAACAACAGGATGAACCGGCCGCCATCCCGTTTGATCCGCCCCAGCCGTGCGATCAGCGCGGGGTCCGTCCATTCATGCACGAGCACGACGTCGGCATCACTGATTACGGCTTCATGGTCGAAGCCCGCCCCGTAGGCGTGCGCCGTCAACTCCGGAAAATCGCGATTAAATCCTTCAAGCGCCTCAACGCCCTGGTCAGAGATCAGGTTGTTGCGGCTCCAGCCGTCGTCAGGTTCCAGGGCCAGCGTGTCATGGCCACGAGCCTGCAATTCGCGCAGGATGCCGCGAAGGAAATGCGCATTGCCGTGGTTCCAGTCGGACGCGAGCGAGTGGGTGTAGAGGACGAGGCGCATGTCACCTCACCCCGGCTGTCGCAAGAGTTGGCTCATGCGCCGCAAGAGTCTCGGCGTAAATCCGCTCCACCCGCTCCACTTGCCGCTCGGACGTGAATACGTACGCGCGGCGGCGAGCATGTTCTGCGAGCCTCCGCCGTAAATTCGGGTTCTCGGCCAAACGATTAATCGCCGCCGCAAAACCTTCCGCATCGTCCGGGCGCACGAAAAGCGCCGCCGCATCCCACAGCTCACGAAAGGTCGGAATGTCAGACAGTACCAAAGCTGCGCCACGCGCTGCAGCCTCCAGCACAGCAAGACCAAACGGTTCATAGATCGCGGCCGAAGCAAACACAGCCGCGCGGCTCATCCACCTGCGCGCTCTCTCCGCCGGCAGTTCGCCAAGCGACTGCGCATAATGGAGGCTCACGCTCTGGCCATTCGGACCCCTCAGCGCACCGGCCATGACGATCGGCCAGCGCGAGAGTTCCGCCGCTGCATCAAGTGTGCGGGCGTTCTTGCCCTCGTCCCACCAGCGTCCGGCAGCAAAGACGATTGGTTCCTCGGCATTCTCGCCGAACACCGTCTCCGTCGCATTTGCAACCACATGTAAGTTCGCAATCGTGCCATATGCGCGTGTCAAAGCCTGACCGTGGCTCGCGGTAGGTACCATCACCGCATCCGCCCGCATGAAACCGCTCTGGGTCAGCGTCCGCTGCCATTGCCATGCCGGTGGCAGAACATCCTGTCGTACGGCCGCCCACCAGGTCGCGATGCACGAATGCGACGTGACGACCACCGGAACCCCGTCCGCGATCTTAGCCGCCTGGGATGGCAGGTTCAGGTGCAGAAGATCGACATCCCACTCCCGTCCAACCGCAAACAGCGTATCGCCAACTTCGTCGACTGCGGACTCGTCCGCCACCATCCAATCGAGGGGAAGCTGCGTCCACGTCAGCACGGTGTTGCGAAGATCGCGGCACTCCCGTTGCTGCGCCTCACTCGGTGCGGGGCCAAGGCCGACCAGCACGCACTCAGTCCCTTTGGCACCCAGACAACGCGCCAAATCTACGCTGTATCGCCACAAACCGCCGACTGCATCGACGGTCATAAGGATCCGTTTCGGTCTGCTCATGACGTGCGGCAACACGACGCCTCCAGTTCAGCCAAGGAAGCGGGACGCTCTTCCTGGATGTCGCTGAATGAAGAGAAGGCTGCGAGGTAGTGCTCGTGTGCGCGTTCCCAGGCGTAGTCGTCAGGCTCGCCCCACAGCGTGCGATAACCTGGCGAGCTCGGATATGGATACAGCGGCACCGGCTCATTCGCCCATACGCCGCCGCCAATCAGCCGATCACGCCAGTACGTAACGAGTTCCTGGTTGTCCTGCTCCATGCCGATGAGGTTGGCCTGGACGAACGGAACATGACGGCGCGCGCTGAACAGCAGCTGCGCCAAATCCTCCGTGTCGAGCCGGCAGCGCTTGGCAAGCGCCTCACGGCCTTCTTCCGTCAGGCTCTCGATCCCGGCTTCGATCGAGACGCACCCGGCCTTGCCGAGCAACGCCAGGAGATCAGGCTTCCACAAGTCGATGCGAGTCTGCACGCCAAACTTCATCTGACGTTGCGTCAAAGCCTCGAGTAGCGGAATCTGCGGCAGGAATATTTCATCGATGAAGTAGACGTAGGTCACCCCCTGGCGGGCTAACCTGTCGATTTCGTCGAGCACGATGGCCACGTCGCGACGGCGATACTTGTCGCGGTAGTCATTTTTGGCACAGAAGCTGCAGTTGTACGGGCAGCCGCGCGATGCCTCCACTTCGGCGCCTGGTCCGTACTGCGCATCATCGAAACGATGGTGATGATGATGATGCCGTTCGATCCAACTACCAGACCACGACACCGCTGGGAGATCCACGAATGCCGTCGCAGCCTGTGCGCCATTGATGCAACAACCGCTCGCGTCAGCGTACGCGATCGATCCGACACTTGACCAATCATCCGAACCAGCAAGCGCCGCGATCACGTTCTCGCACTCGCCGCGCACCACCGCATCGACACCGAGCTTCCGCAGCGTCGCAGCGGGCGTGACCGAGCCGTGCGGTCCAACCGCGACGGTTTTGCCGCCGCGCCGGCCCAGCGTCCGCAGAAACGCCCCGGGCACCCGCAGCTCGGGAGGGGCACAACGCCAGAAGAGATAGGTTGGGGCTGTTGTGACAACGGTCATGTCAGCAGCAAAGGCCTCGACGTCCGCAACCAGCTCTTCATTGCTGCGGCCGAACAGGTGCCCATCCAACATCAGCGTGTCATGCCCGTCTCGTGCAAGACGCGCCTTCCCGTAGGCAAGTTCGAGCGGCAGATGCGGCTGACGGCAACCGAAATAGATGCTGCCCTCGAAGCTCCACGGCGGATTGACCAATGCGACCCTCACGCGCGCACCCTCCACTTGCGCACGCCGTCTTCGGCGGCAGAGGGTACCAGTTCCCTACTGACCCAATTCGCCAGATCTCGTATCCCGTCGCGCCAGCCGACATTGGCCCGCCAGAGAACCGCCTCGGTCAGGCGACGAGTGTCCGTGACGAAATACAGCTGATCGCCGGTCCGCCAGCCCTCATGGCTGTAGGCCACTCTGCTCCCCGTCATCGTCGCGATCTCGTCAAGCACCGCGAGAAGATTGACAGCATTGGACGGGCCGCCGCCCAGGTTGAACGCGCGCCCGCTGACCCTGTCTATGGCGCCAAGCACCGCGCGATAAGCCGCCACTGCGTCGTTCACATGCAGGATGTCGCGCACCTGCTTGCCATCACCGTAAAGAGCGATTGGCTCGCCGCGCAGCGCACGAATAAGGAAATGCGCCACCCAACCCTGATCCTCGGTGCCGAACTGGCGCGGCCCGTAGATGCAGCTCATGCGCAGCACTGCCGTTTTCAATCCGAACGAGTGCGCATAGTCGAGGACGTACTGGTCCGCCGTGCCTTTGGAGCAACCGTATGGTGTGCAGAAATCCAGCCTGCGTCCCTCATCGATGCCGAACTCGCGGAGCGTCTTATCGATCGGCAGGTACTGGCCGTCGATTTCCTCGATGCCAAGGTCGGTCAGTGCGCCATAGACTTTGTTCGTGCTGGCGAAGATCAGCGGAGTTTCCGGGGACAGCCGGCAAAGCGAGTCGAGGATCGTCAGGGTCCCCTGGGCATTGACGGCAAAGTCGTGCATCGGGTCAGTGAGGCTCGCCGTCACCGCAACCTGGGCCGCCAGGTGAAACACCGCCTTGGCGTTCGCCACAGTCTCATCGACGGCATTCTTGTCGCGGATGTCGGCAAGGACGGTGTGCAGTCGGCCGTCGGAGCCGCCCTTCAGAAAATCCAGATTGCGCTCGACGCCAGGGCGGCTCAGGTTGTCGAACACCACGACTTCCTCGCCATCCTTGAGCAATTCTTGCACGAGGTTGGTGCCAATGAAGCCGGCACCGCCGACGACAACGATCGGCTCTACAGGCTGGGCAATCGTCGCCAGGCTCAGTGCAGGCTTTGGCTGCAGCGCGGCGGTACCGCCGGATTCCAGCAGGCGTCGCAACAGCTTCGGACGGCCGTCGGAATCCGTGACTCCCATGTGGTAGTGGCGCGGATCGAAATAGAGTCCCTCCTGCACCGCAACGGTGCGGGGAATGTCCTGCCAGCCGTACCAATAGAGGCGATCAGCCGGCGCGGCCAACGCCTGGCGGAAGCGCTCAACCTGTTCCGCTTCGTCGCCCCGCCAGGTCGAGTATCCGACCTCCGTCATCCAGATCTGCGCCCGCCGATTGTAGCCATCGAGGATGGCTCGCATTTCCGACAAATGTTCAGCGAAACCGCGCCAAGTGTCCGTCTCGCTGTCCCACGTCCCGGGAAAGCCATGGAAGCCGACCGCCGATACAGTTCCCAGTACGCCGCGCTCACCCAACAGTGCCAGCCAATGGGGATCAAACGGCGATGGGCCACCCAGCACTGCCTTCCAGCCCCGATGCTGAACCCAATACGCCGCCGCACCCACCATCTCGCAGAACAGCCGCCAATCCTGGTCATTCCGCCAGTCCCAATCGAGCATGTTGTTGGGCTCGTTCCACAGCTCGACGTGACGGAAATGGTCCCCGTGGCGCGACAGGACATGATCGACGAAGTCTGCGTAGTCCTTGAGACGATGAGGAGCACCTGACGCGCGGCCGGTACGGGAAATGGACGGCGGCGTGTAGTGGATGCAGGGCAGCAGATCGAACGCGCGACCAAGTGTTGGAATTAGCCAGTCGTACCACTCCTGTCCGCCGGGCTGATGGTATTCGGCCCAGGACAGGTGGGTACGGATATAAGACGCCCCAGCCGCACGCATGCCTGCGACGGCACTCAGCACACGTTCATGCTCGCCCAGGCGAAGCCATTCCGCGAAGCCAAACTTCTGCGGACGCCGGACGGGTCGCTGCGCCATCATGTGACGAGGCCCCGCGCCTCGAGCTGCCGTTTGGCATCCTCGCCACGATCAAGTCCACCGGAGGCTCTGATCCAATCCACCAGCTCACCGAGTGAATCTTCCAGCAGGCGCTCCGGTTGGAACCCCAGCAGATCGCGCGCCTTGCTTACATCGGCAAAGCAGTGGCGGATGTCGCCGGCGCGGGCCTTGTTGAGCAGACGGGGGGCGACCTCCGGCGTGCCCATCGCCTCGGCAAGCAACTCAGCCACGCGAGCGATTGTGTAAGCGTGTCCGCTGCCGACATTGATCGTGTGACCAGCAGCAAACGGGTTCTCCATCGCCAGGCGGAAGGCTCGCGCCACATCGTCAACATGCACGAAGTCGCGTTTTTGCTGGCCGTCTTCAAACACCAGGGGTCGCTGGCCATGCAGCAGGCGGGCGCCAAAATTGGCTAGCACGCCGGTATATGGATTCGAGAGCGCCTGACCCGGGCCAAAGACGTTGAAGAGGCGGAGCGCAACAACCTCGACGCCATAGGCGACGCCGAATATCTGGCAGCTACGCTCCTGCACGTACTTGGTCAGCGCATAGATAGATGCGAGGTCAACCTGTTTGGTTTCATCCGTCGGCACCGGCGTGAGACGGCTGCCGTCGGGCGCCGTCGGATCCCAATCCGGTGCGACGGTATTCGGAGCTCGCCGGATCGTTGCATGGCGCTGGCCGTCCGCACCGACGTATAGACCTTCACCATATACACTCATGGAGGAGGCGACCACGAGCCGACCGACCGGGTTGTTGGCCAATCGTTCTAATAGTACGGCCGTCGCAAGGTCATTGCCGCCAACATAGCGTACTATCTCATACATGCTTTGGCCGACCCCGACCTCGGCGGCGAGGTGAAAAACGCCGTCCGCTCCTGCCAGGGTTCGATCGAGTAGGTTGGCGTCGCGTATATCTCCTTTGATGAACTCGACGCCGGGAAGTGTTGCTTCGGTGTCGCCATGAACCTGAGGAACAAGGCTGTCGACCACTCGAACGTTATTGCCGTGAGATAGCAGTTCCACACACAACTGACGTCCGATAAAGCCGGCACCGCCCGTCACGACATACGTCGATGCCATGAATTACCCCGCTGCGTTCTGGTCAAACACGACGACACACAACGGTAGCGGGAGGCGAAGGTTCCGGTGATGGAGTCACAGATGTTGTTGAAGATGAAGATGAAGCTGAAATTTGCGTGATTCCGCCGCTGCTCCCCCCGGCCGCCCGAGTCGGTGAGATCTGTCAGGCTCCGGCCGACCCCGAACGATTCGTATTCCGTGAACCGGCAAAGGCCGACGGCGTTAACAAACGGCGAGATCATCTTGAACGAAACCGTGTCTGCCAGTCGGCACGACCGCCACGGCGCAAGCGGAGCGCAGCGGCCGTGAGACATCGCTGACTGAAGAGACAGACATGGCGGTGCGGATGACGGACCATATCCCCGCAACGAACGCGCCGCTTCGTGCAGGGGTCAGCGGCCGACGAGACCGCGGAGTATAACAGGGGAAGAACAACAATGGCCCAGGCTGAGACGACGACTGACCACAACACGATCCGGCGTTGGATCGAAGAGCGCGGTGGCAGGCCCGCCAAAGTGAAGGGGACGGAAAGCGACGACGGCGAAGGGATCCTGCGCGTCGATTTTGCCGAGCCGGACGAAAAACTTGCACCGATCGACTGGGACGAATTCTTCAAGACCTTCGAGGACCGAAAGCTCGCCTTTCTCCACCAGGACAAGACTTCCGACGGACATCAGAGCCGCTTCTTCAAGTTCGTTCGGCGGGAGGGCTGATCGGGACGGCCACGTCGCTTGATCTGCCGGCTGAGAAATGAACGAGGAGACTTCCGACACCGAGATGGCGAAAGCGCCGTGCACGGCGGCAGCAATGCCCACGGCGCATCGCAAGCGGACGCATCCCGGAAGCCGCTGACGTGACAGTTGGTTCACTTCCCTATGGGCCACTCGGCGTGCGGACTGTCCACCTCTGCGTGGACATGCAGACGATGTTTGCCGAACGGACGGATTGGCACGTGCCGTGGATGGAGAGGGTTCTGCCACGGGTCCTCCGCATCGCGCGGTCGCATGCCGCCGCGACCATCTTTACGAGGTTCGTGCCGCCGGCGACCCCGGAGGAGGCGTCGGGTGCCTGGCGTCGCTATTACGAGCGGTGGCCACAGATGACCCGGCAACGGATGCGCCCGGACTTGATAGCACTTCTGCCGGCATTCCGCGACCTGGTGCCGCCGGCGGAGGTGTTCGACAAGCAGCACTACTCTCCATTCATGGAGCCAGGTGCGCAGGAAAGGTTGCAGCAACGCCGAGTCGATACGTTGGTAATCACCGGCGCTGAGACTGACGTCTGCGTGCTCAGTACTGTGCTTGGGGCTGTTGATTATGGTTATCGGGTGATTGTTGTCGCGGACGCGCTGTGCAGCGTTTCTGACGCGACACACAATGCCCTGATGTTGCTTTATCGAGAACGGTTCTCACAGCAGATCGAGGTTGCATCGACGGATAGCGTTCTGGATGCGTGGAGTTAACCAACTCGCAGATAATCACATCCACTGGCGCATCGCTCAACGACCGTGACCGCCGCCGCCCCCGCCACCGTGACCGCCCCCGCCGCCATGGAAGCCACCCCCGCCATGGAAGCCGCCATGGAAACCGCCCCCGCCGTGAAAGCCGCCGATCGACGGGATGGAGTGGGCATTCGCCGGCCCGTGGAACCCGTAATGCCCGCCCGCAAAGCGATAGGGATGCGGGCCGCGGTACGGCCCGACATGATAGCCGTGTCCCCAGCCGTAGAACCCGCCGACCGGCCCGTAATAGTCGCCGCCGCCCACGAAGTTGTCGTATCCGCCCGGTCCATAGCCGTCATAGGCGCAGCCGGCGAGCACGAGAGCAGCTGCCCCCGTCGCGGCCCCGATCAGCCGGACGCGCCACCGCCCCCCGCTCATTGGCCCGGCGGTCATTGGCCCGGCTCCGTGCCGCTTTCGCCGGCCCACTCGAGCAGGCCGAACAGTGCCCCCTGCGGATCGGCCATAACGGCGACGCGGCCGCCATGGCGGTCGACGGTCGGCGGCACCAGCACCCGTCCGCCCAGCGCGACGACTTTCTCCGCGAGCGAAGCGGCATCGAGGACCCGCACGTAGTTGAGCCAGTCCGGCCGAGTATCTTCTCGGTCGACGGGCAGCGGATTGATGCTGACCCGCGCCGCACCACCCGACGCAAGCAGGAAATGCTCTACATCCCCCCGCCCAGGGAGATCGAACACCTCGTAGCCGAACACGGCTTGGTAGAAGGCGGCAGCTTGATCGGGATCGCGCGTGATGAGCGAACTCCAGATCCAGCCGCCCACCGGCGGCACCTGATCCGGTGGATCGCCGCTGCTCGACGACAGCATCGCGAACACGGCACCCTGAGGATCAGACAGGATCGCCTCGCGTCCGAGGTCGGGCACGCTCCGGGGCCCGAACAGGGTTTTGGCCCCCCGCTGCGTCGCGATCGTCGCGGCGGCATCGACGTCGCTCACGGATAGAAAACTCAGCCAATCCGGCTGGCGCTGCTCGCCGGGCGGGAACGGGCGCTGCAACATGCCGGCGATCGGCCGCCCGCCGAGCGAGGCGATCGCGTAGACGGTCGGCCCGAACCGCAACTCATGCAAAGTCCATCCGAACAGAGCGCTGTAGAACGCACCGGCCGCATGGATATCGGGCGAGATCAGCTGAGCGAAGATCAGCCTGCCGACCATGTGCGTCTGGGTCGGCGGGCTGACCAATGGTGGCAGCGCCGCTGTGGGCATGCGTGCGGCAGTCTGAGCGAGGGCCGGGCGTGTCAGGGCGATGGCACTCGCCGATGCCACGAGAGCGCGGCGTCCGAGCGTGAGCGTCCGGTGCTGCGCCATCAGTTAGCTCTTTCGTCCGGACGAGCAGCGCCGCGACTACGTGCGATGTTCGGCCAGGTTCCGGTCGGGTCCGCGACGACACATCGCGGCGTCGTCACGCTCACTCCCACTCGATCGTTCCAGGCGGCTTGCTCGTCACATCGTACGTCACGCGATTGATCCCCCGCACTCGTTGACAATCCGCGACGCGACGCGTGAGAGGAACGCGGCCTCGAACGGATACGCGTCCGCCGTCATGCCGTCGGTGCTGGTGACAGCGCGAAGCGCGCAAGCGTGATCGTATGTTCTGAAATCACGCGTCACACCCACCGTCCCCACCGGCAATAAGCACAGCGAACGCCGGGCCATATTGCGTCATAAAGGCCGGCCGCAAGGACCTCCTCGAGGAAGATCGCATCCGCGTGGCGCAGCAGGTCGAGCTTGTCGCGATCGACCAAGCAGTTGCGCATGTCGACAAGGAACGCCCTGCCCGTCGCCACCACGATCGCTACCGGGGAAGAGCGGTCACGGTCCAACGCCGCCCGCTCTCTTAAGCAGATTTAAGCAGACCTCAAGGCTGTCGCTCGCAGCTCGTCTGCCCATCGCATCGTCTCACGCTCGGGGCGCATCAGCGCCATCGCTATGATCCCGCCGACCAACATGACGATGCCGCAGATCATGAAGCCCGTGTTGAAGCCGTTGAGCGGTGTTGTCGCCGCCTCGACAACGCTGCCCATAACGTAGGGGGCGAGAAGCCCTGCCGAGGCGCTAACAGCAGTGCCGATAGCGAGCAGAGCACCGCGCTGAGCGACCGGCACGATTTCGCTAACAACCGCATTAGCGATCACGGAGATGACCGAAGGCAGCGCCACCCCGATTGTTGTGAGGGCGATCTTGGCGGAAATGCCCGGTGTATAGGGCATGATCGTCAGCGCGGCACCGCCGAACGCGACGCAGGCGCCGCCGAAGATCCCGCGCGCCATCCGGCTCGATACCCCGCGGGCGAGCAGACGTTGCGAAAACCAGCCGGCTGAGATTACTAGGATCACGCTGGCGCCCGCCGGAAGCGCGCCCAATAGGCCGATCGAGCCCTGCGTGAAACCGAGCCCCTTGATCAGAAACGCACCCTGCCAGGAGAGCGCTTGCGATAACCCCCACTGGGCGCCGAAACTCGCGCACCAACTGGCAATGACCGTCGGGCTGAGCAAGAGCTGTCGGTAGGCAATTCTGTCGGGAACTCGCATCGCATGCGTCGCTCCGGAAGCGGTAAGTGGGCCCTCGCGGCCAAGCACCAGCCATGCCGCAGTCCAGGCGACGCCCGCCATGCCCAGCACGCCGAACGCCCAGTGCCAGGAATGGTGGACGATGACCCAGTTGAGCAGCGGCAATGCCACCATGACCCCGATACCGGCACCTTGCGCTATGATCGCGGTCGGTAATGTGCGCAGCTCATCGGGGAACCATTTGTAGGCCGAGTGCAGCGCCACGGGATAGGCCGGTCCCTCGCCAGCCCCGAGAGCGACGCGGCAGGCAACGGCCGTCGCGAACCCGACCGTCCCGAGCATCGGGAATTGAGTCAGTGCCCAGACGAGGCCCATAATAAGCAACACCCAGCGCGTCTGCATCCGATTGACGATGAAACCGGTGACAATCGCGGAGAGCGAGAACAACAGGAAGAAGCTCGACCCGATCAGCCCGAACTCGCGCGGACTGAGTCCCAGTTCCTGCATCATCGGTACGGCAACGATCCCGATCACTGCCTTGTCGGCGAAGCTGACCAGCATAAACAGGAACAGCAGGGCCGCGATTACCCAAGAATCCTTAGGTGTCCTGGCTCCGTGCATTTTGGCGGCGGTGCCAAGCCGAGCTGACGCTCCGCGAATTCCGGCGCTTGGGGTGTGAGAAGTCGGGACACTCATGGCGTGCTGCCGGAAGCACCGTCAACGGCGGTCGCATCGCCGGCGGTGCGAGCCGCCTGAGCCTGAGGACGTGCCAGCAAATAGAACGCGGCGACGTGCGTGATCATCAGCACAGGCACGTAGATGATCGGGATCGCATAGGTAGCGCCCAACTCCCCCGCCAGCGCCGGAAGGCCGACCTCGTTGCCGTGGTAGTAGTCGACGATGATGTCGGTCGCGCCGACGACATTGAAGGCGACGACGAACGGCCAAAAGAGCGGGCGTATGCTCACTGTGAGAAGCGCCACGATTGCCAGCAGCCCGGTTGCGAAGTCACCGTAGGCAGCGAAGGCGGCGAAGCCAGCCGGCAGATTGGGGCCGACGACGCCAGGAACGATGAAGACGAGCCCGAAGAAGCGGAAGCTGTGCAGAGTAGCGATGGCGCGTTGCGCCTCTACCTGGTCCATCGCCTTGAGCCTGGGCCACACATACGCGCCGAAGCAAAGCAGCCACGGGACGTAGCCCAAGACGAGATGTATCTGGAAAACAGCTGCTG
>CAYSTX010000101.1:0-1586 GCA_964434035.1 uncultured Acetobacteraceae bacterium
ACCGGCCCGGGCGTGCGTGAGCCGCAGAACCGGCGCGTCGAGATCATCATCCGCTAATCCGGCGACCGGAAACGCGCTGCCGATTGGAAGAGGGGGAGGCGCTGCCGGGCGCTTCCCCTTTTTCGTGTAGCGGGCTGCAACCATTTGTCGCGGCACGACAACGGCGGCTAATGTGCCGACTTCGTTTGATACAGGAAGATCCGACAAATGCGGCTGAAAGCGACCCTGCTGCTCGCCTCCGTGCTGGCCGCGCCAACTTTTTTCTCGGGCGCCGCGCACGCGCAGCCGTTCCAGGGAATCTACATCGGCGCTGGAGCGGGCGGAAATTTCGCCGAGACGCTGTCCGCGACCAGCCCTGGTTTCAAGCTTCAGACGGATCCGGGCTTCGTCGGCCTCGCCAGCGTTGGTTACGGGTTCGGTAACGGGGTGCGCGTCGAGATTGAGGGCAATTACCGGGAGAACGACCCGAGCCGCATCTCAACCGGGGGGCCGTTTCGTACGGTCCATAACGGACGGGTTCAGAACTATGGCGGGATGTTCAATGCCCTGTTCGATATCGATGTCGGCTCTCCCTGGGTCTACCCGTACGTCGGCGCCGGCATTGGCGCCGAGCATACGGAGCTCCAGAGGCTGAATTACGGGCAGACGAACTTTGCCTATCAGGCGATCGCGGGTGTTTCGTTTCCCGTCTACGGCGTCCCAGGCTTGTCGGTAACCATGGAATACCGGTTCCTCGGACAAGACGGCGTCCAAAAAGGCAGCAGCTTCACCACAGTGACGTTTCCGTCGGGCGCGTCCGCGGTGGTCAACAACACCCCGTTCCGCCTCCGCCAGCAGTTCGACCACTCGCTGCTGCTCGGCGTCCGCTATGCGTTTGGCGTCACGCCGCCGCCCCCGTCGCCCGCGCCCGTCGTCGCCGCGCCGGCGGCCCAGCCGGCGCGCAGCTACCTCGTGTTCTTCGACTGGGATCGCGCCGACCTGTCCGACCGCGCGCGCCAGATCATCAAGGAGGCGGCGGATAATTCGACCCGCGTCAGCCACACGAAGATCGAGGTCGACGGCTACACCGACACGTCCGGCACGCCCGCCTATAATCAGCGCCTGTCGGTCCGGCGCGCGCAGGCGGTGGCGGCCGAGCTGGTGCGGGACGGGGTGCCGCGTGAGGCGATCGCCATTGCCGGCTTCGGAGAGACGCATCTGCTGGTGCCGACCGCCGCAGGCGTGCGCGAGCCGCAGAACCGGCGCGTTGAGATCATCATCCGCTGAGAGCCGCCGCAATCGGCGGATGGCAGGAGCCTACCCGCCTTCGATAGCGTTCGGGGCATGGACATGATGTACCCGGTTTCGACCGATCCCGCCGGCGACGACGCGCGTTGGAGCGTCGTTGCTTCCCGCGCCGCAGGAGACTTCCTGTTCGGCGTCACCACCATGGGCATTTATTGCCGCCCCGGCTGCCCGGCACCCCGGCCGCTCCGGCGCAATGTCCGCTTCTTCTCAAGCTGGGAGGAGGCGGAGGCAGCCGGCTTCCGCGCCTGCCGCCGCTGCGACCCGAAGGGTGAACGCGCTGCGCTCGCCCGCGCGGTCGT
>CAYSTX010000101.1:1686-9482 GCA_964434035.1 uncultured Acetobacteraceae bacterium
CGGAGCCTGACGAAGCGCTGCTCGGCGACCTTCGCCGGCGGTTCCCGCGCGCGGAAATCGTGGCCGACGATGCGGGTCTTAAGCGTGAGATCGAGGCGGTGCTCGGCTTCATCGACGAACCGCGCGCGGCCCTCGATCTGCCACTCGACCTCCGCGGCACCGCGTTCCAGCGCCGGGTCTGGCAGGCGCTGCGGGCCATTCCGCCGGGGGAGACGCGGAGTTATGCGGGCCTCGCCGCCGAGATAGGTGCGCCGCGCGCGGTGCGGGCGGTTGCGCGGTCCTGCGCGACGAACCCGGTGCCGCTCGCCGTCCCCTGCCACCGCGTCATCGGCAGCAGCGGCGATCTCACCGGCTATCGCTGGGGCATTCCGCGCAAGCGGGCGCTGCTGGAGAAGGAGGCGGAAGTCAGCTCGGCGGGGACGGCGCGGCGAGCCGGATCGTCGCGCTGACGGCGGCGCCGCTCAGCACGTCGGTCGCCGTCAGAACCCAATCGCCCGCCGCGTCATTGATTGCAAACGGCACCATCATGCTCGCCCGCCCGTCGCGGCCAATGAGCGTCCGGGCAAGGTCGGCGCGTGCCGCCCCGTCCGGCCCGGTGACGGTCACGTGCACGATCGGCCACGCGCCGGACGCGTGGAACGCAACGGGCACGATGTCGCCCGCGTGGGCGGACGTCGGCGCGTTGACGACGGGCGGTGCCGGCGCATGCGCGTACGCGACCATGATCGCCGGGCGCCCGTCATGGAGCGTGACTTGCCGAAGGTTGCCTGGCGTCAGCGAATCGCCTGCGTAGGCGTCCCTCGCGACGGCGATCCCGGGCAGGTCGAACGCGACCGGCCGCGGCCCTTGCCCGTCCGCCTGCAGGCTGACGATGAGCGCGTCGCCGTTCCGAAACACGTGCGTTTCCACCGGCGCGTCGATCACGACCGGCGGCTGAAGCTCGGCCATGCGCGCGGCGGACCAGACCGCGTCGGCGTCGGACGGGTCGACCAGACGCGCATGCCCTCCCGCCGCGAACAACTCGTCCAGCGCCGGCCGCGGGCGGAGACGCAGATGGTCGTCGAACGCGCCCGGGGCATGGTCCGCGATCGCGACGCCGCCGCCGGCGACAAAATCCCGCACCGCCGCCACCGAAGCGTCGGACAGCGCGAGCGTATCCGGTAACACCAGCAACTGAATGCCCGCCTGCGCGAGTGTCGCGCGGTTGAGGTCGTGCGCGTCGATGAACGTCGGCGCCGCGCCATGCGCCGACAGCGCCGCGATGAATTGCCGCTGCGCGCGCCTTCCGGCGTTATCGCCGTTTTCGTCCTCCGCGCTGCGGCTCGCCCAGGCGAGCGGGCCGTTCGGCGCCTGATCGAGATACCAGCGCGCGCGGCGGCTCGAAGCCGACGTCACGACCGCGACGCCCGAGGGGATGCGCTCCGCATTCATTATCATCGACGCGATGCCGCCGCGAAGCCGGGCGAGTTCCGGCGCGAGCATCTGCCCGCGCGGGCCGAGCGTTCCGTCCTCGCGCACAGCCGCATTCGTGTCGTCCCACAGGACCAGCCCGCGCGTGCCCCGCAGCAGCGCACGCCAGATCAGATACGGCTCCTGCGGCGAGTCGAATGCGGTGCCGAGCAGGATCGTGTCCGGCGACATGTCGCGCGCTATCTCCAGGCTGCCGGCCTCGTCGTACACCTCCATGAGGTCGACGGCGCCGGCGAGCGTGCGATAATCGTAGCCGCCCCAGCCGGGGATCTGCGCGCCCTCGATCGCGACCCGCGCGCGTGGATCGGCCGCGTGGGCGCCGGCCGCACCCGCGCGCAGGGCATCCGCGAAAGACTGATCCATGAACGCCTTGAAGTCATTCCACGGCGCGAGGTTCGCCGGCCCCGCGCGTATCGCATCCGACGTTGTCATCGGCGCCGCGTCCGCCCAGGAGGTGATCTGCGTGCCCCACTCGGCGTTGAGCGCGGTGAGCGACCCGTACGTCTTCGCGAGCCACCGCGCATACGCCGCGCGGGACGACGGCGAGAGGTCGAAGTCCCAGAACGCGGCGACCGCGGCGATGCCCGATTCGTCGCCCAGCGAATAGTACAGCGGGTCGTACGCACCCGTATCGTACGCAACGACCGTATCCTTCATCCGCTGTGCCGCACGTTGCAGCACCGCCGGATCGGACAGGCTCGGCTCACGCACGAGGGCCGACGGATCGTCCGGATTCGCCGCGAACTTGGCGCGCGCCTGCTCCATCGCATATTCGATCGGATGCTCCGGCGTGTACCGGTGATAGGCGGCGTAGATGTCGGTCGCGATGTTTTCGATGTAGAGCCCAAGTCCTGCCCGTCGCAGCCTATTCGCCTTCGCCGTATCGGCGGTGATCGCTCCGTCCGTTCGCGACCCGGTGACCATGCCCGCCGTCGCGCCGAGGTCGCGCAGCCCGCGGAGCCGCATCGCGTCGCCGGTCTGCCACGCGATCACGGCGTAATCCTCCCATGCAGGATCGGCCTCCGCGTCGAAATCGAGCGACCCGTCGGTGATCGCGCCGCCCACGTCGAGCTGCGCGTGCACGGTGTTGCCGGTCGTCACCATCCGCCGCAGATCGAGCGTGAAGCCGACCCATGTCGCGTGATCGAGTCGCAGCCGTCGGTGCAGTTGCTGCACCACGCGGCCGTCATCATCGGTCCAGGTGACGGTGAGGGCGCCGGATTGGTTGACGATCGCCTGCGGCAGCTGAATCTTGAAATGCGCGGCGCTGTCGGCGCGCGTCATGCGCGGCGGCGGTTCGATCGTCTGCGCGTGCGCCGGCGCGTGGAGCAATAGGAGCGCGACGAGCGCCGCGCCAGCCTTCCGCTTCATTTTATCGTCGCGACGCGCAGCGCGTTGGTGCTGCCCGCCTGACCGAACGGCACGCCGGCGACGACCACCAGCGTCTCGCCGCTGCCGCAGAATCCCTCGGTCTGCGCGACCCGGCTCGCCCGATTCACCGCGTCAGACATCGAGTGCGCGTCCCCCGTCACCACCGCGTGCACGCCCCACATCACCGCCATCCGACGCGCGGTCTCGTGGCTTGTCGTGAGGCCGATCACCGGCGCATTCGGTCGTTCGCGCGAGACGCGGAGCGCGGTGCTGCCCGAGTTCGTGAACGCGACGATCGCGCGCGCGCCGAGCGTTTGCGCGATCTGCCGCGAGGCCGCCGCTATCGCGTCCTGCGTCGAGCGTTCGGGACTCGGGCGGCTCGCGTCGCAGATGTCGCGCCAGCCGGGGTCGATTTCAACGCGTGCGACGATGCGGTCCATCATGTTGACCGCTTCCAACGGATATTGCCCGGCCGCGGTTTCCGCCGACAGCATCACCGCATCGGCGCCGTCAAACACGGCAGTCGCGACGTCGGACGCCTCGGCGCGCGTCGGCGCCGGCGCGTTGATCATGCTTTCCAGCATTTGGGTCGCGACGACGACGGGCTTGCCCACCGCGCGCGCCGCGCGGATGATCCGCTTCTGTGCAAGCGGCACCTCCTCGGGCGGCAACTCAACGCCAAGATCACCGCGCGCGACCATGATCGCGTCGGATAGCGCAACGATCTCATCGAGATTATCGAGCGCCTGGGGTTTCTCCATTTTCGTCATGATCCATGCGCGCCCGTCGGCGAGCGCACGCGCCTCCGCCACGTCCTCGGGCCGTTGCACGAAAGAGAGCCCTATGAAGTTGGCGCCATGATCGAGCGCGAAAGCAAGGTCCGACCGGTCCTTCGCCGTCAGCGCTGGGATCGGCAGCACGACATCTGGCACGTTGACGCCCTTCCGATCGGATAACGGGCCGCCGACCATGACGGTCGTCTCAAGCGCGTCGTCGCGTTTTCGTTCGACGCGAAGCCGCAGCTTCCCGTCATCGAGAAGCAGCGTCGTGCCGATGGTCGCGGCGTTGATGATCTCGGGGTGCGGAAGATTGACGCGCCGCGCGTCGCCAGGGGTCGCGCTGAGATCAAGGCGGAATTGCTGCCCCGTTTGCAGATGCACGCGCCCGCCGCCAAACCGCCCGACGCGCAGCTTCGGCCCCTGCACGTCGGCCAAAATGCCGATCGGCCGCCCCGTCTCATGCTCGAGCGCGCGAATGATCGCGAAGCGGGCGGCGTGATCCTCCTGCGTGCCATGGCTGAAATTGAGCCGAAAGATGTCGGCGCCGGCGTGAAACAGGCGCGAAATGACTTCGGCGGTGTCGCTCGCCGGTCCAAGCGTCGCGACAATCCGCGTGCGCCGACGCCGGCGCAGATGGGGACGTCCGGCCATTACGCGACCACGATAGCGCGGATGTCGTTGACGTTGGTCAGCGTCGGACCGGTGATGATCAAATCGTTGAGCGCCGCGAACACCGTGTAGCTGTCGTGCGCCGTTAGTCGCGCGCGCGGGTCGAGGCCGTGCGCGGCGGCACGGGCAAGCGTGGTTGGTGTCATCATGGCGCCGGCTGCATCCTCCGTCCCGTCGATGCCGTCCGTATCGGCGGCCATAGCCCAAATGCCGGGCTCGCCGCCTAATGCGACCGCGAGGCCGAGCAAAAACTCCGTGTTACGTCCGCCGCGACCGCTACGCCCGTCCGGCTCGATCGTTACCGTCGTCTCCCCGCCCGACAGCAGCACGGCGGGGGGCGCGATCGGTGTCCCGTGACGCCGCGCGCCGCGCGCGATGCCAGCCATTACCGTGCCGGTGACCGCGGCCTCCCCCTCGATCGCGTCGCCGAGCACGAGAGGCGCCAAGCCATGCGCGCGGGCCGTCTCGGCCGATGCGGCGAGCGCCATTGCAGGTGTCGCGATCATGCGAAACGTCGCGTGCGGCAGGCTGCCGGGCTTCGGCGTCTCCTGGTCGTCGCGGGCAAGGTGCGCGCGGGCCGATGGCGGCAGCGGGATACGGTATCGGTCGACGATCGCGCGCGCCTCGGCGGCGGTTGTCGGATCAGGCACGGTCGGGCCGCTGCCGATCACCCCCGGATCGTCGCCCGGCACGTCGCTGATCGCGAGTGTGACCACGCGCGCCGGTGCCGCCGCCTGCGCCAGACGGCCGCCCTTGATCGCCGACAGGTGTTTCCGCACGGCGTTCATCTCATGGATCGTCGCGCCGGACGTTAGCAGCGCGCGGTTAATCGCTTGCTTGTCGGCAAGCGTCATCCCCGGCGGCGGCAGCGTCAGCAGCGACGACGCGCCCCCCGACATCAGCGCGAGCACCAGGTCGTCCGGCCCGAGGCCCTGCACCGCCGCCATCATCGCCCGCGCCGCGACCTCGCTGTTGTCGTCCGGCACCGGGTGCGCGGCCTCGATCACGCGGATATGGGCCGTCGGCACCGCATGGCCGTGCCGCGTCACGACGACGCCCGACAGCGCCACGTCCGGCCACGCCGCCTCCAACGCCGCCGCCATCACGGCCGCCGACTTGCCGGCGCCGACGACCACGCACCGTCCGGCCGGTGGCGACGGCAGGTGATCGGCCAACATCCGGCGAGGATCGGCGGCGGCGACGGCCGCGTCGAAAATCGCCCTGAGCGCGGTGCGCGCGCGGGCATCGTCCCAATTCATGTCCTGGCGGTCCGTCCATCCCCTCGGTCGCTCGCAGTATGGCGAAGTGGCGGCGGCAACGCCATGTGAGGGACCGTCAATGACTGAGAGAGGATGCCATGGCGCTGCCCGAGATGGACGACGCGACCCGCACTGAGCTGGAGGCCGCCGCGTTCCGCCGGCTGGTCAAGCATCTGCGCGAGCGGACCGACGTGCAGAACATCGACCTGATGAACCTCGCCGGCTTCTGCCGCAACTGCCTTTCCCGCTGGTATCGCGAGGCGGCGGAGCAGCGGGGCATCGCAATCGCCGACCCCGATGCACGTGAGCGCGTCTATGGGATGCCATACAAGGAGTGGCAGGCCCGCTATCAGCGCGAGGCGACGCCCGAGCAGCAGGCCGGTTTCGCGGCCTCCGCGAACGCCGACTGAGACGTAGGCGCTCAGAGGGGGCGCAGGCCGGGCGCGGTTGACCGCCCGCCCGGCCGCCGCTACGCACGCCGCCCTTGCGAGTGTTACGGACGGGGGGCGGCGATGGCGGTTGCGGCAGTGGCGGTGGACAAGAAGTCACCCGAGACCGAAACGGGCGGGATCGCGGCCGACCGGCTGCGGAGCATCGTCGACCGAATCGAGCGACTCGAGGAAGAGCGAAAGGCGCTCGGCAACGACATCAAGGACATCTATTCCGAGGCGAAATCGGCCGGCTTCGATCCCAAGGTGCTGCGGGCGCTCATTCGCATCCGCAAACAGGAGCCGGCGGAGATCGAGGAGCAGGAGACGCTGCTCGACGTCTACCGGCGCGCTCTCGGTATGTGAGGGCGGCTTCCCTTTGACCTCGCGGTCCGCGGCCTTACATCCTGCTGGCATCACCCCGACAGGATTCTCGCGTGTCCGCACAGACCTCCGCCAAGCCATCCGCCCAAGACCTGCGGAACGACCTCCCGAGCTGGGATCTTCGCGACCTCTATCCGGCGCCCGATAGCCCCGAAGTCACCGCCGACCTGGATGCCGCCGAATCGGATGCGCGCGCCTTCGCCGTCGAATACGCCGGCCGCCTCGCGGCGATGCCGGGCGCGGAGCTCGCCGCCGCCATCGTCGCCTATGAGCGAATCGAGGAGCGGCTCGGTCGCCTCGCCTCCTACGCGCAGCTGTTGTTCGCGGGCGACGGCACGGACCCCGCTGTGGGGCAGTTTTATCAAACGATCACGGAACGGGTGACGGCGATCAGCAGCCACGTGCTGTTCTTCTCGCTCGAACTCAACCGGATCGACGATTCGGTGCTGGAGGCGAAACTCGCCGACCCGGACCTCGCGCGCTGGCGGCCGTTCCTGCGCGACCTCCGCGTCTTCCGCCCGCATCAGCTCGCGGACGACCTCGAGAAGCTGTTGCACGAGAAGGAGGTGACGGGCCGCAACGCCTGGAGCCGGCTCTTCGATGAGACGACGGCGGCACTGCGTGTCCCGCTCGGCGGCGAGGATCTGACGCTCAGTGCGGCGCTCAACAAACTATCCGACGCCGACCGCACGGTGCGAGCGGATGCGGCGCGCGCGATCGGCGGAGTGCTGGGCGACAATCTTCGCCTGTTCAGCCTGATCACCAACACGCTGGCGAAGGACAAAGAGATCATCGACGTTTGGCGCCACTACAAAACGCCGGGCAGCGCGCGCAACCGCGCGAACATGGTCGAGGACGAGGTGGTGGACGCGCTCGTCGCCGCTGTGCGCGCGTCGTTTCCGAGCATTTCGCACCGCTACTACACAATGAAGGCGCGCTGGCTCGGCCTCGACAAGCTGCAGCATTGGGACCGCAACGCGCCGCTCCCGGGCGATACGGACCGCGAGATCGCCTGGCCGGACGCGCGCACCCGCGTGCTCGGCGCCTATCGCGCGTTCAGCCCCGAACTGGCCGAGATCGGCGCCCAGTTCTTTGAGCGGCCCTGGATCGATGCCGTGTTGCGGCCGGGCAAGGCGGGCGGCGCGTTCGCGCACCCGACGGTGCCGTCGGCGCACCCGTATCTGCTGCTCAACTACCATGGCCGCACGCGCGACGTGATGACGCTCGCGCATGAGCTTGGCCACGGCGTGCATCAGGTGCTGGCGGGCGAACAGGGATACCTGATGTCCGGCACGCCGCTGACATTGGCCGAGACGGCGAGCGTGTTCGGCGAGATGCTGACCTTCCGCGCGCTCTTGGAGGCGGAGACCGACTCGGCCCGGCGTCGCATCATGCTCGCCGCGAAGGTCGAGGACATGATCAACACGGTTGTCCGT
>CAYSTX010000101.1:9492-12002 GCA_964434035.1 uncultured Acetobacteraceae bacterium
ATCGCATTTTACGCGTTCGAACAGCGTCTGCACGAGGAGCGCCGTGAGGGCGAGTTGTTGCCTGAGCGGATCGGCGAGATCTGGATGAACGTGCAGCGCGAGAGCCTGGGCCCGGCGTTCGAGTTCACGCCCGAATACGCGTATTTCTGGTCTTATGTGCCGCATTTCGTGCACACGCCGTTCTATGTCTACGCGTACGCTTTCGGGGACTGCCTCGTGAACGCCCTCTATTCGGTCTACCAGACGGGGCATCCCGGGTTTGCCGCGAAATACCTCGACATGCTGCGGGCGGGCGGCACGCGGCGGCATAAGGAACTGCTCGCGCCATTCGGCCTCGACGCGTCGGACCCCGCGTTCTGGCAGCGCGGTCTCGATGTGATCACTGGCTTCATTGACGAGCTGGAGCGATTGTCGTGAGCAGCACGCGCCCGACGGTGCCGGCCCTGCCGGTGCCGACGCGGCCGACGGGTGAGGACCGGTCGAACCTGATCGGGGAGATCCGCCGGTTCGCGCGCACCTCGGGCGCGGTCGGAGGTATCGCGGCCCGTGTCGCCGGTGCGCGCGTGTTCGGGATCAAGACCGACAAAGCTGCGCACGCGGAAGACCTCAAGTCCATTCTCGGCGGGCTCAAGGGGCCGCTGATGAAGGTCGCACAGTTCCTTTCGACGGTGCCGGACGCGCTGCCGGCGGAATACGCGGCCGAACTCGCGCAGCTTCAGGCGAACGCGCCGTCAATGGGCTGGAGCTTCGTCCGCCGCCGCATGACGAGTGAGCTTGGCCCCGATTGGCGGAGCCGGTTTCGCTCGTTCAGCGAAACGGCCGCCGCCGCGGCCTCGCTCGGGCAAGTGCATCGCGCGGTGACGACCGACGGTGTCGAGGTCGCGTGCAAGCTGCAGTACCCGGATATGGCGAGTACGGTCGATGCCGACCTGAAACAGCTCCGGATTGCGATATCGCTCTACCATCGCATCGACAACGCGATCCAGCAGGACGACGTCTACAAGGAGATGGTGGTCCGGCTGCGTGAAGAGCTGGATTACCGGCGGGAAGCGGCACAGATGCGCCTCTACGGCATCATGCTGGCGAATGAGCCGGATGTGCACGTGCCAGTGCCGGTGCCCGATCTTTGCACCGCGCGGCTGCTGACGATGACTTGGCTCGACGGGCGGCCGCTGATGCGCCGGCTTGAGGAAAACCCAAGCCAGGAAGAGCGCAACCGCATCGCCGAGGCGCTTTTTCGCGCCTGGTACGTGCCGTTCTACCGCTACGGCGTGATCCACGGCGACCCGCATCTCGGCAATTATCAGGTGCGCGCGGATGACTCGCTGAACCTGCTCGATTTCGGCGTGATTCGGGTGTTCCAGCCGAATTTCGTGCGTGGCGTGATCGACCTCTATGAGGCGGTGCGCGACAACGACGAGGACAAGGCGCATCACGCGTATGAGACGTGGGGCTTTGTCAACCTGTCGCGCGAAACGATGCAAGTTCTCAACGAGTGGGCGAAGTTCCTGTACGCGCCACTGATCGAGGACCGCGTGCGGCGCATTCAGGAAAACGACGACCCGCAATTCGGCCGCGAGGTTGCCGAACGTGTTCACGCCGGATTGAAACGGACAGGCGGCGTGCGGCCGCCGCGGGAATTCGTGCTGATGGACCGCTCGGCGATCGGGCTTGGCGGGGTGTTCCTGCGCCTGGGCGCCGAACTGAACTGGTCGCGGCTGTTCCACGATTTGATCGAGGATTTCGAAACGAACGCGCTGGCCGCACGGCAGGCTGCGGCGCTTGAGGCGGCGGCCGTGCCGAACGCCGGGTGAGTCGTCGCGCTGCTTTGCGTCGCGATCGTTCGGCATGATATGCCGGGGACGGGTCCGAAGACGAGACGCCTGATGTCGGACCCGGACACGAGGCTAAGCATGGCACTCACCACACGCTCGCCTTCTGAAGACCTGGCGGCGGCAGGATCGTTCGTCGACCTCGTCGGCGGGCGTCTATGGACAGAGCGGCTCGGCGGTCTCCGCCGTCTCGCCGATCGCGGCGGCCGTTCGGGCCGCGCGTTCGCGCAACGCTATGCAGTTGAATTCGCAATCGACCGTCTGCGGCAGCGGATGAACCGCCCGCCTTCGTTGGCCGAGCGGCTGATCGGTCAGCTCGCGCGGTTTGCGCGCGAGGTGCATGACGGGCTGCCACCTTGCGGGCGGGATCGATTTTGCGGGGTTTTGCGCGCGGCGCTCGCCGGCGATGAGACGCTGATCGGCCCTTTTCACATGCTGCGGACCGGGCTGTTGCAGCGCGAGCGCGGCTATGACGTGCTGTTCGCGGGGCTGGCCGACGGCGCTCCGTTCGACCTCCTGATCCAAAGCGACGGGATCGAGGCGGAGATTGCATGTGACGTCATCTCCGCCGAGGCCGGCCGCTCCGTGCAGCGCGGCGTCTGGTTCCGCCTTGCCGATCGTATCGACCCCGATCTGCAAACATGGCTCTCCGCGCATCCCGGCCGCTACGTGCTGAAG
>CAYSTX010000102.1:0-11966 GCA_964434035.1 uncultured Acetobacteraceae bacterium
GGGCAGGCGGCGCGATGCATGGGATCGGATGGGCGCTCGAAGTGGGCTTGGTGTTGCTGTTGACGGCGACGCTCGTGCACGCGGTGCGGCTGGAGCGGGCACTGGGCGTGCTGAAGCGCGATCGCGCTGCGCTTGATCAGCTGGTTAGCGGCTTTAACGCGGCGACGCGACAGGCGGAGGACGGGGTCGAGCGGCTGCGCGCGGCGGCCGATGGCGCGGGGCGGCAGATCGCGCGGCAGGTCGACGCGGCCGGCGCGCTGCGTGAGGATCTCGGGTTCCTGATCGAGCGTGGCGAGCGCCTGGCCGACCAGATCGAGCGCGCGGTGCGTGTGCAGCGGGCGATCGCCGCGGAGCCTGCACCACGATCCGAGACGATGCGTGTGGAGATTCCGCGTACCGAACTGGCGCGGACCGAGCCGGCCAGGTCGGAACGTCCGCGTCTGCCGGCCGACGAGCCAGCGCGCGTGCGCAGTCAGGCGGAGCGCGACTTGCTGCGCGCCTTGAAGGTTGCCCGGTGAAGCATTTCGTCGGTCAGATGCGGCTGCTGCCCGCGACGATCGTGACGCTGGCGCTCGTCCTGCTGTTCAAGACGACGGCGTTAACGCGAGCGTTGATCGACGCGGAAGGCACGGGCGTGGTGACGGTGGCCGAGGCTGCGACTCCCAACGCATCGCCGGCGCCGGCAGCGCAGGTTCCGACGCAATCGGTCCAACCGCCGCAAAAGCCAGCGGCGTCGCCGACCGCTCCGTCGCCGGCCGCTGCCGCAACTCCGCAGCCGGAAGCGCCGGTAGCGACACCGGTGACTGCCGGTCCGGTCGCGCCCCCATCTGAGCCGAGCGAATCCGAGCGCGCGGTGCTGCAGGAACTGCGTGACCGGCGGCGGGCGCTCGACACGCGCGACGCGGCGCTGTCGGAGCGCGAGCACGTTGTCGCGGCGGCCGAGCGGCGGCTGATGCAGCGCGTGGCGGAACTCGAGGCGTTGCAGGCGAAGCTGGAGACGCTTGAGAAAGCACGCCAGGCACAGAACGAAACCAATTGGCGGGGTCTCGTCATGGTCTACGAAAAGATGAAGCCGGCACAGGCGGCGTCTATCTTCGACAATCTCGACGACGCCGTGCTGCTGCCGCTGCTTGACCGCATGAAGGAGTTGAAGGCGGCCCCGATCCTCGCCGCCATGCGCCCCGACCGTGCGCGCGACGCGACCGCGGCCCTCGCCAAGCTACGGACCGCGTCCGTGACACCGGTTCCGATGCCCGCATCCGTACCAGTGCCAACACAGCCGCTGACGCAACTCCAAACTCCAACGTCAGTGCAAACGCCATGACAACGCCCCGCCGCCCGCGCAGGAACTCGAAACAAATGGGACAGGCGCGACGCATGGCGATCCTCGTGCTGCTGCTCCTGCTGGAGACTGCGCCGCCCGCGCGGTCCGAGGATCTGCGCACGTCGTCCTTGCGATATTCGAACCACCATGCCTTCGGACGGATCGAGCTCGACGTGCCGCGCGGTACCTGGCTCGGCGTCGAACGCGCGCCAGGGCGGGTCATCTTACGGCTGCATCCGTCGGGAACGATCGCGGTGCCGGGCAACTGGCCGCGCAACGTGCAGACGCTGACAACCGAGGGCGGCCAGGCGACGGTCGTGCTCACCGATGGCGCCCACGCCCGGATCGCGCGCGTCGGCAACCGTCTGTTCATCGACACGCTCGACCCCAAGCCCACGCTTGGTGCGGCGCAAGCGCCCACACTGGGCGCGGCCCAGGGCGCGGCGCGGGGCGGGGCGCAAGCCGCAACGCAGATGACCGCCGCGACCCCGGTGCGAACCGCGCCGCCAGATCGTCACGATACGGCGTCATATGCAACGACACCCACGCCCGCGTCGGGGACGGCGCCGATCAGCCCGGTCGCGTCGACCCCACTCCCGCCGCCCGTCGCCGCGGCATCGCCGCTGCCCACGCGCGCGTCCACACCGTCGCCGGCGGACACGCCGTCGCTGCCCGCGTTGGCGACCGCTGGTCAGCCGCTGGCGCTCCGCGTCGACAAGGTCGCGTCGCCCGACGGGCAATCCGCCATCGCCGTGCCGTTCGGCGCCGGTACCGGTGCTGCGGCGTTTCGCCGGGGCGGCGATGCGGTCGTGGTGTTCGACGAGGCGCGGCCGCTCGATCTGTCGGCGCTCGCCGACGACCCGGTCTTCGGCACGGCGTCGGTACGGGTGCTGCCGGACGCGACGGTGCTGCTTCTTGCGTTGCCGCCCGAGCGGGCGTTGTCGCTCGCCCGTTCGGCCTCGGGTTGGACGGTAACGGTCGTTGCCGCCGACACGCCCCCGCCTGCGCGGCCAATCGTCGGCGCGCCAGACGGGCGGTCGATGCGGCTCGCGGCGCCGGGGCCCGGGCGCGTGGTCGCGGTTCGCGACCCGGCGGGCGATGATGCGCTGCTGGTCGGCACGCTGCACGATGCCGGCGCCGCCGTGCCGGTTGCGCGCGCGACGCCGATGGTCGATCTGCCGGCGACGTGGCTCGGCGTCGCGGTCGTGCCGCTGTCTGACCGGATTGGGCTGCGCGCCATCGACGATGGTTTCACGATCGACGCTGATCGCGGTGAACTCGCCCTGTCCGCGAGCAGCGGTGACCTGACGCCGGTCGTGGTGGCGGCAAGCATGACGCGGAGCTTCGACCTGCCAAATCTGCCGCCCGCCGAACTGCTGCGGCGGATGCAGACGGAGACGGACGACGCGGCCGCCGCGCCGGCGCTCGCGCGGTCCGCGGCGCGGCTCAAGGCGGCGCAGACGATGCTGGCACTAGGCTTTGACGCGGAGGCGGCGGCACTGCTGCGGCTCGCCGTCGCCGAAGACCCGCGCCTCGACGACGACGCGACGGCGACGGCGTTGCGGGCGGTCGCGGCGCTACTGGCGGGGCGGATGGATGAGACGGATGCGCTCGCGGGACCGGCGCCGCCGGCGACCGACGAACTGGCGCTCTGGCGCGCGCTGCGGGCGGCGTCGGCCGACGAGCCGTCGCCGGGTGCCGCGCAGGTGATCGCGGCGACGCTGCCGCTCGTGCTGTCTTATCCGCCGACGCTCCGCGACCGCATCCTGCCGCGCGTTGCCGAAACGCTAGCGCTGGGCGGCGAGGTGCGGGCGGCCGACGCGCTGCTCGTTGCGTTTCCGGACCGTGACGATCTTCTGCTGGCGCGTGGGCTCGTTGCGTCGGCGAAGGGACAGACCGATGTTGCGCTCGGCGCCTTCGATACCGCCGCGCGCAGCCGTGACCGGCTTGTTCACGTCCGGGCAGCGCGGCGGGCGGTCGAACTACGTCTTGCCTCGCACCGGATCGACGCGGCGGAGGCGGCGCGGCAACTCGATCCGCTGATTGCCGGTTGGCGCGGCGATGACCGCGAGCGGCTGACAAGGATGCGCATCGCCTCCCTGCAGGCGGAGGCCGGGGCGCCCGCGAACGGGCTGCGGCTGCTGCGCGAGACGGAGGCGATGTGGCCGGACGACAGCACGGAGATCCGCGGCGAGATGCGCTCGATCATGGACGCGGTGCTGCACGGGCACACCCAGCCGCTCGCGCCGCTCGCGCTCGCGTCGCTCGTCGAGGACAACGCCGATCTGCTGCCGCTTGGCCCGGGCGGCACGGCGGCGACCGCGCTGCTCGCCGACCAACTCGCGGCCCTCGACCTGACCGCCGAGGCGGCGCCGCTGGTCGAGCGCGTGATGCAGGCAAGCCCCGCCGGCCCGGCCCGCGCTGCACTCGGTGCGCAGCTCGCGTCGCTGCGGCTGGACGACCACGACTGGGAGGGCGCGACCGCAGCGCTCGCGGCCTCGGAGCCGCCGCCATCACCGCGCGCGCCGGACGCGGCCACCACGGCTGACGCCCCGACCCCGGCGCCGACGCCAGCGCCGGCCCTGCCATCGGGGCTGGCGGAGCGCCGAGCATTGCTGACGGCGCGCGCGCTGGCGGGCGCTGGCAACCCGCAGGCGGCATCGGCGACGCTCGCCTTAGTCGGCACGCGTGACGCGGCGGCGCTCCGGGCCGACATCCTGGAGAGCGCGCGCGACTGGCCGGCGGCAGTCGGGGCCTTGTCCGACCTCGCGAAGCTCGACGTGCCGAAGAGCGGCACGCTGTCAGCAGCGCAGGCGCGTGTCCTGCTGCGGCTGGCCGGCGCAGCGGCGAAGGCGGGCGACGATGCCGCGCTGGCCCGCGTGCGTCAGCAGGGAGCGGGACGGATGGGCGCGGACGACAACCTGTTTCGCCTGATCACCGCGCCGGAAGTGCGCGACGTAGGCGATTTGCCACGCGCGGCGGCGGAGGCCTCGCTCGCCCGCACGGTCATCAGCGCACTCGCAACGTCGGCGCCGGCGGCGCACTGAGGCGTCGTCCGGCCCGCCGCCGCGCGTCGCCCCGCCTTCCCCGTGGCGAAGCCGAAACAATCGGCGCAACCAGATTTTCGCTTGCATGCACCCCCCCTTTTCCCCATGTTCCGCGCTCCTTGGCCCCAGGGGATGCGCGCGCGGCCACCTTGCGCGCGTCCAACAGGCCGTCTGCTGGTAGGAGGGTACGCGGTGAACGCACTCAGCCCACTGGGGATGGTCTCGGAACTTCCGAGCGAGATCCAGTCGATCGATCGCGGTGACGCGATGACTTTGTCGCAATCGGGTTCCGATTCGCGTGACGAGACGAGTTTTGAGGAGACGGCGAAGGATTACTTCGTCGAGCGCGACGGCATGCTGTTCGCCGGCACGCATCTTCTCGTCGATCTGTGGGAGGCGCGGAATCTGTCCGATCCCGCGCTGATCGACAGCGCGCTGCGCGAGGCGGCGGCGGCCGCGGGGGCGACGATCCTGCACAGCCATTTCCACCATTTCACGCCGAATGGCGGGGTGTCCGGCGTCGTCGTGCTGGCCGAGAGCCATATCTCGATCCACACATGGCCCGAGCGCGCGTTCGCGGCGGTCGACATCTTCATGTGCGGCGCGTGCGATCCGCGCCAGTCGGTGCCGGTGCTGCAATCTGCATTCGCGCCCGGCCGGCTCGTGATCGACGAGCAGCGTCGCGGCCGCGTGCGCTGATCGCAGCGTCCGCGCGCGCCTGAGAAGCATGGCCACCGAGACATGGCTGAATGAAACGCTGTACCCGAATTGGGGACAGCGTTTCATGGTCACGCGCGAAATCGCGCGCGAGCGGAGCCCGTTTCAGGACATCGCGATCTTCGAGACGGAAACCCACGGACGGGTGATGACGCTCGATGGCGTCGTGCAGATCACCGAAGCCGATGAGTTCGTGTATCAGGAGATGCTCGCGCATGTGCCGCTGCTGGCGCATGGCGACGCGCGGCGCGTGCTGATCATCGGCGCGGGCGATGGCGGCGTGCTCCGGCGCGTGTTGATGCATGGAGCGGTCGAGCGGGCCACGATGGTCGAGATCGACGGCGCGGTGATCCGGCTCGCGCGCGCACACATGCCGGCGATCGGCGGCAATGCGTGGGACGATCCGCGCGCGAATATCGTGGTCGGGGACGGTATCGACTACGTCGCGACGGCGGCGGACGGTGCGTATGACGTGATTATCGTCGACAGCACCGACCCGATCGGTGTCGGCGAGGTGCTGTTCACGGATGATTTCTATCGTCACTGCGCCCGCGTGCTGACGGATCGCGGGATCGTGGTCAATCAATGCGGCGTGCCGTTCATGCAGGCCGATGAGCTGCGGGAGACGAGCGCGCGGCGGGCGCGTTTCTTCCCGCACGTGACGGCGTATGTTGCGGCGGTGCCGACTTACGTTGGTGGCTTTATGACGCTCGGCTGGTCGGGCAAGGATGCGGCGGCGACACGGTTGCCGGCGGACGCGATCCGCAAGCGGGCGGAGGCGGCGCGCATTCTCGGTACGACGCGCTACTGGACACCGGAGATCCACGCCGGCGCCTTCTGTCTGCCGCCCTACATCGCCCAGCACCTCCCAACCTGAAGGCGCGCCGGCGGTCAGTTGCCGAGCGTCGGAAAACTCTGAACGAGACTACCGGCGACCAGCCGCCAGCCATCGACCAGCACGAAGAAGATGAGCTTGAACGGCAGTGACACCGAGGTCGGCGGCAGCATCATCATGCCGAGGCTCATCAGCACGCTGGATACGACCAGGTCGATGATGACGAACGGCAGGTAGAGCAAGAACCCCATCTCAAACCCGCGCCGCAGCTCCCCGATCAGAAAGCCGGGGATGAGCGCGCGCCACGGTGTGACGTCGGGCGATTTCGGCGCGGGTAGGCCGGCGATGTCGAGAAACAGGCCGACATCGGCGGGGCGGGCGGCGCCGGCCATGAAGCGGCGGAACGGTTCCGCGGCGTGCTGCAGCACGTCTAGGCTCGGCACCTGACCGGACGCCATCGGCGCGAGGCCGGCCGACCACGCCTGATCGAGCACCGGCTGCATGACGAACCAGGTCAGGAACAGCGCGAGCCCGATCAGCACCGTGTTCGGCGGCGTCGCCTGCGTGCCGATCGCGCCGCGCAGCAGCGACAGCACAATGACGATGCGGGTGAAGGCGGTCACCATCACCAAGAGGCTCGGCGCGAGCGACAGGACCGTGAACAGCGCCGTCAGCTGCGCGAGCCGGCCGGTCATACCGGGGCCGCCGCCGAGGTCGATGCTGAACGACTGCGCGGCGGCGGGCGTGGCGAGCAGCAATGCGGATGCGAGCGCGAGAAGTAAGAGCGGCGCCGCGCGACGCACGCGCGGGATAGTCACGCGCGATCCTCGACCCAGCCGACCACGGCGTCGGCGCCCGGGCCGCCGATCAGCAGCAGCACCGATCGCGCTCCGTCAACGCGGACGAGCACCACGCGCCGCCGCGCGTCGAGCATCAAGCGTTCTTCGACCGCGAGTCGGGACGTGGAGCCGGCGCCGAGGCGGCTCGCGACGCGTTGGCCGAGGCCGCGTGTCGCCAATCGTTGCAATAGGAACAATCCGGCGACGACCGCGAGCAGCGCGAGGATTGCAGTGAGCAGCGACACGCTTTGCGACGGCGCGCTCATGGCAGCAGCGGCTCGGCGATGCGCCCGGCGAGATCGGCGAGCGCGCGGTCGAGATCTGCGAGGCGTGGGCGAAGCGCGCGGCTCTGCTCGGGCGGCAGGTCGAGCGTGCGGGCGCAAAGCAGGCCGACCATGTCGCCGAGCCCATCGAGCGAGACCGCGCGCCCCGAATCATGCAACGCGCCGGCCATCCGCACCACGCCGACGACGCCATCGCAGAGGGCCACGACGCGGTCCTGTTCGGTGGTGCGGACGCGGGCGGACGACCGAGGGCGGAGCGGGATCCGTGACATGCGTCCATATGCGCAGACTTGCCTTGCCAATTCGCTAACGCGCCGCTCCCTAGCGATCGAACCGATCTTGCACCGACGGCACCGGCGAGATTCCATCTCGTTCCGTTTGGGACCGTTCCCGGTTGAGCGCAGGATGAAATGCCGGCGAAACGGGCCGTTGATCCGACTCGGGAGCACTGAGCCGCGCGAGTAGTTTGGCTAGTTCCTGCCGTTGACACCGTCCATTTGGCAGCGCTCTAACGCCGATGCCACCTAAGGCAGATCAACGAGGATAAGGCCATGAGTGAACTTTCGCGCCGGGGTATTTTGTCCACGGCTGCGGCTGCAGGAGGGCTGCTTGCGACCGCATCTGTTGCAGTCGCCCAGACCGCCGATCAAATACCCCAACCAAGTCGAGGCCCAGGCGTTGGCGGCACCGATCCGCACGCCGGCAGCGTGGCCCGCGAGCTTCAGAACCCGGACCTTCTCAACCCGCCGTCAACCGATTCCGGGACGGTGCCCAATCTCCGCTTCTCATTCGCGGATTCGCACGTGCGGCAATCCAGCGGCGGCTGGACTCGTCAGGTTACCGTGCGGGAACTCGGCATCTCCAAATCGATCGCCGGCGTGAACATGCGTCTGAACGCCGGCGGCATTCGCGAGCTGCATTGGCACAAGCAGGCCGAATGGGCTTACATGCTTTACGGCAGCGCGCGCGTCACCGCGATCGATGCCCAGGGCCGGAATTTTGTTGATGACGTGGGTGTGGGTGACCTGTGGTATTTCCCGGGTGGCATCCCCCATTCGATCCAGGGGCTCGGCCCAGACGGATGTGAATTCCTGCTGGTTTTCGACGATGGGGACTTTGATGAGGACTCCACCTTCCTGCTGACCGATTGGTTCAAGCACGTGCCCAATGATGTGCTGGCCAAGAATTTTGGCGTGCCGGCAGCGCAGTTCGGCCACACGCCCGATCCGAGCACAAAATACATCTTCAAGGCGCCTGTTCCAGGCCCGCTTGGCCCGAACAAGCTCTTGGGCGCTCAACCGGTGCCACAGAGCTTCACCCACCGTATGATGGCGCAGGAACCGATCCGGACAAAGAGCGGAACGGTCCGAATCACCGACTCCAGCGTCTTCCACGCCTCCAAGAACATTGCGGCGGCACTCGTGGAAATCGAGCCAGGCGGACTGCGCGAACTGCACTGGCATCCAAATACCGATGAGTGGCAGTACTACATCGCCGGCCAGGGCCGCATGGGCGTCTTCGCGGCCAACGGGCAGGCCCGGACGTTCGATTTTCAGGCCGGCGATGTCGGCTATGTCCCGTTTGCGATGGGCCATTACGTGGAGAATACCGGCACCACACCGCTGCGCTTTCTTGAGATGTTCAAGAGCGACTACTACGCCGACCTGTCATTGGATCAGTGGATGGCGTTAACCCCGCCCGACTTGCTGAAGGAGCATCTGAATCTGGATCAGCAGGTCACCGATGCCTTGAAGACGAAGAAGACACCGGTGGTTCCGGCCTAGCTGGAACACGCTGGGTTCTTGTGTCCTAGCGTCATATTGAAGAGCATCGGGCCGCAGCAGCGCACTGCGTTGCTGTGGCCCGGGTCGTTATCATATACGACCAGTGCCCGTGCTCGCCTTCGACCTCCTCCGCGCCTGCGTCGCCGTTGCCGGTGCGGCGGCTTCCCTCGTGCGGCCGAGCGGCCGCATCTCACCCAGTCCAGG
Source organism: uncultured Acetobacteraceae bacterium (assembly GCA_964434035.1). Lineage (GTDB taxonomy): Bacteria > Pseudomonadota > Alphaproteobacteria > Acetobacterales > Acetobacteraceae > CAYSTX01. The sequence continues at coordinate 9,035 of CAYSTX010000102.1, forward strand.
GCGATATGCTGCTGGGCGATGCCCGACGGGCGAGGCGGCCGAGCGTCGCAGGCAATGAGCCGCCGGCAACCTCCTCGACGACGCCGAGCCGCACCACGCCGAAGAGCCGCAGCGCCGTAAGGCGGAACGGCCTCCGAAATACCCAATCTGCCCCCTTGGCGTCGGCGTCGGACGCCGAGGTGGCCGCGCGACGCCGCCGCGGGATGGCAGCCGCTCGCCCCGCACTGGCCGAATGGATTACGATCTGAGCCAGCACACCCAACCGGGGTCCGCTGTCAAACGGTCGGAGTAAGCGCTGGCGACCTGTTCCCGGCCGCCAGCGCGGCACCCGATCGGGGTCGGCCCAAACATCCAGGAGGCAGAAGTGTACGCAGCCATTCGTCAAGGCAAAGCCAAGGCTGGTATGGCAGAAGAGCTAACGCAGGCCATCAAGGAGGGGGCGATCCCGATTATCAGCGCTGTCCCGGGGTTTAGGGCCTATTATGTGGTTTATGCCCCGGACGATACAGTGACGGCGATCAGCATTTTCGACGATTACGCGGGTGCCGTGGAGTCCAATAAGCGCGGGCTCGCATGGATCGAGCAGAGCCTGGCGCCCCTGCTGGCAGGACCAGCCACGGCGGTAGCCGGGCCCGTGATCGTGCACTCCTTGGCCTAACATGCGACGACAGTGTGGTCGCAGGCGAACTGCGCTACACGAAACCCGCGGTGCGACGCCGAGCAACGGGCCGTTGCCCGGTTCCCGAGAACGGCGGGGATGCGCTTGACGGTCCCGTGAATCGGTTTGCTCCGCAAACGCCGTTGGGCCGAACGCGCGTCGCGTCGCGACGGCACGCCAGAGATGAACCGCGCAATCCGCGCGATATCGCCGGCATGGGACGGCGGCCCGGCGCGCCCGCCGGAGGAAAACCCGCTCGGTGGCGGCGGACGGGTAGAGAGCCATGCCACGCCGGTGCCGATCTTTGCGGAACACGTCTCTTGAGCGGGCGGGGGCCGCGACACCACCTCTTGCTCCGTCCCCGCGATCGCGCCGCCCCTGACGCGGCCGCGCTGGCAGGACGCTGCTGGAGGCGCTCGGCGTTCGCGAGCGCGAGGCACTTGAGGGAGTGCGATGACACACGCCCGAATGCGCGCTGGAAGGGATTCTGAAGCACGGACCGCGCACCGCGAGCGTTGTCGACGCTGCGTAGGTCCCGTCTTCGGCTTTCCCATTTCCCTATCCGCGCACACCGGGCGCGAGGAGCGATGATGATCCAGTCGCATGCCATCGACGTTTCCAGCGTCTTCTCCGGCGCCGCCGTCCGCACTTCCGACTCGTTCCGTTTCATCGCCGTCGATCCCCGTTTCGACGAACTGGAACAAAGCAAGTGGCCGTCGCTGTCGGAAACCCGGCGCGTCGCGGCCGACGTCATCAACACCGGCCGCCTGCCGCCGCGTCGCGCGGGCGCCGAGCAGGAGAACGGCCGATGAACGAGACCGAACTGCTGACACGCGGCACCACGCGCGATGTCGAGGCGGAACTGAACTATATTGCCGCCGGAATCGAGCGTCCCCGCACGTATGCATTCTCGCCGCCGCCGGAGGGCGAGCCCGCGACCACCGCCGTCAGCGAGTCGCACCGCGTCACCATCCGCGACCTGCGCGCGCGCGACGCCGCGGCGACGCTCGACCGTGAGGGCTTCGAGCTGATCCGCTTCGAGACCACCGTGCGCGACTTCGACGACGAGGCGCAGGTGCGTGCGCGTCTCTACCCAGAGGTCGAGCACGCGCTCGCCGCCGCCACGGGGGCGTCGCGCGTGTTCATCTTCGACCACACCATCCGCCGCCGCGTCACCGGCGGCGTCGACCGCGCGGCCGGCGCGCCGCGCCAGCCGGTCTCGCGCGTGCATGTCGATCACACCGAGCGCTCGGGCCCGCAACGTGTGCGCGACCTGCTACCCGACGAGGCCGACGCATTGCTGCGCGGCCGCGTGCAGATCATCAATCTGTGGCGCCCGCTGGTCGGGCCGCTGCGCGACTTTCCGCTCGCGGTCGCCGACGCCCGCAGCGTGACGCCCGACGATCTGGTGGCGAGCGATCTCGTCTACCAGCACCGCGTCGGCGAGACGTATTCGGTGCGCTACAGCCCACGCCATCGCTGGTTCTACGCGCCGGACATGGGTCCCGACGAAGCGCTGCTGCTCAAATGCTTCGACACTGCGACCGACGGGCGGGCTCGCTTCGCCCCGCACACGGCGTTCGAGGATCCAACCGCAGGCGCCGGCGTGCGTCCGCGGGAGAGCATCGAGCTGCGCGCGCTCGTCTTCCATCCCGCCTGATCAGAGCGAAGGAAACGACCATGGCCCTTGATGCCACGACACGTGCGCAGCCGTCCTGGCTGCGCTTCGAGGAAGGCCCGCCCGCCTCAGCCGAAACCGACGCGATCCTGGCCGCGACACGCGAGGCGATGGGCTATGTGCGAAACCAGCAGCACGTGCTCGCGCATCAGCCGCGCGTGCTGGCGACGATCGGCGCGCTGGGCGACGCGGTCGTGCGCGACGCGGAGGGCGTGCTCACACCACGCGAGCGCGAACTGATTGCGCTCGTCGTCAGCGTCGAGAATCGCTGTGATGCCTGCGTCTTCGCGCACGCGGCGGCGCTGCGCGGTTACTCGGGCGACGCGGAATGGGTCGCAACGATCGAGGTCAATTACCGTCGTGCCGCGCTGACCACGCGCGAGCGCGCGCTGGCCGACTACGCGATCAAGGTCACGCGTGCCGCAGCCGAGATCGAGCCCCGCGATCTGCAGATCCTTCGCGACGCGGGCGTGCCCGAGCTGGGCGTTCTGGAGGCGGCGTCGATCGTTGCGTGTTTCAACTTTACCAACCGTCTCAACAGCGCGCTCGGCATCCAGGCCAATGCTGAAGCACTGCGAGCGAACCGATGAGCGGCG
>CAYSTX010000103.1:0-11847 GCA_964434035.1 uncultured Acetobacteraceae bacterium
GCCGTCGTCGCGGACAACACCTGGATCCGCCGCACGACCCGGATCGTCGGCGCCGTGGTGCCGGCGGACGTGCGGGTATTTTCGACCAGCGAACGGGCAAGCGCACGCGAGTGGATCAGCGCGCCGTAGGGCGTCGGCGCGGATGCACGACTGGCGGAACAGGGAGATACGGGGGAGGCAGCAATGAAGGCGTACAACGCCCCGGCGACACTTATGTCGCTATTGCTGTGCGCAAACTTCGCATGGGGTCAACCGCACGAACACGGTAGTGCATATAAGGAAGTCGGCAAGGTCCACCTTGCCATCTCATGCACGCCGGCAGCGCAGGAGGAGTTTGACCACGCTGTCGCGCTCCTGCATTCATTCTTCTGGCCGGAGACGATTAAAGCCTTCACGGCGGTCAGCGAAACCGACCCCAATTGCATCATGGCGTATTGGGGTATTGCGATCAGCCAGCGTCCTAACCCGCTTATCGGTGCGCCCCCTCCCGCAGCCCAAAAATCAGGCTGGGAGGCTGTGGAAAAGGCAAAAACCATCACTGCCAAGTCGCCGCGTGAGGCCGATTATATTGGCGCTATGGAGGTTCTCTATAAGGATTACGACAAGACTCCCTACCATGACCGTGTGATCGCCTACACCCGCGCGATGGAGCAAATTCACCAGCGCTACCCAAATGATTCCGAGGCGGCCATTTTCTACGCGCTGGCCCTCAATGAGTCCGTAGATTTGTCGGACAAGACGTTGGCCAACCAACGCCAGGCGGCGGCAATCCTGGAGAAAGCATTCGCCGAGCAGCCGACGCATCCGGGCGTCGCGCATTACTTGATCCACACCTATGATTATCCGGCACTAGCTGAAGAAGGCATGCCCGCCGCGCGCAAGTACGCCGCACTGGCCCCGGCGTCGCCGCATGCGCGCCACATGCCGTCGCACATCTTCGCAATGCTCGGGGACTGGCCAGAAATGATCAGCGCAGACAACAATGCGCTCGCGGCGTGGGAAGCATATTCTGACAAGAATTTTGGCGGCAAGGTCAACGCTGGCATATTGCATTCGATGGACTTCCTCACTTACGCCTACCTGCAGACCGCACAGGACCAAAAGGCAAAGGCTATGCTGGACAAGCTGGCCGGCATCAATGGTTGGGTCAATCATTTACTGCCGGGTGACATGGCTTATGCGGCTATTCCCGTGCGCTATGCCTTGGAGCGCAATCAATGGAGCGAGGCGGCTGCGCTCAACCCGGTGGAGAGCCAGTATCCTCAGGCGGTCGCTATGGCGCATTTCGCGCGTGCACTAGGGGCTGCCAGGAGCGGCCATCCAGATGCAGCTTTGCCCGACGTTGAAAGGCTCGACGCCTTGACCAAGGAAGTTCCTGACAAATACTGGGCGGAGCAGGTTCTCATCGAGTCCATGGCTGCTAGGGCGTGGGTGGCCAAAGCAGGCGGCCATACCGACGAAGCCATCATGTCAATGCGAGCCGCCGCTGATCGTGAGGACGCGAGCGAGAAGAACATCTCGATGGAGAACCGGCTTTTCCCGATGCGCGAGCTATTGGGCGACATGTTATTTGAGAGCGGTCAGCCGCAGGCCGCACTCGCCGAGTACGAGCAAGCATTGACCCGGACCCCCGCTCGTTTGCGCTCCTACTACGGAGCAGCGAAGGCAGCCGAACAGACCGGCGATAAAGCAAAGGCGAAGAATTACTACCAGAAGATTGTCGCGATGTGCCCTGAGGCCGGCGACCGTCCAGAGGTTAAGGAGGCCACTACGGCTGTTGCAGGGTAGTGAGTCCACGGCCGCCGACTGACAACTGGAAGCCATCCGACGTCAGCCGGCCTTTAGCCACCCGACGGCTCCTTCTCCGCCCCGAGCGTGTCGAGAAGTGCTTTTGCAGTCGTGACGTCGGTCGTATCGAACCCTTCGGTGAACCGGTCGTAGACCGGCGCGAGGAGCGCCGTCGCATCGGCGTAACGGCCCTGATTGCACAACAGCCGGGCGAGGCTCGTTGCGGCGCGTAGCTCCAATGACAGGGCGCCTTGCCGGTGCGCCCCATCGAGCGCTTGCCGAAAGTGACCCTCGGCCTCCGTCGCAGCACCGACTGTGTCCTGCAACAAGAGGAGCTCGCCCTCGACGCGCAGAAATTCGCCAAGCAGCCAGCATTCCTCATTCTGTTCGGATCGCTCGACCGCCTCTTTGAGCGCGGCAAGCCCCTCTGAGACCAGGCCGGCGTCGGCCAAGGCTTCTATCATGAGCAGAACGACGAACTGTATGGCCGGCCTGAAGTCGCCTACTTCATTGAAGCCGGCACGCAGTAAACGTGATCCGGTCACGACATCGCCGCGCTTTAGGGCGAGCGCTCCCTGATGGTAGGCGCTAAAAGCGCGCAAGTGCGTCAGGGCATGTCTCGTCGAATGATCGAGCAGCAGTCCCACGTAATGCTCTGCGGTGGCGAGGTCGCCTACCGCCAGGGCGATTGGGCACGCGCCCAGCGCAAGGGCGTAACACAATGAGACTGCGTGATCGGCCGCTCGAGCGTCGTCGATGCTACTTGCGGCTGCGCGCATTGCCTGATCCGGAAATCCCTGTAGCCAGAGAACCCGCGCAAGGATGACGCGCGCGGACACAAGCAGGTCTATCTGAAAGCGAATCATGTATTTCTGATGATCGACGGCGGTGTCATCAGCGAAGACGCGGTCGAGATGGCGCCGCGCGCCTCCTTGGTCGCCCAGACAATGCTGCGAGACGCCCATCATTTGCTCACCGACCAGTCGATCGTCCGGGACGGATCGGCTCGCAGCCAGAGAGCGGAATCTCTGAGCCAGCGCCAGACCAACGCGATACCGTCTGCTGGCGGTGTGGAAGACCCATAGGCCACGAAGCGAGCGCAGCTGGTACTCGGCGTCGCCAAGCCTCTCCGCTATCTCGAGAGACTTGGTCCAGGCTGCGCCTATGTCGGGGCTGCTTGCACTCCCGGAATACGTCAGGGACGCGCCCAGGGCGGCGTGGAGCTTCATTTCCTGGCGCGCGTTCCGGCTCATTCCGGCGTCAAGACGGGTAAGCGCCTGTTCGGCACGGCCGCGACATTCGTTCAGCAGCGACAAATGCTTCCACAAAGTCACCGCGGCGGCCGTCACCGCCACGCCGATTGACGCATCGCCGCCCGGTGAAAAGGCCCAATCGAGCGCCGCGCGCAGATTGTCGATGTGCCGCCCGTAATCGCATCGCCACTCGGACGAAGGGCGCGTCTCCCACTCGGTCTCGGCCCGCTCGAACAGGTCTCGGTAGTATTCGGCGTGGCGGCGCGCGACCAGCGCCAGTTCGCCACTCTCGTTGAGCTTCTCGAAGGCGTACGCGCGCGTTGTGTCGAGCAGTCGGTAGCACGCAGGACCACCGTTAATTTCGGCGGAAACGAGCGACTTCGCCACGAGACCGACAAGCGCTTCGACGACGTCCGGCGGCGAGATCTGGTCGCTGCTCCCGACGATGCCAGCCGCGTTCAGGTCGAAGACGCCGGCAAAAACCGCCAGCCGGCGCAGAGCGACGCGTTCAGGCTCGGCCAGCAGCCCGTAGCTCCAGTCGAGTGTCGCTCGCAGGGTCTGGTGCCGCGGCAACGCCGTCCGCCGTCCGTCGGTCAGAACCTGGAAGCGGTCAGCGAGCAGGGCGGCCAGCTCGTCGATGCCGAGCGTGGCGGCGCGCGCCGCGGCCAGCTCGATCGCCAGCGGAATGCCGTCGAGCCGCCGGCAGATCGCTGCGGTCAGCGCAGCAACCCGCTCGTCCGGCGCAAAATTCGATTTCGCTGCCCGCGCCCGTTCGAGAAACAGCCGAACAGCACCGTACCCAAGAAGATCATCGTCCCCGCTAGACTCGGCCGGGACGGCGAGGGGCGGCACCCGATAGACCCACTCTTCCTCCGCCATGAGCCGCTCCCGGCTCGTTGCGATCACACGCACCGTGGGGCTCGCGCGCAACAACGCCTCGGCCATGATCGCCGCGGCGTCGACGACGTGCTCACAGTTGTCGAGCACAACCAGCAGCTTTTTTCCGGCCAGCGCAGCGGCGACCCGATCAGGTGACGCCGAACCGCCAGAGAGGTCGAGGCCGACCCCCGCGGCAACCGCAGCCGGAACAAGGTCGGCGTCAGAGAGCGGCGCCAACTCGGCGAGCCAGACCCCATCGGCGAATCGAGGCAAGCACTGGCGCGCAACTGCGAGGGCGAGGCGTGTCTTTCCGATCCCGCTGTCGCCGGTCATGGTGACGAGGCGATGTTCGGCAATCAGTTCAATAAGTTCGTGCAGTTCGTGGCCCCGGCCGATTAGCTCGGAAACCGATTCCGACAGGTTCGTCGCCGGCAGGACCGAATGGGAGCCCGCGGTGACGCCGGCTCGCTCATCCAGGCTTGCCCCCAGCACCTGAGTCGCGCCGGTGAACTGGTAGCCCCGTCCGGATATCGTGCGGATCAGCCCGCGCTCTGGTCCGAACGCGGCCCGAAGCGCCGCTATTTGGGCGTGGAGGTTGTTTTCCTCGATGAGCCGATTTGACCAAACACGCGCTATCAGCTCGTCCTTGCTGACAACGCCGCCGCGGGCGTCGACCAACGCCATCAGTACGTCGAAGGCGCGCCCACCGAGCTTGATCGGCCGGCCATCGGCGAGCAGCTCGCGGCGATGCGGCAAAACCCGGAAACGACCGAAAGCGACGCTCGCCACTGTTTCGGAGGGAGGGGCCATCTTCCACCATTATGGTGGCGGTTCAGGGAATTCCATCGGCAGCTGCGAGGCGCGGCACGTGCCGGAGGGTCAAGATGGTGGCGCACGAAAGTCGTATAAGGTATATTATGTAAAGTTGCGGCGCCGCGAAGCATCGGCGACGCTGCCGCAATGAGCCGCATCCTTCACCGTGATCTCCGCGCCGCACCGCCCGTCGCCGTTGGCGGTCAAGGCATCATGCTGCACCTGTCGGACGGACGCTCCATCATCGACGCCGCCGGTGGTGCCGCCGTCGCGTGCGTCGGCCACGGGCACCCGCGAGTCATCGCGGCGATGGCCGAACAAGCAAACCGGCTCGCCTATACGCACAGCTCCACGTTCACCAACGCGGCCGCCGAGGCGCTGGCTGACCGGTTGGTCGGCAACACGCCGGGCGGCCTGACGCATGCGTATTTCGTGTCGTCCGGGTCCGAGGCGATGGAGGCCGCGATCAAACTTGCGCGGCAGTACCATGTGGAGCGCGGCGAACCGGGCCGCTACCGCATCGTCGCCCGCCGTCAGAGCTATCACGGCACGACGCTCGGCGCGCTTGGCGCGGGCGGACATGTTGCGCGTCGTACCATCTACGAGCCGATGCTGAGCAACGCGTTCAGCCTCGTCGCGCCGGCGTTCGCCTATCGCTATCAGCGCACCGATGAGACCGAGGCCGAGTATGTCGCGCGGCTCGCCGATGAGCTGGACGCAGCGTTCCGCGCGCTCGATCCGGCGACGGTCGCCGCCTTCGCGGCCGAGCCGGTCGTCGGCGCCGCCACGGGCGCGGTGCCGGCGCCTGCCGGGTATTTCGCGGCCATCCGCGCGGTCTGCGACCGCCACGGCGTGCTTCTGATTCTGGATGAAGTGATGTGCGGCATGGGCCGCACCGGGACGCTGCACGCCTGGGAACAGGAAGGCATTTCGCCGGATATCCAGTTGATTGCGAAGGGGTTGGGTGGCGGCTATCAGCCGATTGGCGCGCTGCTGATCGGCGGCCGTGTCGCGGATGTGATCGCCGGTTCGGCTGGCTTCATCGACGGCCACACGTACCAGTCGCACCCCGTCGCCTGCGCCGCCGCGCTCGCGGTTCAGGACGTGATCGCCGAGGAGGATCTGCTGCCGCGCGTTCGCGCCATGGGCGACCGGATGCGCGATGCACTGCACGACCGGCTCGGCAACCACGCCCATGTCGGCGACATTCGCGGGCGCGGCCTGCTGCAGGCGATCGAACTAGTGGAAGACCGCGCAACCCGCGCACCATTCGACCCCGCGCTCGGGCTTAACCTTCGCGTGAAGGAAGAGGCGCTGGCGCTGGGTGTTGCGGTTTATCCCGGCGCCGGCACGGCCGACGGAAAGCGCGGGGATCACGTGCTTCTCGCGCCGCCCTACATCGTGACGGAAGCCGAGATCGACACGATCGTCGCCCGGCTTGGTGACGCGGTCGACGCGGCGCTGGCGCGGACGGTCTCGTAATCCGCCGCGCGGCGTCCGATATCCGAGGTCGGTCGCCACTCGTTCGGAACTGAGACCATGGCCGGACGCGCTTCCACGGGTTTCGATTTCCACGCCTTCGCCAACGCCGACGTGCCGACACGCGTAGCCCGGCTGCGACGGCTCGCCTGGCTGCTTGACGCCGCGCTGCGGCTTCCGGGAACGCGGATGCGGGTCGGACTGAACGGCCTGCTCGGCGCCCCGCCCGCCATCGGCGACCTGCTGATGGGCGCCGTCTCGATGATCATCGTGGTCGAGGCGTATCATCTCGGCGTGCCGACCCCGCTCCTGCTGCGGATGCTCGCCAATATCGCGATCGAAACGGCCGCCGGCTCGGTGCCGGTCGTCGGCGACCTTTTCGACGCCGCGTTCAAGGCGAACCTCCGCAACCTCGCGATTGTCGAAGGCTATTTCGGGCTTAACCCGCGCCGGTGACGGCGGCGTCGGCGTGTTCGTCCGCGTACTCAACGAACTCTGCGAGGCGCGACGGCCAACCGCCACGGACCCGCTCGGCGTAGAGTTCCGCATCCGCGCCGAAGCCCTCCAAGTGCCGGTGCTCGAGCGTGACGAGTGTGCCGCCGCCCTTGGCCGGTGCGAAGGTCACTTCAACCTCCGTCGACACGTTCGGGTCGTAGCCCCGCTCGCACACGACTTGCCATTTCAGCAGCAGCCGCGACGGCGGCTCCCACGCCAGCACCCTGCCCCAGTTGGTTTCGTTGCCATCCGCATCACGTTCGAACCATCGTCCGTCGCGGCGCGGCTCCATGACGATTGCGGCGTGTGGCTGTTTGCCGAGCGTCATGCCCTTCGGCCACCAATCGGCCATGCGGGCGGCAAAAATGTCGAAGGCGCGGGCCGGCGCGGCCTTAACCTGAACCGTCCGAACGACGGGCGCGATGCTCATTCCGGTTTCTCCGTGTCTGGTTGTTCGTCGGCAAAGTCCTTGAAGGCGTCGAGCGCGGCGGCCCAATGGGCGTCGAGCCAGTCGCGCATGGCGGCGATGCCGCGCGGGTCGAGCCAGTAGATGCGACGTGTGCCGTCAGGCGTTTCCCGCACCAATCCGGCCTCCTTCAGCACCCGCAGATGCTGCGACACCGCGGGACGGCTGACGGGCAAACCTTTCGCGAGATCCCCGACCGCCGCCGGCCCGGCCGCGACGCGCTCGAAGATCGTGCGCCGCGTTGGGTCGCCGAGGGCGGCGAAGCTGTCGAGGGCTTGGTTTGTGTAAGCCATGACTTACCGTAAGTCAGAGCTTACGTTTGAGTCAAGCAGGGTCGTCGTCACGCGGTCCGGAGGGTCCGTAAATATCGAGATCCAACCTGAGACCCCGCGAGCCCAAGGCGAGTAGCGTTCGCGGCCTGATTATCGCGCCCTCGTTCCCCTCTTCCAGGAAGAGCCCGCAGAAGACTCGCGAACTGAAGCGCGCTGTCAGGTGCTGCCAGATAGCAAGATCGTCGGTCATCTGACGGAGCAATTCGACAATTTGGCCGTCGAGGTCCCCGGGCGACCTCCGGGCCACCCGCTTGAGCCATGTTCCTGTGCGGGCCACGCCTTCACTACCGTTCGGACGCCGCAAAAGTTCGCCCCTCGGCGCGCTTGCGTCGGGTTGGCATCTCAAAGCGTCGCTGATCTCCTGTGGTTGCAGGTCATCGCCATAGAATCCGAGGCTGACTTTGGTCTCGTGGATGTCTGCCACTGATCAAGCGCTCTTCGTCAGATTCCAGAACTTCGGAAACCCCGGCAGCAAATTGTCGAGCTTCTTGCTCCGAGCGATCGGCAGGAAGATTTGGCCGGCCGGGATGTACGTCGCGTCCTGCCAGACCTGTAGCTGGATCTGCTCACACACGCGCTTGCGGCCCGCCTCGTCGGAAGCCGCGAGCCAAGCGTCGTGCAGTGTTTCGAGCGCCGGGCTGGTCGGCCAGCCATACCAGGCCTTCGCGCCGTCGCCGCGGATCAGCTCGGCGGTCGCCGGCGACAGCATGTCGATGCCCGCCATCATCGACGGGAACATGTGCCAGCCGCCGGCATCCGCGCTGCCGCGGTTGTTGCGGCGCTGGAACATGGTGCCGGAATCCATTGCTTGCGAGTCGACGTTGATCCCGATCCGCTTCCAGATATCGATCGCGACCTGCGTCACGGGCGTCGAAACGGGGTGGTCGGTCGGCGTCAGCACGACGATCCGCTCGCCCTTGTAGCCGGCGTCCTTCAGCGCCTTCTGCGACGCCGAAACGTCGACGGGGCCGAACAGGTGCTCCATCCCCGCTTCCGTCGCCATCGGCGTGTTTGGCGTGAAGACGCCGAGTTTGACGTGCCAGTTCCGCGGATCGCCAGAGTACGCCTGCATGAAGCTCGTCTGATCGGCCGCCCCCAGCAGCGCCCGCCGTATCGCGACATTGTCAAACGGCGCCTGCGTGCAGTTGAACCGCAAGATCGGCGTGACGCCGTTTGGATCATTCACCGCGACAACCAACGCCGGCTCCCGGCGGAGCGTCGGCACGAGGTCGGGGCTCGGCGTCTCTACCCAATCCACCTCGCCCGTGCGGATCGCCGATGCGGCGGTCGCGGGGTCGGGGATCGTCTGCCACTCGACCCGATCGACGCGGACGATCTTCGGGCCGGACGTCAGGCCGGGCGTTCCGTCCGGGCGCGGCACGTAACCCTCGAACTTCGCGTACACGTTGCGGGCACCCGGCACGCGCTCATTGGCCACGTAGCGGAACGGACCACTGCCGATCACCTCGGGCACCGGCTTGAACGGGTCGGTCGTGGCGAGGCGCGCGGGCATGATCGCGCACATCGACGGCACCATCTTCGCGAGCGCATCTGGCAGCAGCGGGAACGGGTGCTTCAGGCGGAAAACAATCCGCTTGTCATCCGGCGCGGACAGCTCGTCCGTCGCCTCCATCAGCGTCCGGCCGAAATTGTCGCGCGTCCCCCAGCGCTTGACGCTCGCCACCGCATCGCGCGCCAGAACCGGCGTGCCGTCGTGAAAGCGCAACCCGTCGCGAAGCGTCAGCGTCCAGCGCTTTCCGTCGTCCTCGACCACATGGCCCGCGACCATCTGCGGCTGCGCCGTGAAGCTGCGGTCGAAGCCGTACAGCGTGTCGAACACCATGAAGCCATGGTTGCGCGTCGGCGTCGCGGTGTTGATGACGGGGTCGAGCAGCGGCAGGTCGATATAGGGCACGAAGCGCACCGTGGTCGCGCCCGCAGCCCGCACGATTGATGGTGCCGCGAGCGTCGCCAGTGTCGCGCCGCCCGCGCGCAGAAACCCGCGCCGGTCCATGCCGTTCCTCCCCCGTTTCGTTGGCCCGAGCTTCTGCCCCGTGTCGCCGTGCCGTCAACCGTCCTATGGTCGTGGAAATAGTCGGGTCGGGAGGGATTTTCGCGCATGATCCAGTCGCTGCTTGAGGCAGCCGTCGCCGAGGGGCGCGTGCCGGGCGCCGTCGCGATGGTTGCGACCCGGGATGGCGCGCTGTTTGAGGGCGCGGCCGGGCGCCGCAGCCTGGACGCGCCGCAACCGATGACCAAGGACACTGTGTTCTGGATCGCCTCGATGACGAAGGCGATCACGAGCCTGGTCGCCCTCCAGCTCGTCGACGAGGGCCGCCTCGCGCTCGACGCGCCGCTCGGCCATCTGGCGCCGCATCTCCGTCACGTGCAGGTGCTGGAGGGGTTCGACGAACAGGGCGCCCCTCGCCTGCGTCCGCCCGCGCGGCCGGTGACGCTACGGCATCTGCTGACCCACACGTCGGGGCTTTCATACGAGACGTGGGATGCGGACGTGGTCCGCTACATGTCGCACGCGGGGCTGCCGTCGCCGCGCACGGGCAAGATCGCCTCGCTGACGACGCCGCTGCTGTTCGATCCCGGTGAGCAGTGGCGCTACGGCATCAACATCGAATGGGTCGGCCGAGTGATCGAGGCGGTGTTGGATGCACCGCTCGACCGCGTTCTGCACGACCGCGTGTTCGAGCCCCTCGGCATGGTGGACACGGGCTACGTGCTGAACGGCGAGCAGGAGCAGCGGCGGGCGACCGTGCATAACCGCGGCGAGGATGGATCGCTGACCCCGGGCACGCATAGCCCGCCGGTCGATCCCGAATTCTACGCCGGCGGCAGCAATCTCTTCTCCACCGCGCCCGATTACCTCCGGTTCTTACGGCTGATTTTGAACGGCGGCGCGCTGGACGAGGTGCGGTTGCTGTCGTCCTCGATGGTCGCCGAGATGGCTCGCAACCAGATCGGCAATCTCCGCGCCGGCGTGCTCCGCACCGTCGTGCCGGCGCTGTCACGCGACATCGACCTCTTCCCCGGTATGCGAACCGGCTGGAGCCTCGGCTTTTTGATCAACGCCGAACCTGGGCCGAACGGCCGCGCGGCCGGCAGCCTGACCTGGGCGGGTCTCGGCAATTGCTATTACTGGATCGACCCGACGCACGGCGTCACCGGCGTGCTGATGACGCAGGTTCTGCCGTTCGGCGACCCGGACGTGCTCGATCTGCTGGGGGCGATTGAGCGGGCGGCGTACGCGGTGGCCCATGCCGAATAACCAGTTGCCGCTTCCGGGTCTCTTCGACCTGTTCCGCGTCGGTATCGGGCCGTCCAGCTCACATACGGTCGGGCCGATGATTGCGGCCGCACGGTTCGTTGCTGAAATTCCTCCCGCGGCGGAGATCACGTCCATCAAGGTCGAGCTCTACGGCTCCCTCGCCCTGACCGGCAAAGGACATGGGACGGACACAGCGGTTATCCTGGGCCTGCTCGGGGAACGGCCCGATCGCGTCGATCCCGACGACGTCCCCCGCCTCGTCCAAGCCGTCCGGTCGTCGCGGCAGCTTCGCCTACCGTCCGGCCGTGTGCTGGAATTCGACCCCGCGACCGACATCGAGTTCCGCAAGCGCGAAACCCTGCCGCGTCACCCGAACGCGCTGCGCTGCACGGCGACCGGAGCGAGCGAAACCATCGCCCAAACGTACTATTCGGTCGGAGGCGGATTTGTCGTCACTGACGATGATGAAGCGACGAGCGAAGACGGCCCGTCAGTTCCATACCGTTACAGCACTTCCTCGGACCTCCTCGCGCTCGCGAAACAGGCCGGGTTGAGCATCGCCGAGCTGCAACGGGAGAATGAGCGCGCCGCGCGCAGCGATGCCGAGATTTCGCAGGGCATCGCTCATCTTTGGTCCGTTATGAAGGCCTGCGTCGTGCGCGGCCTGCGGCAGCAGGGCGAGCTTCCCGGCGGCTTGCGTGTCCGGAGGCGCGCGCCCGGCTTGTTCGAAAACCTTCGCGCGCGGTCCGGGGCCAATGAACAGGACGTGCTGAGTGGCATCGACTGGGTGAACCTCTACGCCCTCGCGGTGAATGAGGAGAACGCGGCGGGTGGGCGCGTCGTGACCGCCCCCACGAATGGCGCCGCCGGCATCATCCCCGCCGTGCTGCACTACTACGAACGCTTCGTGGAGGGCTCCTCGGCGCAAGGGATCGAAACGTTTTTCCTGACGGCCGCCGCGATCGGCTCATTGATCAAGATGAACGCTTCGATCTCGGGGGCCGAGGTCGGCTGTCAGGGCGAGGTCGGGTCGGCCTCAGCGATGGCGGCCGCAGGGTTGGC
>CAYSTX010000104.1:0-10419 GCA_964434035.1 uncultured Acetobacteraceae bacterium
CCACGCCGGCTTCACCAGTCATGATCGGATTGTTCTGCCGGCGGCGCGTCAGCACATCGATGACCTGGCGGATCTCAGTGTCGCGCCCGAGGATCGGATCGATCCGGCCGGCGCGAGCGCGTGCCGTGAGATCGACGGTGTAGCGGCCAAGTGCGCTCGATGCTGCGTGTGTCGCGCTGGCCTCGAAGGTGGCGGTGGTTTGCTCCGCGGGAGCGGCCTCCGCGGTTTCCGCGAGCAAAGTCGCGAAATCGCGACGCAGGACATCCGGCACGATGCGTCGCAGCTCCGGCGCCTTGGCGAGAAGACGCGACGCAATCGCCTCGTCCGACAGCATGGCCCATAGCAAGTGACCAGAGCGGATCGCACTGCGCTCCTGCTCGACGGACGCCAGCAACCACGCATCCTTCACCATGGTGATCAGGTCGGGAGAAAGACTTGGTGCGCGACCATTGCCGGTCGCCATCCGGTCGAGCGCGGCTGAGAGCTCCGCGATCACGCGATCCCGCGCGATGCCACAGTCACGCGCAATCGCCTCGACATCCGAGCCTGGCGAATCGAGAAACTGGATCAGCCAATGCTCTATCTCGACATTGTAGTGCGTGCGAGAGAGCGCGAGGCCCGCCGAAGCCTCAAGCGCACGGCGGCTGAGATCGTTCAGACGCGCCACAAGCAGTCTCAATTCGATGGCGGGCACGGTATCCTCCTCGCAAGACGGCCGGAGCGTAGGAGTGCGTGCTGGCGACAGTCCACAAGGATTGAGTTGCATCCGTAACGCGGTGACTGGTCCTTGAAACCGGTTTGTAGCAGACGCGCCCTACGTCAAAGTCCATGGACGCGACAGCGACAGACCGGGCCGCGACGATCTTGGCGGCGTTCGGAGGCGAGATGCCCGCCGGCGAAGATCTTCGCCTCGATGTAACGCCGCAATCCCTCTACTATCGTCTACGGGATGCGCGCGCGGCGGCGCGTGCGGAGGAGCGGGCGGCGGACGATGATCCGGCTGCTGGAGGCGCGATCTCGGCCCATTGGGGGATTGTGCAGGCGCTCGCGATCGAAGCGCTGGAATCGCGCTCCAAGGATGTCGAGATCGCTGCCTGGCTTGCGGAAAGCCTCACGCGGCATGAGGGGCTTGCCGGGCTCGCTGAGGGTGCCGCAATCATCTCCGGCCTGATCGATCGTTTCTGGAACAACGGCCTGTTTCCGGCCGAGGATCCCGATGACCCGGAGCGACGCCTGACTGCGATCACCGGCCTCAGCGGCCAGGACCGCGACGGCTCGATGCTGCAGCCACTACGCAAGACTATTTTATTCGAACTCGACGACGGTACTCCGATCACGTTTTGGGAGTATGAGCGCGCGCGGGACGTCGCGGCGCTTGCGGCGAGCGGCAAGGCGGCACAGCGCACCGCATCGAACACGCCCTCGTTTGACGCACTTGAAGCGGTCGCGCAGCGAAACGGGCGTGCGTCGCTCACAGCGCTTGGACGCGATGCGACAATGGCGCTGGCGGCCTGGAGGACGATAGAGGACGTCGTCGGGCGTGTCGCCGGAAGTGAAGCGGCGCCCTCCACCGGCCGTGTGACAGCTCTGCTTGAGACGTTGCGGAAGACTGCCGCACGCTATGTCCCGATCACGGAGATCGCGCCTGCCGGATTGGCAGAAACGGCCGCGGAGAAACCGGCGACCGACGCGGAGCACCCAACGTTACCCGGTGCGGCACCGGACACTGCAAGCCGCGAAGCCATGCTTGAGCAAATCCTGCGGATCGCTGAGGCCTTCCGGCGCAGCGAGCCAGGCTCGCCGATCAGCTACACGCTGGAAGAGGCCGTGCGTCGTGCGCGCTTATCCTGGCCCGACCTGCTCCGCGAGCTGATACCAGAACTTCCCCCGAGATCGAGCGTCCTCGTCGGCCTCGGTATCAAGGCACCATCGGAATGACGCGACGGAGTCGCGCATTTCCGAAACCCTCACCAGTCATGAAGGAGCAATCATGAGCGCCAGCATACACGAGAAACTCGCGCGGGTTCGGCGCCCGCGCGTGCACATCACCTATGAGGTGGAGACTGAGGGTGCACAGATTGTTCGCGAACTGCCTTTCGTCGTCGGAGTGATCGGCGATTTCTCCGGCGATCCGACGCAGCCGCTGCGACCTTTCGCCGAACGCAAGTTCGTGCAGATCGACCGCGATAATTTTGATGAGGTCATGCAGCGCCTGGCACCCGGCCTGAAATTGAAGGTCGAGAACAAGCTGGCGGGAGACGGGAGCTCGATCGCGGTCGATCTGCGCTTCAACGGCATCGAAGATTTCGAGCCAGGACACGTGCTCGACCAGGTGCCCGCGCTCCGTACCCTGCTCGAAACACGCAACCGGCTCCGCGACCTGATGAGCAAGGCAGACCGCTCCGAGAATCTCGAATTGCTGCTCGAGAATATCCTGAAAGACAAGGCGAATCTCGAGACGATCTCGGGAGAACTTGGCCTGGAGAAGGAGGACTGACATGTCGGAAAGTCGATCACAGACGGCGGCGGAGCCGGAAGCCGCGCTGGACTCGCCCGGGCTGCTCGAACAGGTCATGTCCGCCACCAAGCAGACAGAACCTGACCGTGCCCAGGATCTGGTGCGTACGCTCGTCGAGCAGGCCCGCAAGGGAACCGTATCATTTGATCGGAACCTCACGATCACGATCGATCGTGCGATCAAGGCCATCGACGCTGCCCTGTCCAGCCAACTGAACGAGATCATGCATGATCCGCGCTTCCTGGCGCTGGAGGGAAGCTGGCGCGGTCTGCACTATCTGGTGATGAACAGCGAGACCAGCACGAACCTGAAGATCCGGGTGGTCAACGCTTCGAAGCGCGAGCTGCACCGGGATCTGACGCGGGCCGTCGAGTTTGATCAGAGCCTACTGTTCCGGAAGATCTACGAAAACGAGTTCGGCACGCCGGGCGGGGAACCGTACGGGGCGCTGATCGGTGACTATGAGTGGACAAACCATCCCGAGGACATCGAGGCGCTGCGCCTGATCTCCAACGTCAGCGCCGCCGCCTTTGCGCCCTTCATCTCGGCGGCCAGTGCGTCACTGATGGGATTCGAGAATTGGAGCGATCTGGCGCGACCACGTGATCTCGCCAAGATCTTTGACACGATCGAGTATGTGAAATGGCGTGGCTTTCGCGACAGCGAGGACAGCCGTTTCGTTTCACTGACCATGCCGCGCGTTCTCGCCCGGCTTCCCTATGGCGAGCGTACGCGTCCGATCGACGAGTTCGTCTACGAGGAGGCACCCATCGATCGTGACGGCTCCCCGTTGGCGATGTCGCACGACAACTATTGCTGGATGAACGCCGCGTTCGTGATGGGCACGCGTCTGACCGAAGCCTTCGCGAAATTCGGCTTCTGCACCGCGATCCGCGGCGCGGAGAATGGCGGTAAGGTCGACAATCTACCGCAGCACGTATTCAAGTCCGACGATGGTGACCTGGACGCCAAATGTCCGACCGAGGTCGGCATCACGGACCGGCGCGAATACGAACTCTCCTCGCTCGGATTCCTGCCACTCTGCCACTACAAGAACCAGGACTATGCCGTGTTCTTCGGTGCGCAGACGGCGCAGAAGGCGAAGGAGTACGACAAGCCGGAGGCGACCGCGAACGCACGCATCTCCGCGCGTCTTCCGTACATCATGGCGACCTCCCGCTTCGCGCATTACCTCAAGGTCATGGCCCGCGACAAGATCGGCAGCTTCATGGAAGTCGATGACTGCGAGCGCTGGCTCAACAATTGGATACGTAACTACGTCAATGCGAATGAGGGAGCCGGCCCGGACAGCAAGGCACGCTATCCGTTGCGCGAAGCGCGTGTCGAGGTGCAGGAGGTGCCCGGCCGCCCCGGCGCCTACAATGCGGTCGCCTTTATGCGTCCCTGGCTGCAATTGGAGGAACTGACGACCAGTCTGCGCATGGTCGCGCGGATCCCCGAGCGGGTCTGACACGCCTCATGTCGCAACTCGACGCAGAACCGCTGCGGGAGGCGCTCCTCTCCGGAAGGCATAGCCGTCCGGAGGTGGAGGCCTTCGCGCCTGCGCTCGCGGCATTCATTCGCGATGATGCCGGCGCGCTCGGCACCTGGTTCGGCGCCGGCGAAGCGCACGCGCTGCGGGTCAATCCCGATCGGCTGCGCGCGCTGATCGACCGCGATGTCGTGGCGATCGACGACCTCATCGCGCTGCAGCTTGACGCGCTGCTGCATCATCCGCGGTTCCAGCGGCTGGAAGGCGCGTGGCGGGGCCTGGCCTGGCTCGTGCACGGTTTCGAGCCAGGCAAGCGGCTGAAATTCGCGGTGCTCAGCGCCTCCTGGCGCGACCTGGAGAGGGACATTGCGCGCGCCAGCGAATTCGACCAGTCCAACGTCTTTCGCCTCATTTATGAAGAGGGTTTTGGCCGCGCCGGTGGTGAGCCGTTCGGCCTCCTCGTCATCGATCATGAAATCAGCCATCGGTTCGAGACACGCGCGGCGATGGACGTGGCGCCCGTCGACGACGTCTCCCTGACGAGCGCACTCTCGTCGATCGCGGCGGCGGCTTTCGCACCGATCGTCCTCGGGGCCTCACCCGCCTTGCTGGGCGTGGATGATTTCGAGGACCTCGTTCTGTCCAGCGACGTGACGGCGGTCATGAGCGATGATGACCACGCGCGCTGGCGCGCGGCGACGGCACGAGAGGATATGCGCTTTATGTGCGTCACCATGCCGCGCATCCTCGCGCGCCCGCGCTGGGTTGCCTATCCGGAATGTGCAGGCGGCCTACGCTACGAGGAGTACGCGCCGACGACGCGGGAGCGGAGCTGGTTCGTCGCTGGCTACGCGTTTGCCGCCGTCGTCGCGCGCGCCCATGTCAATCACAACTGGCCCGCGGATGTGCGCGGCATTGGCACCGATCGCATCGGCGGTGGTCTTGTGCTGGAGTTGCCGGAGGAAGCTTTCGCCCTTGGCGCCGAGACGACATGGCCCAGGGCCTCGCTCTCCATCGGGCTGACCGCCAGACAGGAACGCGCGCTGGTGCTGGGCGGCCTGATGCCGCTGAACACGTTGCCCTTCGGAGAAGCGGGCTTCGCCTCCGTCTACGGCCTGCAGGCGATTTCCCCCACCGCACCCGGGCGCGACCCGTCAGCGGCAGAGGCCAACCGCAGACTCTCGGCGCAGATCAGCGCCATACTCTGCGTGTCTCGCTTTGCACACTACATTAAGGCCATCGGCCGAGAGCTGACGGGTTCGTTCAGCACCGCTCAGGATATCGAACTGCGGTTGCAGCGCTGGCTCTCCCGCTACACGAACGCCAATCCCACTCCCGGCCCCGACAGCCGTGCCCGCCATCCGCTGGTACAAGGGCGCGTCAGCGTGCACGAAATCGACGGCCGGCCAGGCTCGTACGGCTGCGTCATCCATTTGCAGCCGCATTTCCAACTCGACGATGTATCCACGACATTCCGGCTCGTCACCGGCCTTACGGCGACGGGCACGGAAGCTTCACCGACCTGATCAGGAGAGAAGACATGCCGACCACGCAGGCCGGAGCGTTGTTCAAGGAAGGAAAGCTCGAGGCGGCTATCGAGGCCGCCTCGGCTGCCGTGCAGCAATCGCCAGCCGACGCGGGCGCGCGCTTCCTGCTCGCGGAACTACTGTTGTTCGAAGGCAATCTCGAACGCGCCGACACTGTGCTGGATGCAGCACAAAGCATCCAGCCGAACGCGGCATTGATGGTCGCGGAGTTCCGCCAGCTTCTGCGCGCGGCCGTGGCGCGCCGCCAATTAGCACGCGACGGCCGCGTTCCGGAGTTCGCGGGCGAGCCGACACAGGCGCAGCAACTCCTCCTTCAGGCGCTGGTGCAATGGCGATCCGGCGACCGGCCGGCGGCAGCACAAGCGGTCGAGGAGGCCGAAGCGGCAAGGCCGAGCGTATCGGGGAAAGGCAACGGCGCGGCGTTCACGGATTTCCGGGATGCTGACGATCTTGTTGGTGGCAATTTCGAAGTGCTGACCACGACCGGAAAGTACTTTTGGATTCCGACCGAGCGCGTCGTCAGCATGGAGTTCCACGCACCCAAGCGCCCGCGCGATCTGTTTTGGCGCCGCTGCAGCATGATCGTACGCGATGGCCCCGAGGGCGATATCTACCTTCCGGCGCTGTACGACGCGGACGTGGCGAGCGACGACAATCTGCGGCTGGGTCGGGCCACCGAATGGGCCGGCCCGATACCGTTCCGAGGCGGCGGGCAACGCGTGTTTCTCATGGGTGAGGAGGGCGTGCCGATCCACGAACTGCGCACGATCGAATTCAACTGATGCCGCCGGCACGTCGATCCGAACACGCACTGCCCTCGCTGCTCGACCGGCTGATGGATCAGCGGCCAGATCAGGCGGCCGACAGGCCGCGCACGCCCAGCGAAACCGTCAGCGATCTGCGCAAGGCGGTCCGGCGCGATGTCGAGGCACTCCTGAACGCGCGGCGCCCCTGGCGTTCGGTACCCGATGGCTATCCTGTGCTGCGGCTATCGCCGCTCGGCTACGGCATCTCGGACTTTACCGCGGGTGCCTTCAACGATCCGAAGCAACAGGAAACTCTGCGCGAGGAGATCGAAACAGCGATACGCCGCTTCGAACCCCGCCTCTCGCGCATCCAGGTGCAGATCGTCGAGGATCCCGCGCCGTTAAAGGCGACACTGGCGCTCCGCATTCATGCGCACCTGCAGGTTGACCCCGTACCCGAGCCGATCAGCTTCGACACAATGATCGACACCACGACGGCGGATGTCGTGCTGCGGCCATTGCGGGAGAGCTAGACTCGTGTCCGACAGATTGTTGCCGCACTACAACAGGGAACTCGATGCGCTGCGCAACCTCGCGGGGCAATTCGCGGAGGCCAATCCCAAGATTGCGGGCAGGCTGCGGCTTGCCGGCGACACGGTGGACGACCCGCATGTCGAGCGCCTGCTGGAGGGCGTCGCCTTCCTCTCCGCGCGGGCGCAGCAGCGCCTCGATGACGAGTTTCCGGAAATCACCGATGCGCTACTGGGTGTGCTGTACCCGCACTACCTCGCACCCGTGCCGTCCGCCGCGATCGTGCAATTTGCCTGCAAGCCGGACGTGCGAGTACCCGTCATCGTGCCTTCGGGCACGCTGCTCGACACCGATCCGATCCGCGGCGAACCTTGTCGGTTCCGCACAGCCTACGACACGACGCTTTGGCCGGTTACGATCGAAAGTGTGCGCCTTACCGGTCTGCCGCTGAATGCGCCGGTCAATCCGCGAGTGCAAGGAGCGCGCAGCTCGCTTCGGATCGTCCTGCAGCTGGCCGATCCTGAGGCGAGCTTCCCTGAACTCGGTATCGCCGGGCTGCGCTTCTTCCTGCGTGGCCCGTCGGAACAAAGCCTGTTGCTCTACGAACTGCTCTGCGGTCACACGATCGGTGTCGCGCTCGCCGACAATCCGAACGACCCGCGGCCAACATTGCTCTCCGCCTCTGTCGTGCAGCCGGCCGGCTTCGCGCCGGAGCAGGCGCTCTATCCGTGGTCCGCGCGATCCTTCTCCGGTTTCCGGCTTTTGACGGAATATTTCGCCCTGCCCGAGAAGTTCCTGTTCGTTGACGTGGAGCAGCTCGATGCGCGCACGCTGATCCACGAAGGAAAGCGGCTAGAGCTGTACATCTATTTCGATCTGGGGGTGCCAGAACTCGAACGCCGCTTGCAGCCCGATTGTCTCGCCCTGGGCTGTACGCCGATGGTCAATCTGTTCGCGCGCAAATGCGAACCAATCCGCCTCGATCATCAGCGGACCGAGTACCAGATCGTGCCCCACAACCGGCGGCAGCAAGCGCTGGAACTCTGGAGCATCGAACAGGTACGCGAAATGGGCGATGACGGCACAACGCGTCCTTGGCGCCCGTTCTACCGTCACCCGGCCGAACCGCAGGCCGATGAACCGGCCGGCTTCTATATGGCGATGCGCCGCGACAGTGTCGGCGGCATACCAGGTACCGATGTGTTCCTCGCACCTTTTGATCCGCGTCTGTCGGTCGATCGACCGGCGGAGGCGGTGCTATCGATCGATGCGATCTGCAGCAACCGCGACCTGCCGGGACAATTGCCGTTTGGGGGCGGGCAGCCGGCGCTGCATCTGGTGGACGGCATCAGCTCAATCGCCGCCATCACCTGCCTGACGGCACCCACGCCATCCTGGCGCGCACCGCTGCGGGAGCATCGCAGTTGGCGCCTCGTTTCGCATCTGTCGCTCGGCCATCTTTCGATCGTAGGCGGTCCGGCTGCGGCGGATAGCCTCCGGGAGGTGCTGCGGCTTTACGATTTCCGTGACACGAGCGAGACGCGCGCGGCGATCAACGCCCTGCTCGGCGTGCAATCATCCGGCGCGACGGCACGCGTTCCCGGCGCACGGCCCGGTAGTTTCTGCCGCGGGCTGGACGTGACGCTGGAATTCGACGCGCGCGGATGGGAGACCGCCGGGCTGTTCCTGCTGGCGTCGGTGTTGGAGCGGTTCCTCGCGCTCCATGCGACCGTGAACGCCTTCGTCCGCTCGACCGCCACGCTTCGCGGACGCCCTGGCGCCGTGGCACGATTTCCTCCGCGCGCCGGCGCTCGCGTGCTGCTATGACCGCTGCAATCGGCCGGGCGCGCCCCGCGTTGCTAGACCTACTTCTCGCGGAGCCCGCCCGGTTCAGCTTCGACGCGGCAATCGCGGTTCTGATGCGGGCCACCAACCGCGCCGATCCCGGCGATGCCGCACGCTTTCACGCCGCAGTCGGGCTTGGCTTCGTGCCCTCCGACATCCTTTCGGTCGAGCGCGATGGCGCCGGCTATAACGTGACCACCGGGCTGATCGGGTTGACCGGGCCCGCGGGCGAGCTGCCACGCCCCTATACGGAGACGGTGATTGCCGAGCAGCGACGGCGGTCCCCTGGCCTCGCCGACTTCCTCGATGCTCTGGCACAGCGCCCCGTTGCGCAGTTTGCCGGGGCCGGCATCAAGTACCGACCGCACCGCGCCGCAGACGCAGCCGCCATCCAAACAAGCGCCGGGCAGGCCGGCATTCGTGACGGGCTGCGGGAGTCCCTGCTGGCGCTTGCCGGCTACGCCTTTCCCGGCGACACCGCGCGACTGCGGGTGGGGCCCGAGCCATTGCTGTTCTATGCCGGCGCCTTCGCGGCCAGACCCCGCTCGGCGGATCGGCTGGCGGCGCTGCTGTCCGACTGGCTGGGACAGACGGTCACCGTCGACCAGTTCGCCGGCTCCTGGATAAGCCTCGGTCCGGACCAGATGAGTACCCTGCCCAGGGGCGATCGGCCTGGCCAGTTTAGCCAGCTCGGCATCGACGCTGCGATCGGTGCCCGCGCCTGGGACATTCAGTCGCGTATCGTCCTGCGAGTGGGGCCGTTGTCGCTTGCGGCGTTTCAGGCACTGCTGCCGGGGCGGCGCCTGCTGGCGCGGCTGGCTTCGCTCGTGCAGGCCTATTTGGAAGGCGAGATCGGTTTCGCTGTCAATCCTGTGCTCGCCGCTGATGCGGTGCCGCACCTCGAACTGCAGACCACAACGCCGCCCAATCTCGGTTGGAACTGCTGGCTGCCAACCAGCGGTGGGCGACGCGACGACGCGGCTGACGCGGTGTTCGACGTTAGAGACATCGACACCTCGGGAGCGGAATCTTGAAACGCACGCGCAGAATTCAGGTCGTTATGGGCCGGCTGAGTCTGTGCCTCGCTCTCGCCGGTCTGTCGCCGGCACGACTGCATGCTGCCACGCCCGGCGCGGCGCTGGTGATCGGCAGCGACGCTAATACCGGTCAGCCGGGCTGCGAGAAGACTGCGGACGCCGTGGGCACGCGGCTGCGCAAGCTTGGGTTCACGGTGCAAGTGCTGCTCCACCCGACGGTGATCGCGTTGCGCCGCGCGCTCGACGACTTCGCTGCGGATCAGCAGAGCCGGCCGCCGGGAGCCGCGCTGATCTATGCGTGTGCCGGAGCCGTCGGCGAGGGCTCGCGGCTGTTCGTGCTGCCGCTCGATCTGCAGCCGGACGAACGCCTACAGCCACAAACGCAGGGGGTGGTGGTGCAAGCGCTGCTGAATGCGCTGAGCGGAACCGGTGGCACGCTCTATGCCGATCTGAGCTTGCCAAAGGCTCGTTCACCGAACGGTTTCGTCGAGCGCGTGCCGGAGGGGCTGCATCTTGCATTGGCGGTCTCCGCCGGCGGCGATCCGGCCGTGATTGGCAAGCGATTGAGCGATCCGGTGGCACGCGTCGATCAGGATTGGCCGGGGATGGTCAGTGCGCTCCAATCCACGGCAGGCGCTGCATCCCTGACGTTGCTGCCGCTCCCGCCCCGGCCGGATGCCGACGTCGCGGCGGAAACCCCGCC
>CAYSTX010000104.1:10519-11718 GCA_964434035.1 uncultured Acetobacteraceae bacterium
GCTCCGGCGCCCCCTAATGCCACGGCGTCTCCGCCGACGGCCGACGGCCCGCCTGCACCAACCGGCGAACCCGCAGCCACCGTCGAGCCATCCGCTATGCCCACGCCCACGCCGCCCCTGCCCCCGGCACCAGCGCCGGTCGCGCGGGCCGCTCCGCACCCGCACCCGCGCTCGCTTGGCCCAAACACGGGCCATGATGCGGCGCCTGCCAGCGGCCGCACTGCACGCATTCAGGCGGCCCTCGCGCGCCGCCACGTCTACAACGGTCCGATCAACGGGCTGACGGGCCCGGGCACGGTCGCGGCCATTCGCGCCTTTCAGGGATCGCTCGGCGACGAACCCACCGGCGCTCTCACCGGGCTGGAAATCGTCCGGCTGTTAAATCCGTGACGAGGTCCAAATGAGCATCAGCCTTAAATTCAACATCGTCATGATCGCGGCCTTCCTGATAGGTCTGGCGCTCGCCGCGGTTTTCATCAATTCGATTACCCAGGCCACCGCCCGCCGCGCCGTACTCTCGGAGGCGGCGACCATGATGGCCGAGGTGGACGCGACGATCCATTATACCGACTCGCGCGTGACACCGCTGCTGGAACGGCAGATGGCGGTGCAGTTCCTCCCCGAAGGCATACCGTTCTTCGCGGCACAGCAGACATTCAACCTGATCTCAAAGGAGCGGCCCGACTACACTTTTCGGCAGCCGGCCAATAACCCGACAAACCCGCTCGACCGCCCGACAGGGCCGGAGGCGGAGATCATCCAGACACTGCGCGCGCAACCGAAACTGACTACACTGACAACGGAGCGGCAGACCAGCGCGGGCGCCATCCTGTCGCTGTCGCAGCCGGTGCGCGTGGACAGCGACACCTGCCTGACGTGCCACTCCACCCCGCAAGCGGCGCCACCTTCCATGATCGACGTCTACGGCACCAACAACGGCTTCGGATGGAAGCGCGGGGACATCGTCGGCGCACAGATTGTTTCCGTGCCGGAGCAAGTGGCGTTGACCCGCGCGCGCCGCAGCTTGATCGGCATCATGTCCGCACTGGCAATCGTATTCGCCGTCATGATGCTGTTGCTCAACGTCCTGCTGCGCGTGTTCATCATCGCGCCAGTGCGGCGCATATCGCGCACGGCCGACCAAGTCAGCCTCGGCAATCTTGCCGTTCCAGAGTTCGAACACGGCGCACGTGATGAGA
>CAYSTX010000105.1:0-1098 GCA_964434035.1 uncultured Acetobacteraceae bacterium
GACCACCAGACCGCCGGACGCTTGGTTGGCGAGCGTAATCTCGCCGCCATGCGCGAGGATTACGGCCCGCGCCGATGTCAGCCCCAGTCCGACCCCGCCCGTCGCCCGACTCCGCGACGTCTCCAACCGATAGAACGGAGAGAAGACACGGTCGGCGGCTGCGGCGGGGATGCCGGGGCCGCTGTCGCTGATGAGGATTTGCACCCAGTGCGGTTCACGGCGCAGCGTCACCCGGCGCGGCGCGGCGCCGTATTTGACCGCGTTGTCCATGAGGTTGGCGAACGCTCGCCTGAGCGCGAACGGCCGGCCGACGAAGCGAAGATGCTGCGTGCCGCCGTACACAATCTCGTGGCCCTGGTCCGTGTAATCGTCAGCGACCGCTTGCAGAAGATCCGGCAAATCGAACGCGGTGCGATCCTCCTCTCGGACATCGTCGCGGAAGAAGGCCAGGGCCGCTTCGACCATCGCCTGCATCTCATCCACGTCGCGGAACAGCCGTGATTTCTGCCGCTCATCGTCGACGAACTCGGCGCGCAGACGCACCCGTGTGAGTGGCGTGCGGAGATCATGGGAGATCGCCGCCAACATGGTCGTGCGATCGTCGACGAAGCGCTGGATTTGCGCCTGCATGGCGTTGAAGGCGCCGATCGATTGCCGGAGCTCGACCGGTCCCCGCTCTTCGATTGGCGACG
The DNA here is from genome assembly GCA_964434035.1 of uncultured Acetobacteraceae bacterium. Taxonomy (GTDB): domain Bacteria; phylum Pseudomonadota; class Alphaproteobacteria; order Acetobacterales; family Acetobacteraceae; genus CAYSTX01. The sequence continues at coordinate 693 of CAYSTX010000105.1, forward strand.
CGCGCGGGTCCGTGCCGAATCGGCGGAGCGCACCCGTGAACGCCGTGATCGGCCGAACCAGGCTGTGGGTGGCGATTGCCGACACACCGATGATCGAGATGGTCAGCAGCACAAGCACGACGCCGAGCTGAGTGGACGGCGAAAGACCCCACGTGCGATTTAACGCTGTAAACGTTACCCAGCTTCCGTCATCCAGCGCCACCGCCAGAATGCCAACATATCGATCCGCCTTACCGTCCGCGCCAATGCTCGGCAGCGGCGGAGGGTCGTTCTCTCCTCGAAAGTGAACAACCCGGCGTTTCGTTCCGTCCCGGTCGAAGGCGTCCGCCGCATTGGCGGGGGGCCTTACCCGTTCGGCCGCATCGATCACCACCGCGGCCGGGGATGTCGCTGGATACCAATTGAC
>CAYSTX010000105.1:1198-2622 GCA_964434035.1 uncultured Acetobacteraceae bacterium
AGCAAGCGCGAACCTCATCCGCGAACCACCTTCGGCGTAAATATGTAGCCGCTGTTGCGGACGGTGCGGATGATGGACGGGCTTCCGGCATCAGGCTCCAGCTTGCGCCGAAGGCGGCTGATCTGGACATCGATGCTCCGGTCATATGCGGCGTGGGACGCGCCGCGTGCCAGGTCGAGGAGCTGGTCCCGCGTCAAAACCCGTTGCGGGTGTTCCACGAATGCGAGCAGCAAATCGAACTCACCCGCCGACAGAAACATCAGGGTGTTGTCGTCCGATCGCAGCTCCCGCCGCGCGATGTCGAGCCGCCATCCCGCGAAACGGAGCATCGGCCGCGTTTCGGACGCGTTGCCTGTCGCCATCGTTTCGGCCGTCCGCCGCAGGACCGCCTTGACGCGCGCCAGAAGCTCGCGCGCGTCGAACGGCTTCACCAGATAGTCGTCGGCCCCGATCTCCAGCCCGACGATCCGGTCCGTATGCTCGCCCATGGCGGTCAGCATGATGACTGGCACGGTCGACATGGCCCGCAACCGGCGGCACAGGCTGAACCCGTCCTCGCCTTTCAGCATCACGTCAAGAATCACCAGGTCGATCGTGCTTGTCTCCAGCGCCTCGAACATTTCCGCCCCGCCCGACGCGATCGTGACGAGGTGCGCGTGCTTTTCAAAGAAGCCGGCGAGCAACGAGAGAATGTCCTCATCGTCGTCGACGACCAGCAGGTGCGGCATGCGGCCCATACTCACTGACTATCCCGACGCACTTCATACCGCGGCCTCGATCCCGGCGTGATGTCCGCGGTTTGCGCCGTTTGTGTCCGCCCCGAGACATCATTTCCACACGGACGTAAAGCGAACATCAGGCGGACAGCCGAGCTGCATACGGTCCGGTGCCTTCGAAACAGGAGTGCATCGCATGACCGAGCTTATTTCCAGAGCCGCGTTCCGCTGCGGGCTTCTGGCGTCGATCGCCACACTCGCGGCCTGCGCCCATGTGCCGACGGATCCGGAGGCGCGCGCGGAATACGATAAGGCCAACGACCCGGCTGAACCGACGAACCGGGCCATCTTCGCCGGAAACCAGTTCGTGGACCGCAACGCATTGCAGCCGGTCGCACGAGGGTACGAGAACTACGTGCCGAAGCGGGTCCGCACCAGCGTTCATGACTTCATCAGCAACCTGGGGGAGCCCGCCGTCGCGGTGAACGACGTGCTGCAGGGCTCCTTCGGGCGCGCGTGGACGACGACGCAGCGATTCGCGGTCAATACGACCGTGGGCGGCGCCGGGCTGTTCGACGTCGCCACCGACTGGGGTCTACCCGGACACAAGGCCGATTTCGGGCAGACACTCGGCGTTTGGGGAGCGGGTCCCGGCCCGGCCGTTCAGCTCCCGCTGCTTGGTCCGTCCAATGTGCGCGATTCATGCGG
>CAYSTX010000105.1:2722-11718 GCA_964434035.1 uncultured Acetobacteraceae bacterium
CGGTCGCCTCTCAGTAGCCAGGGACTAGGTCGAACGGCGCCGTATCCGAGACAGTCTAAGGTAGCCCTTCACCATGGTCACAATAAGTGGCTTCTCCGCGGACGAGGGCGAGCAGTCCCCGCTGCCCTCGGTCCTGTCCTTCGATCGGGCGCTGAAGCAGTTTTGCAGCCTCACCCTCGCCGCGATCATCGGGGACGACCTGACCATTGAACTTGACGTCCAGGTGGAGGCCGGCTGTCCCGAGCCGCCGCGGCACATCGTCTCCCGCATCGTGGACGAACTGCTGTGTAATGCTGTCGAACACGCGTTTTATAGCCTGCAGCGCGGGCGGGTTTGCGTGCGGGTCGAGCGGGCGGGGCCGGACCGGATCGCGATCCGTGTCAGCGACGACGGCTGGGGCTTCGGCGACGGCCCGATCATCGAGGGCAACGGTTTTCCCCTGCTCCGCATGATGGGAGTGCTTCAGGTCGGCGCGAGCAGGTTGCCGTCCGTGAGAGGCGCCACCGTCTCCGTGGTTCTGGCGGACTCCGGGTGCGGCTGGATCGCCGCGTTTTCCGGGGGACCGTCTTCCTGCTCGCCGTCTTTACGTCGTCACGCCGCCGCGCCGTAAAGCCCCGCCTCCCGCGCCCGCACGATCGTGAGCCCGACCAGCAGATCAAGCACCGGCGTCGCGACGCCGGCCGCGCGGGCCATGGCGAGCGGGGCCGTGTAAATCGCGTCGATCTCCATGGGGCGGCCGAGCTGCAGGTCCTGCAGGATGCTCGGGCGATGATGCAGGCGCGCCGCGTTGCCGATGAGGCGGTCGGCGTCCACCTCGATCGCGACGCCGAGTGCGCGCGCGATCGCCGCCCCTTCGTTGATGACGGCCCGCGCCGCCGCCTGCACGGTGGGCTCGGTCATTGCATCGGCCACGATGCTGTTGGTGAGCACCGCGATCGGGCCGCTCGCGAGGTTGGACAGCAATTTCGTCCAGATCGCGCCGCGAATGTCGCCCGTCACGTCCGACCCGACGCCACCGGCCTTCAGCGCGTCGGCAACCGCGCGGGCGCGGTTCGAGAGTTGGCCATCCGGCTCACCGAGGATGAAGCGACTGTTTGGGTTGACGACACGGACCGTGCCGGGCGCGGTCACCTCGCACGCCGAATAGACGACACAGCCGACAGCGCGCGCCGGGCTAATTGCGTTCCAGACCGCGCCGCTCGGGTCCACTTGCGGCACGCGGCGGGTGGCGTCGAGGTCGTGAAAATACCACCACGGAATGCCGTTCATCGCGAACACGACGGGCGTCGCCGGGCCAAGCAGCGGCACGATGCGGGGCGCAATCGACGGCAGCGCCGGCGCCTTGACCGCGACGATCACCGCGTCCTGCTTCCCGAGATCGGCGGGGTCGTCGCTGGCGACCGCGATCGGCGCGGTGAAGGGACCGTCCGCCGCCTCGATCCGGATCGCGCCGGCCGCCCGCACCGCGTCCAGCGTCGCGCCGCGTGCGACGACCGAAACCTGCGCCCCGCCGCGCGCGAGCCGTCCCGCCATGTGACCGCCAATCGCGCCCAGGCCGTAAATCGCTACCCGCATGTTCGCTTCGCCTCCAATTCCGTGTCAGTTTGTCACTAGTGCACATGTGCCGCAGTGCACATACGTCGTCGCAGCCCGATGCGAGTTCCGTGCCTCGGTGTAGCGTCAGAGCCCGACGCGCTGGCCGATCGAGTGCAGCGCCGCACCAAAGCGGTGCAGCAAGCCGCCTTCAGCATGCTCCTCGAACAGCGCGTTGATCCGGTCGGTTGCAAGCTGCGCCTGCTTCCAGCCGTCCTCCAGCGCCTCATACGTGCGCGACATTAGCCCGGTCCGGCGGGGCGAGTCGCTCAGCATGCTCTCGAAATAATGGCTCATGCCAAATAGCGATTCCTTGAAGCCCTCGAGCCTGTCGACCGGCCGCGCGTCCTGAATGTCGGGCGCGGTCGGCGCGACCGGAAGGTCGGTGCGTGGCGTGCTGCGCCATGTCGCTGCGGCCACCGGATCGTTCGCCTGCTCGGCCCGCCGCCCAAGCGGACGAACGCTCGGCCAAAGATTGCTTGCCATCCGCAACAAACTCGTATGATCGAACACGTCGCTGACGACACCGGGATCGAGCAGTGGGGAGACAATGACGGTCGGCACCCGGAAGCCGAGCCGGTCGAACGCGTAATGGTGCGTGTGCTCGTCAGGCGCGACCGTGCGTGGCGGCACGACATGGTCGAAGAAACCGCCATGCTCGTCATACGTGATGATCAGCAGCGTGCGCGCAAACAGGGCCGGATTGTCGCGGAGCGTATTGTAGACACGCGCAATCAGTGCATCACCGCGGAAGATGTCGTGTGGCGGGTGCTGATCGTTTTGATTCGGGCCGAAATACGTCGGCTCGATGAACGTATAGGCCGGCAGATCGCCACGCGCGATGTCGTCCTTCCAGTGTGCGAACCGTCGATAGGAGCCGATGTGCTTGAGCTGATGCGTGAGCACGAGTGATTGCGGAACGTCACCGTAATAGATCCGCCACTTCACGCCCGCATCGTGCAGCTCATCATAGAGCGTGCGCTGGTCGTAGAGGTGAAGCTTGGTGCTGAAGAGGCTGCCGGGCTCGCTGATATGACCGAGCGACGTGCCGGATTGGGCGAACAGCCGGTTGATCCAGGTCGGCCCCAGCAGCGACGAGAACCAATGGTCGCAGATCATGAAGTTTTCAGCGAGCGTATGCAGCGCAGGGAGAAAGCCGCGCGGGTAATAGGCCATGATCTCGGCCCGTTCGGCCGGCGTGCTGTTCGGATGCGTATGCGCGAAATCGGCGACGAAACCATTGTTCGTCCCGCCATCGAGCTGCGCGAGGCCGTTCGGCAAATAGTGTTTCGGATCCCGGTCGATGTTGCGTGCGGTCGTCGGGGCCTGCGCGACCGCACCGTCGTCCGGGTCGGGGTTCGTGCGCGGGTGCGCGGGATCGACGCCGTCGAGCGACGGATACACCTCCCGCAGGCTGCCGAGCATCCGATCAAACGAATTGTTTTCCATCATCAGCACAACGACGTGATCAATGGAGCCAGCGGTCTTGGGCGCGTCTGCTAGCATGGGCGGTTCCGGACAATGTGGCGGGCTAATCGAAGCTAGATGCGCCGCGCGCTAGGTGCGACAAGGGCGTAACGCGCCGATGCGGTGAGAGGAGACGACGAATTGATCGAAATGCTTGCCGCCTGGATCACCGGCGCGATCGCCGCCGGCGGATATGCGGGTGTTGCCGCGCTGATGGCGATCGAGTCCGCCTGTATTCCGCTGCCGTCCGAGATCATCATGCCGTTCGCGGGCTACCTCGCCTCGCTCGGTCGGTTCAGCCTGTTGGGTGTCGCGGTCGCGGGCGCCATCGGCTGTAATATCGGCTCGACCGTCGCGTATTGGGTGGGTGCGACGGGCGGGCGGCGTATTGTCGAGCGGTATGGGCGCTATGTGCTGGTCGACGTGGACGACCTCGCGCGCGCGGAACGGTTCTTTGCGCGCTTTGGTCCGGTCGCGGTGTTCATCGCGCGCGTATTGCCGGTCGTTCGCACGTTTATCGCGCTACCGGCTGGCATGGCGCGGATGCCGCAGATGCCGTTTCAGATCTATACGTTCGTCGGATCGTTCATCTGGTGCTACGCGCTCGCCTATATCGGCGCGGCGCTCGGTGAGCGGTGGGACAGCGACCCGCGCCTGCGCTCGATCCTGCATCGCTTCGATGCCGTGATCGTCGCGCTGGTGCTGATCGCCGCCGCCCTGTTCGTGTGGTCGAAACTCCGCGCGCGTCGCGTCTGACGGGCTGTCAGCCGAGCAGTTCGAACGCCGCGCGCGACAGCGCCTCGACGCCGAGGCCGATGCACGCTTCGTCCGGCTGGAAGTCGGAATTGTGTAGCTGATCCGCGCGGCCCGGCTGGCCGGATCCGATCCGCAACTGAAACCCCGGAACACGCTCGGCCATCAGCGCGAAATCCTCGCCACCAAGGCTCGGCACACCCTCGACGACGCGGTCCGCGCCGAATTGCTGGCGCACTGCGGCGACGGTGGCGTCAAGTATGCGGTCGTCGTTGCGGAGGCTCGGGACGCCGCGCGTGTAGGTCAGCTCGCACTGCACCCGCATCCCGCCGAGCATCCCCTCGCAGAGACGCTGGATCGCCGCCTCGGCCATTGTGCGGGTCTTCTCGTCCAGCGTGCGGACGGTGCCGAGCAACGTGACACTGTCAGGGATGATGTTGTGGGCGATTCCGCCGTGGATCGCGCCGACCGTCACCACGGCCGGATGCAGTGGATCGACCTCGCGTGAAACAACGGTCTGGAGCTGCGTCACCAGATGCGCCGCAGCGACGACCGGATCGACCGCGTTGTTCGGATGCGCCGCGTGGCCGGACTTGCCGGAGATGACGATCTTGATGCGGTCAGAGGCGGCGAGGCAGGCGCCGCGGCAATAGGCGAACTGCCCGATCGGCATGGTCGGGTAGTTGTGGAAGCCGAGCGCCATGTCGACGTGCGGCCCCTCCATCACCCCGTCCTCGATCATCGCCGCCATTCCACCCAGCGTCTCCTCGGCCGGCTGAAAGACCAGCTTGATCGTGCCCGCAAGTTGCGGCGCCATCTGCCGCAGCACGTCGGCGACGCCGAGCAATGTCGCCGTATGCACATCGTGGCCGCAGGCGTGCATCTTGCCGTCGATCGTGCTGGCGAAGGGCAGCCCCGTCTGCTCGTGGATCGGTAGTGCGTCCATGTCGGCGCGGATCGCCAGCACCGGTCCCGGCCGGCCGCCCTCGATCACGCCGACGACGCCGGTGCGGCCGATTCCCGTCTGATGCGCGATGCCGAGCCGCTTGAGCTCGGCGGCGACGATGCCGCTCGTTCGTACTTCCTCGAAGCCGAGTTCCGGGTGCGCGTGAATGTCGCGGCGGATTTCAATCAGATGCGGTTCGATCGCGCGGACGGCGTCGTGGATGGCGGATTGCGGGTCGTTGGCGAGTGACATTGAGCGGCTTTCAGTGGGTATGTTTACAAACGAGACGACAGGCGCGCGGCGCGCCTCAGGCGGTTTCAGCCGAGCAGTTCGAGCGCCGCGCGCGACAGCGCCTCGACGCCGAGGCCGATGCACGCTTCGTCCGGCTGATAGTCCGAATTGTGAACGTGGTCCGACCGGCCCGGTTGTCCGGCGCCGATCAACACTCGGCACCCCGGCACAAGCTCGGTCATCAGCGCGAAATCCTCGCCGCCGAGGCCGGCCCGGCTCTCGACGACCTTGTCCGCGCCGAATTGCTGCCGCATGGCGGCGACAGACACGTCGAGCACACGGTCATCGTTGCGGATGCTTGGAACGCCGCGCGTGTAGGTCAGCTCGCACTGCACCCGCATCCCGCCGAGCATCCCGTCGCAAAGACGCTGGATCGCCGACTCGGCGATGGCGCGTGCCTTCTCGTCCAATGTGCGGACCGTGCCGAGCAGCGTCACGTGGTCGGGGATGATGTTGTGGGCGTAGCCACCGTTGATCGCACCGATCGTCACGACGGCCGGATGCAGCGGGTCGACTTCGCGTGAAACGACTGTCTGAATCTGCGTCACCAGATGTGCCGCCGCGACCACCGGATCAACCGCGTTGTTCGGGTGCGCCGCGTGGCCCGATTTGCCGGAGACAACGATCTTGATGTGGTCGGACGAAGCGCTTCCAATGCCGCGGACGTAGCTGAACTTGCCAACAGGCATGGTGGGGCGGTTGTGAAAGCCGAGTGCCATGTCGACATGCGGCCCCTCCATCACCCCGTCCTCGATCATCGCCGCCATGCCGCCGAGCGTCTCCTCGGCCGGCTGAAAGACCAGCTTGATCGTGCCCGCAAGCTGCGGCGCCATCTGCCGCAGCACGTCGGCGACGCCCAGCAATGTCACCGTATGCACGTCGTGGCCGCAGGCGTGCATCTTGCCGTCAATCGTGCTCGAGAACGGCAGCCCAGTCTGTTCATGGATCGGCAGCGCGTCCATGTCGGCGCGGATCGCCAGGACCGGACCCGGCCGCCCGCCCTCGATCAAGCCGACGACGCCCGTGCGGCCGATCCCCGTCTGATGCGGAATGCCGAGCCGTGCCAGTTCGGCGGCGACGATGCCGCTCGTGCGGAATTCCTCGAAGGCGAGTTCGGGGTGCGCGTGGATGTCGCGCCGGATTTCGATCAGGTGTGGCTCGATCGCGCGGACGGCGTCGTGGATGGCGGATTGGGGGTCGTTGGCGAGGGACATGATGCGTCTTTCAGTCGATGGCTACGAACGAGACGACAGGCGTGCGGAGCGCGCCTCGGCGAGCAGGCAGAGTTCCTCGAATAGGATATTGGCGGCATTGAGTGATGTGATCCCGCCCACATCGAACGGCGGCGATACCTCAACCAAATCGGCGGCGACGATGTCGAGCCCGCGCAGGCCGCGCAGGATCCGCAGCGCCTCCAGCGCGGTCAGCCCCCCGGCCTCCGGCGTGCCGGTACCGGGTGCCTGCGCGGGGTCGAGACTATCGATGTCGAAACTGAGATAAACCGGGCCGGTTCCGGCGACGCGCCGCGCTTCCTCGACCGCGTGGCGCCAGCCATGGTCGTGCACCTCTTCCATCGGCATCACGCGCATGCCGTGAGTCTCGCTGAACTGCCACATCGTCGGGTCATTCGTTGAGCCGCGAATGCCGATCTGAATGACGCGCTTCGGATCGAGCAAACCCTCCTCGACCGCGCGCGAGAACGGCGCGCCGTGGTGGAAGCGTGAGCCCATGTAATCAACGCCCGTGTCGCAATGCGCGTCGATATGCACCATGCCGACCGGCCCCGAGGCGGCGACCGCGCGCAGAATGGGCAGCGAGATGCTGTGGTCGCCGCCGACCGATAGCGGCACGATCCCGGCCGCGATGACGGCGCGATAGAACGTCGCAATTTCGCCGAGCGCGCCTTCGAGCTCATACGGCCGTTCGATCCAGCAATCACCAAGATCGCGCACGCGCGCGGCGGCGAACGGGGCGATGCCGGTCGACGAATTGATCCGGCGGATAAGCGCCGACGCCTCCCGCACCGCACGCGGTCCGTGGCGTGTGCCGGGGCGGTTGGTCACGCCGCCGTCGTACGGCACGCCGATGACGCCGATATCGATATCGGTCAGCGTCTCGGTCGCGGGCGTGCGGAAAAACGTCGCGATCCCCGTGTAGCGCGGCCGCGCCTGCGGGTCCGCCATTTCCGGATACCCGTGAAGCTGCTTGATCATGCCTGCCCTCCCTGCATCGCGAGCCGCCGCTCGAGCCGCACTTGCACCAGCATCAGCGCGGAAACGATCGCGAGGTAGTAGACGAGCGCCACCGCGTAGAACTCCGTGTAGCGAAAGGAAGCACTGCTGGCACGAGTCGTGGTGGCCAGCAACTCCTGCAACGAGATGACGCTGGCGAGCGACGTCGTTTTGGTCAGAGTAATGAACTCGTTGGCGGTCGGCGGCAGCGCGACTCGGAGCGCCTGCGGCAGGATGACGAGCCAGAACGCCTGGAACGGATGGAGCCCAAGCGCCGCCGCCGCCGCGCGCTGTTCGTCATGGACGGACAGCAGCGCCGCCCGCGCAATCTCGGCCTGATACGCGGTTTCGTTGAGCGAGAGGGCGACGAAGGCTGCAAGAAACGGCGTGAACCAGTCGCCACGAAACACAGGCAGTAGCTGCGGCAGCGCGTTCCAGACGAACAGCAGCAAAAGCAACGCCGGCGCGCCGCGAAACAGCCACAGGTAGAACATAACGAAGCCGCGCGCGGCGCCCGCGAACCGGCCGCGCATTCGGGTCATCAGCGCGAGCCCGAGACCCGCCGCGATGCCGACGGCGTGCGAGGCGATGGCGAGCGCCAGCGTCACCAGCGCGCCCCGCGCGAACGGCCATGAGAACAGCGATTGCCAGAAAAGCCCGGTGTCGAACGCCATGTCCGATCACCGGGGCCAAACGCGGCTGCCGCGCCTCACTTGCCGAGCGGCGCCTCCGCGTCGGATGCCGGCATGTGCCATTTCGCGGCGAGCGACTTCACCGTGCCGGCGGCGCGGATCGCGTCGATGTCGGCGCGGACGGCGGCCTCGTCGGCGGCGCTTTTGGCGAAATAGACGCCAAACGTATCGGTCGCGGGATAGACGTAGGCGACCGCGAACTGCCCCGGTTGCGCCACCGCGCGATACGCCGCCTCGGTATCCTGCGTGATTGCGGCGATGGCGCGGCCGGTCGTCAATTGCTGGACCGCGTCGGCGCCGCCGGGATAGGACTGGATGGTGATCGCGGGCTTGCCGGCCTTGACGAAATCGTCCGAGAGCACGTGCGCCCGCATCTCATACTGCGTCGCCGCCTGCACCGCGACAGTCTTGCCCGCGAGGTCGTCCGGCGTCTTGATCCCCGTCGTGCCGGCCTTGGTCAGCAGGACCATCGAGGAGACGAGGTAAGGGGCGGCCGAAAACTTCTGCGTGCGCTCCCGCGTGATGAACATGCCGGAGATCACGAAATCGCACCGCTTCGCGTCGATCCCCGGCAGCAGGCCGGAGAAATCCATGCTGATGATGCGAAGCTTCGCGCCCCATTTCTCGGCGAGCGCCCTGGCGAGGTCGATATCGAAGCCGACCGGTTCCTTGTCGCCGGGATGCTCATACATCTCCATCGGCGCGTAGGTCGGGTCGGTGCAGACCGTGACGGCGCCGTCATGGACGAAGCTCGGCGTGGCCGCTCCGGCCGGGGTCGCGGCGCACAGCGCAAGCGCGGTCGCGGCGAGGGTGAGGGCAGTCGGGCGGTTTGTCATGCTGGCTCCTCCGGCTTGGGGGCGGCTTGCGCCCATGCAACCATCGGTCCATTCCGCCGGCAACCGCCCTGGGCGGCGCCGCTGGACACGCCGGAAGCCCGCCGCCTATAGGAAAACCCATGGCCGAGTCCGCAATCGTTCCGGTAATCCTGTCCGGTGGGTCGGGCACGCGGCTCTGGCCCGTGTC
>CAYSTX010000106.1:0-11485 GCA_964434035.1 uncultured Acetobacteraceae bacterium
GAGCGGTATGCGCTGCGGATCGCGGCCTCATCGGCGTCGCGGGAGACGCCGAGTGTCTCATAGGGGTCGGCGGCCATGACGCGCCCAGCCCGTCAGCGCCCGGTCCAGACCGGGGCGCGCCGCTCGATGAAAGCGCCGATCCCCTCAGCCGCATCCTCGGCCTGCAGATTCTTCGCCATCACGGTCGACATCGCCTCATACGCGGCCGGGAGTGGCAGGTCGGCCTGACGCTGAAACGCCCGCTTGCCCATTGCGAGCGTTAGCGGGCTCGCGCGTGCGACCCGTTCGGCGAGGGTGCGCACCGCGTCGTCGAGCGTGTCCGCCGGCACGACCTGATTGACTAGGCCGATCGTCACCGCGTGGTCCGCGTCGACGGCATCGCCCGTCAGCAGCATCTCAAGCGCCGCCTTCCGCGGCACGGCACGGCTGAGCGCGACCATAGGCGTTGAGCAGAAGAGGCCGATATTGACGCCGGGCGTCGCGAACCGCGCCTCGGTCGAGGCGACGGCGAGATCGCAGGTTGCAACCAACTGGCATCCGGCGGCGGTCGCAATGCCATGCACGCGCGCGATCACCGGTTTGCCGAGATTGACGATCTGGAGCATCAGCGCGGAGCACTGCTCAAACAGCGCCTGCGCCCCGCACGGATCCGTCCCGAGCGCCCGCGCCTCGCGTAGATCATGCCCGGCGCAGAACGCCGGTCCAGCGCCCCCGATGACGACGACGCGGATCGCCGGGTCAGCCTCAACCTCGCGCAGGGCGTCGGCGAGCGCGGTCATCAGCGCGGAGGACAGCGCGTTGCGTGAATCGGGCCGATTGAGCGTCAGCCAGGCGACCGCGCCCTCATCGTGCCGCAGGAGAATCTCGTTCCGCACCGTGCTTTGCCCCTGGCCGTCCATGGTCCAACATCATACGTCTCGCGCCCAATTTCCAGAAAGGTGACGGCGGATGACCGAACCGCGCGGTGAACTGGCGCTCCGAACCCTCGCGATGCCGGCTGATACGAACCCGGCCGGCGACATCTTCGGCGGCTGGATCATGTCGCTGATGGACCTCGCGGCCGGGATGACGGCGGCCCGCTTCGCGCAGCGCCGCACGGTGACGAAAGCGGTCAGCAATCTAACGTTCCTGGCACCGGTGAAGGTCGGCGACACGGTCTGCTGCTACGCCGAACACCTGCGAACTGGCCGCACGTCGGTCACCTTTGCGGTCGAGGCATGGACCATCCGGGTCGGCCGCAGCGAGCGGATGCAGGTCACGCAAGCCGAATTCACGATGGTCGCTCTCGACGCCGACGGACGGCCGACGCCGATCGCCGAGCGGGCGTAGACAAAAAGCGGCCCGGTCCGCGTAGGGCGGCCGGGCCGAAGGGTCTGGGTCGATGATGGGCCAGGAATTCCCACCGCTGCCGGGCTCACTGGGGCGACACCCGGCGTGACGCAGGATGGCTGGGCGGCGGCGCCGACGCTGTGACGAGTGCCACATGCGGCGACGTTCTGGGGCCGAACACGAAGCTGTGACTCGGACCGGTCGGCAAGCTTCACCCCCGCTATGACCGGAATCAGGGACGATCCTGGGCGGCATGCCAGCCCCACCCTCATGGAAACAGGCCGCGCATCTCCTTCGCCGCCCGCACCTTCTCGACGCCAATCGCCATCGCCGACGTGCGCGTCGGCACGCCGTCGCGGTCGGCACGGGCCATAACGCGGGCAAAGGCGCCATCGAGGATGGTGCGAAGGCGGGTCATGACCTCGCTCTCGTCCCAGAACAGCTGCTGCAGATCCTGTACCCACTCGAAGTAGCTGACGACCACGCCGCCGGCGTTGCAGAGGATATCGGGAATGACGAACACGTCCGGCCGCTGCTCCAGCACGCGGTCGGCCTCGGGCGTCGTCGGGCCGTTGGCCCCCTCGGCCAGGATCCGGCAGCGGAGTGCAGCCGCCGTCTCCGCGTCAATCACCCGTTCAAGCGCCGCCGGCACGAGGATGTCGCATCGCTGGCGCAGCAGGGTCGCGGGGTCCGCCTCCGCCTCGGTCGAATAGCCGGCCAGCGCCCCGCGCTTTGCGGTGTGTGCGAGCAGCGCCGGCACGTCGAGGCCGCGCGGGTCGTAATAGCACGCGGTGTGGTCGCTCACGCCGACGACGTTGATGCCCCGCTCGGCCAGCGCCGCCGCCGAGACCGAGCCGACATTGCCGAAGCCCTGCACGATCGCGGTCGCGCCGACGGGGCGCATATCGAGACGCTCCATCGCCCGGTCCACCAGGATCGCGACCCCGCGCCCTGTCGCCTCCCGCCTTCCCTCGGTGCCGCCAGAGGCGACCGGCTTGCCGGTGACGATCTCGGTCACGGTTTGGCCCTGATACATGGAATACGTGTCCATGAACCACGCCATGACCTGCTCGTTCGTCCCCATGTCGGGCGCCATCACGTCCGTGTGCGGGCCGACGAACGGGATCATCTCCTGCATGTAGCGACGGGCTAGCCCCTCCAGCTCGCGCGTTGACAGGCGGTGCGGATCAACCGTGACGCCGCCCTTCGCGCCGCCATAGGGCAGCCCGGCCAGCGCACATTTCCAGCTCATCCAGATCGCGAGCGCTGCGATCTCGCCGATGTCGACGCTGGGTGAGAACCGCGTGCCGCCCTTCGTCGGGCCGAGCGTAAGGTGGTGCTGAACGCGGTAGCCCTCAAAGACCGCGGTCGATCCATCGTCGCGGTGGATCGGGCAGGAAACGGTGACCGAGCGCTTTGGATATAGGAGCCTGTCGCGTTCATCCTCCGGTATGCCGAGGTAATCGGAGATTGTGACGAACTGGCTCCGGGCCATCTCGAAAACGGGCCCTCCGTAGATCGACATGTGCGCGTCCTCCGGCTTTTGTTTCGTTAGCATTGAACCGGCACGCGGCAATGCGCAACAGACGGACGCGCGCAAACATCCGGGCGATGCTCAGGCGGTGAGCGTCGCCCGGACATCCCCGCGGCGCGCGAGCACCGTCATTGAAACCTGATTGCCATTGCCGCGCAGCGCGACGTCAATCGACGCGCCGCCGAGCGTCAAGCCGTAGAGCAAAATCTCATTGACGAAACGTGGCATCACCGGTCGATCGAACCGAACCGTTCGCGTCGCCGGATCGAAGCCGATGCCGAGGCAGGCCTGCAGCAGCCCAAGCATCGCCGCCGCCGACCATGCCTGTGGCGCGCAGGCGACCGGATAAAATGTCGGACCCTCCCCACGCCGGCGCGGAAACCCGCACAGCAGTTCCGGCAGGCGGCGGAGGTCGATGTAGGCGCACGCGTCGAACAACCCTTCGAGCACCCGCGCCGCTTCCCGGCGCAACCCATACCGCGCCATACCCATGCCGATCAGCGCGTTGTCGTGCGGCCAGACCGAGCCGTTGTGGTAGGACATCGGATTGTACCGCGCCTCGCCGACCGCGACGGTGCGCACGCCCCAACCCGAGTAGAATGACCTGCCGAGCAGCGTCTCCGCGACGGCCACCGCCCGCTCCAGCGCCGGCACGCCGGCCAGCAGCAGATGGCCGGCGTTGGATGCTTGCACCGCGCAGGGCCGCTTCGTGCCGTCGAGCGCCAGCGCGTACGTGCCGATGTCTGGCAGCCAGAACCGTGCCTCGATCCGCGCCCGCATCTCGGACGCGTCCTGGCTGAAACGATCCGCCGCGTCCGCGTCGCCGAGCGCGCGCGCGATTATGGCGCCCGCCTGCTTTGCCGCGAAGACGTAGCCCTGCACCTCCACAAGCGCGATCGGCCCGACCGCCGCGGTGCCGTCCGCATGAAAGACGCTGTCGAAACTATCTTTCCAGCCCTGATTGGCGAGACCCTTTTCGGTCTGCCGATCGTATTCAACGAAACCGTCGCGGTCCCGATCGCCATAGCGGTCGATCCAGTCGAGCGCCCGGCTGATCGCCGGCCACAGCGCGCGCATTGTGTCAGTGTCGCCCGTCCGCTCCAGATATGCGCCGGCGAGCATGACGAAGAGCGGCGTCGAATCGACACTGCCGTAGTAGCGGCGAAATGGCACCTCCCCCAGTTCAGCCATCTCGCCGCGCCGCACCTCGTGCAGGATCTTGCCCGGCTCGGCGTCGGCCACGGGATCGACGCGGTCGGCCTGATTGGCGGCGAGAAATCCCAGCACGCCGCGCGCAATCGATGGATCCATCCAGAGCGTTTCCATCGCCGCGACCAGCGCGTCACGGCCGAACGCGGTGCTGAACCACGGTATGCCGGCGTAGGGATAGGCGCCCTGCTCGGTGTCGGTCACCAGCATGTAGAAATCGCTGACGGAGCGCCGGACCGATTCGTTGAAAATGTCGTTCGACGAAATGATCGCCGTCGCCCGCGCGGCCGAGGCGCGCAGCGAACGGCGCGCCGCGCGGATTGCGTCATAGAACGCATCGCGAGGACGCGCGACGACGTCTGTCGCATCGTCGCACCGCACCTCGACATGAAGGACGTGGCGTGCCCCCGGCTTCAGGTCGACCGTGTAGCCGACGCGGTCGGCGCCGATCGTCTCCGGGACGGGGTCGAATCGGACCGTCGTCGTGCGCCGCCGCCGGTCGAGACCGACATAGCCGAGATCCACCCGGTCGGTGCCGACCGACGGCATCTCCGTACGACCGCGAAACGGCCGAACAGCGCCCCGCACCTCGAACAAGTCCGCGAAATCGGCGGCGAAGCGCAGCGCGACGCGAAGGCGGATCGGCACGGCGGCATAGTTGCGGATCGCGATCCGCTCGAAACAACTCGCGGCGAAGACGAACTTGGTCCGCCGCACATGGATCATGTCGTGATCGAGCGGCTGTCCGGTCGCGTCGGTCACGTCGGGGTTGGTCAGATCGCAGGTCAGCGTCGCGTTATCGTCGCGCATGGTCGAGCTGAGCAGCATCGGCCGCACGCCCTCGATCAACAGCGCCATCGCCGAGAGGTAGCGCGTATCGGCGTGAAACAGCCCCTCGACCGAGCCGGGACCGGGGATGATGTCGCCGTTCGGGTCGAACAGCGCGAACGTGTCGCCGTGTTTCAGCGTCCGCGGCCGTCGCTCCTGCAAGCTCGCGGTCGCGGCGATGGCGTAGTCGGTGGGGAGCGGTTCGATGTCGTGCAAGCGATTTCTCTCCGGCCAGCCTGTCGGAACGATGGGCGCTGCGGCCGATGGCGCAGACGCGGACACGCGGCGGCGCCCGGGCTAACTTGGGTAGGTCGGGCGGGCGCACCATACCCAACCTTCGTCAGGCGGCCGCATTATGTTCCATACGGACGGGGTGCATTTTCGCAATTTTCGCCGGAGAGATGCGCGGAAGACACGGATCGGCCCGCGTGCGCCCTCCCGGACGGGCCGATCCGGCTCGGCCCTCAGGCGGCGAGCATGAACTCGAGCAGCCAGGTTTCAGGGGGGAGCGCGAGGGAGGCGGCTTGTCCGCTCCAGCGAAAAACCTGGCCCGCCCCGTCCCGTTCCGGCGGCCACCAGCCGGCGGTGAGATGCGGCGCGTCGATCGCGACGTCCGTCGTGCCGCCTGGCCCCTGCGCGAGGATGCGACGGATCGGTAGGCCGAGCTTCCGCCGGTCGCCTTCCCACGGCATCCGGTCGGCCGGACAGGTCGCGTCGGCGCAGAGAGTCGCGACCTGTCCGGCCGCATCGCGCGGGATCGGCACGCTGAGCCGTCCCGCTGATGATTCTATCAGTTTCAGCGTGCGCGCGCCGACGACCAGCGTTGGCGTCGGCGCGTGCTTCTCGTCACGGCGGGTTTCCGGCATCGCCGCGACGCCCGCCCGGTCGGCGTAGCGGCGCCAAACCGGCTCGAGGCGGCGGGAATCGGTCACGTAGGGAACGCATGGCTGCTGCGCCCCGCTCACGGCCGGCATGCCGCGCGCGCGGGTGAAGCGATGGCGATTGCCGGAGGCAAGATAGCTTTCCGCCGGTAGGCCGTCGGCGACCAGAACCGCGTGCGCCGCAAGCTCGACGTGCCAATAGGTAATGCAGCGCGGCGTGCGGTCCTGCCGGATGGAACGACCGTTCACCAGCCGATGTGCGGCAATTAACATTCCGTCCACGAACACCGCGTGATCGGGCGAGACGACCAGATCGCGTGACGGCGCCCCCGGCCCGATCGAATCACGCACGAAGACGACCGGCGCCGCGAGCGCGGGATGCGCGCACCGTCCGACGTCGACGGTGCGGCGTCCGATCCAGACGATCGCGGAGAGGCCACGCGCGCCGGTGACGGGATCGAGCGTGACGGCGCGCATCCCGGGCCGCAACTGCCCGACAGCAATCTCCCCATCCTCGGTCAGGATCAGCGTACCGTCGGCGAAGCACGGCGCCTCCTGCAGGTCTGCGAACTGCAGGAGCTGGATGTTGTTCAGCGTGTCGGTCACGCCGCCGTCCGTGACGTAGGTCGTGCTGCCCGATGTTCTGACCGAGTAGGAGCCGGCGTTTTGGGAAAAGATGACTTTGTTGCTGCCGCCGAGGCCGGTGATCGTGTCCGAGTCACCATTGGCGACGAATGTTGTGCCGCCGGTCGTGCCGACGACGTTGTCGATCGAGGTGCCGTAACCAATGCACACATTGTCCGTGAGGCCGGCGCAGCTGCTGAAGGTGCCCGGGTTTAGGTCGACGGTTGCGGACGTCGAGAAGCCAGACAGGTCCAGCGTGTTCGACTGACCGTTCGTGCTGCCGCCATAGAGCGTCACGATCGGTACTTGATCCAAGTTGAAATTATATTCCTGCGGCAGCGTCGCGGTCGCGTTGAAGCCGAATGTTGTCGCGGCCGTGGTGCGCGTCGGCGTGCCGTAGATCGACTGCACCGCGAGGACGTCGTCAAGCATCGGCGTCTGGCTGTAATAATTGACGCCATTGAGGTTGTAATTCGCCTGCCCGCCAACGTCCTGCGGATTGTAATACGACATCACCGAACATTGCCGCGTGTCGTGCGCACCATTCTGCAAGCTTGGATCGATGGCGCCGTTATACGGACCGCCATGCCCGAGGCCGAGCGCGTGTCCAAGCTCGTGAATAAGCGTCAGGAAACCGTAGCCGCCATACCCGGACGTGTCCTGCTGCGCGACATCATGCAGATCAGCGAAACTTGGCACACCTGTATCGATCGAAGTCGTTGCCTGCGACAACAGGTCCGACCCGCTGCCGCCGGCGCCGGTCAGCGTCGTGTAGTATGTAGCGCTCGTATGCGCTCCCTGATCCGTACCGCGCGTGATCTGAATCGATGCGGTATTGTAGGTGTGTGTATCGGTCGCCGAATTCCCGGTCGGCGTGTCGAACACGAGGTTGATGTTCGCGACGTTGCGCCACAATGCGATCGCGTTCTGGATCCCGGAAAGATCCGCATTGCTAAAGTTCGATGCCGGATTGGCCGCGACGTCAACGGTTTGGCCCGCGCCCCAGCTGTGCGGCGGCGGTGCGTTGTTCGAATAGGTGGTCCAGAAGCCTGTGGCGAGATATGCCGATTCGGTTGCGTCGAGGCCCGACGGCTGCACGTTCGCGCTCGGCGATGTTTGGTACGGAACGGAATCCATAGTCGCCGAAACGGTATTGGACGGCGACTGACCAGATGTCGCGACGGCGGATTTGCCGGCCGGCAGCGGGACCGGCCAGACATCGTCGAGACCAGTATCGACCGCCAAAGGATTAATTCCTGATGGCGCCAATGATGAAAGTTTGCGCGGGATGAATTTGGACACGATCGCAATCCTCGCCACCGAACGGAACGATGGCGAGGGTGTCAGTCAATCTTTGCGTGTGTCAAACGCGCAATCTTCACGTGTTCTCGATAGCGTCGTCACACGTTGCGGTCATTAACAGAAGCAACTTTAATTGTGGCGCGCGAGTAGTCCGCGGGCAATCACGTGGGCCTGAATCTCCGCCGCGCCCTCGAAAATCGACAAAATACGCGCATCGCAAAACACGCGGCTGATCGCATATTCGACCGCGTATCCGTTGCCGCCATGGATTTGCAGGCTGCAATCCGCGTTGGCGAACGCGACGCGCGCGGCCAACAGCTTCGCCATTCCGGCCTCGATGTCGCAACGAGCGCCGCGATCCTTTTCATACGCAGCGAAATAAGTCAGCTGCCGCGCCATCATCGTCTCGGTCGCCATCCAGGCGAGCTTCGCCTGCACGCGCGGAAATGCGCTCAGTGGTTTGCCGAATTGCACACGCGCGGCGGCGTAGTCGAGCCCGAGGCGGAGCGCGTTCTGTGCGACGCCGAGCGCGCGGGCCGCCGTCTGAATGCGCGCGCTCTCAAACGTCTGCATGAGCTGCTTGAAGCCCTGCCCCTCGACCCCGCCGAGCAGCGCAGTCACGGGCACGCGGAAATCCTCGAATGCGATCTCGTACTCACGCATGCCGCGGTAGCCCAGTACCTGGATCTCCGACCCGCTCATGCCGGGTGCCGGGAACGGATCGCTCTCCGTCCCGCGCGGCTTTTCGGCCAGCAACATCGAGAGGCCTCGATAATCGCGACTGTCGGGATCGGTTCGAACGAGCAGCGTCATCAGGTCCGAGCGCGACCCGTGCGTGATCCAAGTCTTCGCGCCCGATACACGATATGCATCGCCATCCCGCACGGCGCGGGTACGGAGCGCGCCGAGGTCGGAGCCGGTGTTAGGTTCGGTAAACACGGCGGTCGGCAGGATGTCCGCCGACGCGATTGCCGGCAGATAGCGCGCCTTCTGCGCGTCGGTGCCATTCTGCGCGATGAGCTCGCCCGCGATCTCCGACCGCGTGCCGAGCGACCCGACGCCGATGTAGCCCTCGCTTAGCGCCTCGCTGATGAGGCACATCGCGATCTTGCCGAGACCGAGACCGCCATGCGCCTCGGGGATCGTCGCGCCGAATACCCCCAATTCCGCCATCTGCGCGATCAGCGGTAGCGGGATGAGCGCGTTCTGCTGATGCCAGTCCTGCGCGTTCGGCGCGACTTCGGTTTCGGCGAAGCGGACGAAGGTGTCGCGGATGGCGCGGAGGTCCGCGTCGTCAATGCCCAAATCGCCCAGCGCGCCGGCGCCGGCCGCCTCGGCGATCTGCGCGCGCAGCGCCGGCAACGCGGAGGCGTCCGTCAGCCGCCGAACCGCCGCATCGGCGAGGAACGCCGCTACGTGCTCGGCGCCGACGCCGCAATCGGCCGGACGAACCATCTCCGTCTGGCTGATCGCGATGCCGCCCGCGAGCTGCGACAGGTATTCCGCGAAGCCAAGCCGAAGCATGCCAAGCTCGACCGCACGCAACCGCCCGTCCGCATCCAGCCGCCGCGCCCAGGACAGTGTTTGGCGCAGCGTCTCGACATAGGTCGTGACCCAGGCGAGCCCGTGCGCCGCCATTTGCTCCGCTTCGAGACGCGCGGGGTCGATGCGACCATCGGGCGCGATGCGTCCGGCGACGGCGCGGTGCGTGTGGGCGAGCAGACGTTCGGCCGACGTCAGGGCCGCTGCGGCGTCGATGAGCAACGCGGCGATCATGCGCCGTCCGCCCCCGCGATGACGCGGCGATCATGCAGCGCCGCGATCGCATGGTCCGGCAGGCCGAGCACGGACGACAGCACTGCGTCCGTATCCGCGCCGAGACGCGGCGCCGGGGCCGGCGGCAGACGCGCGGGCAGGCCGAACATCAGTGGCGAGCCGGGCATCAGCACGCGGCCGACGCCTGGCTGATCGATCGTGCGAAACATCGGGTTCGCCTCCGAACAGCGCGCGTCCTCGCGCACCAGCTGGCCGAAATCCTGATACGGTCCCCATAGCACGCCACGCCCGTTGAGGCTCGCCCGCACCTCATCAAGCGTGCGCGTGGCGACCCAGGGCGCCAGCACGGCGGAAATCGCGTCACGCGCCGCGAACCGGCCGGCCTCGCTGCCGAGATCGACGTCCATCATTGGCCCGATCATCGCGAGCCGGTCGGCGAGGCCCATCGCCGTGCCGATCGCGCGCCACTGCCGGTTGCTGATCGCGCAAATGTAGATGTAGCGGCCGTCGGCGGTGACGAAATCGCGGCCATACGCGCCATACAGGTCATTGCCCATCGGTGGACGCACGGCGCTGTTGACCTGCACGTCCGCGACGTAGCCGAGGTTCGCGACGGCGGCGAGCATCACGTCCGATAGCGCGAGCGTCACCTCCTGGCCCTCACCCGTCCGGGCGCGGTGACGCTCGGCGGCCAGCAGACCGGTCGCGAGCGTCAGGCCCGCCGCGATGTCCCAGGCCGGCAGCACGTGGTTGACCGGCGCCGCGTCACGCCCGGTCGCGATCGGAAAGCCGCTCGCGCAGTTGACCGTGTAGTCAATCGCGGCCGAGCCGTCCGGATTGCCAGTCAGCCGCAGCGAGATGAGATCGGGCCGCCGCTCGGCGAGTTGCGCGTGACCCATCCAGCCGCTCGCCGGCAGGTTCGTCAGCAGCATCCCCGCATCAGGCCCCGGCGCGGTAATCAGCGCGGCGGCAAGCTCGCGCCCCTCGTCGGTGTTAAGCGCGAGCGTGACGGAACGCTTCGCCTTGTTCAGGCTGGCCCAATAGAGGCTGACGCCCTGCTGCGTGACCGGCCAACGGTCATGGTCGATGTTGCCGCCGATCGGGTCGATGCGGATGACGTCGGCGCCAAGCTGGCCAAGCGTCATCCCACCAAGCGGGGCCGCAATGAAGGCCGACACTTCGACCACGCGCATGCCGGATAAGATAGGCGTCATCGGCGCGGCCCAGCCGCGTCAGGCGTTGACGGCGCGCGCCCCGCCGGAACCGCCAATGGGCGCCGGCAGCGGCGGTATCTCGACATCGATCTCGAGCGTCGAGATATCCCGCCCGCGATCGAGCTTCACCTGCACTTTCTCACGGTCGATCGGGAAATGCCGCGCGATCACGCCGAGAATTTCCTCCTGCAGCACGGCCGCGAGATCGGACCGCCCGGTCACCGCCCGCTCATGCGCGAGCAGGATCTGCAGCCGCTCACGCGCCGCCGGCGCGGTGCTCCGTCGCTGAAAGAAGCCGCCAAAGAGGCTCATGCGACCCTCCGCCCAAACAGACGTCCGATCAGCCCGCGCTTCTCGGCCGGGACGATGACGTCAAGCTGCTCACCCATCAAGCGCCGCGCCGACTCGACATAGGCGCGGGCCGGCGGGCTCAATGGCGAGGCGAGCGTAATCGGCGTGCCGATATTGGATGCGCGCAGCACTTCCTCGCTGTCCGGAATGATGCCGAGCAGCGGGATCGACAGGATTTCGAGCACGTCGTCCACCTTCAGCATATCGCCGCGCTCGGCCCGCACCGGGTCGAATCGCGTCAGCAGCAGGTGCTTGTCCATCCGCTCACCACGCTCGGCGCGGGCGGTCTTGCTGTCCAGGAGGCCGATAATGCGGTCACTGTCACGCACCGAGCTGACCTCGGGGTTGGTCACGACGATCGCGACATCGGCGTGATGCATCGCGTGCGTGGCGCCACGCTCGATTCCGGCCGGGCTGTCGCAGATCACCCAGTCAAA